>CANJIM010000015.1 GCA_947474495.1 Rhodospirillaceae bacterium
GAGGGCCAGTACCATGGCCAGGTCCTCGACGATCAGCCAGCCGACGGCGATCTGGCCGCGCTTGGTCTCGAGCAGACGCTTTTCTTCCAGGGCGCGCAACAGCACCACGGTGCTGGCGACCGAGAGCGCGAGGCCGAAGACGATGCCGGCCGGCACGTCCCAGCCGATCAGCAGCGCGAGGCCGATGCCGAGCACTGTGGCGATGGCGATCTGCACGACGGCGCCGGGAATGGCGATCGCTTTAACCGCCAGCAGGTCTTTCGGCGAGAAATGCAGGCCGACGCCGAACATCAGCAGGATGACGCCGATTTCGGCCAATTCGAGGGCCAATGACTGATCGGCGACGAAGCCCGGTGTGTGCGGGCCGACGATGACGCCAGCCAGGATGTAGCCGACCAGCGGCGAGATGCGGAACCGGTTGGCGATGGCACCGAGGATGAACGCCAGGACGAGGCCAATGACGATGGTGGCGACGAGTGGCGAGTGATGCGGCATCTGCGGTTCGGCCCTCTTCTGCGGTTGTGCGGGGTCGCCTCCCTTTTTATGGACAGCGGGCGGCTGCATCAACCCACAATGACGTCAGGAGCGATTTTTGCGTTGCATCACGGCTGACCCCGATCCCGCGATATGCTACGAAAACTGAGTATTTTAGTATTGAAGCTCTCTCGCAGCAGTCGGAGTCGTCGTGGTCAAGATCGCAACCTGGAACGTCAATTCGGTGAAGGCCCGCCTGCCTAACGTGCTGGCCTGGCTGAAAGAGGCCGCGCCCGATGTGGTGCTGTTCCAGGAAATCAAATGCATCGATGAAGGCTTCCCGCGCATGGAGTTCGAGGACCTCGGCTACAACGTCGCGGTCCACGGCCAGAAGACCTACAACGGCGTCGCCATCCTGTCGAAAAGCCCGCTCGATGACATCCGCCGCGGCCTGCCCCACCTGGAAGAGAACGGCGTCGACGACCATGCACGCTATATCGAGGCCGTCACCGGCTTCGGCGATCTGGTGATCCGCGTCGCCTCCATCTATCTGCCGAACGGCAATCCCTCCGGCCAGCCGCCCGAGATCACCGAGAAATACGCCTATAAGCTGAAATGGATGGACCGCCTCAAGTCGCACGCGACGGAACTGCTCAAGCAGGAGGAGATGATCGTCCTCGGCGGCGACTACAACGTCATCCCCACCGAGCTCGATGTTTACGATCCCGACGCCTGGCGCGGCGACGCCCTATTCCGTTTGGAGACGCGCGACAAGTTCCGCGCTCTGCAGAACCTCGGCTTGACCGACGCCTTCAAGGCGCTGCATCCGGTCGAGACCCATTGCTACACGTTCTGGGATTACCAGGGCGGCGCCTGGCAGAAGGACAACGGCATCCGCATCGACCATCTGCTGCTGTCGCCGCAGGCCGCCGACCGCCTCACCGGCTGCCAGATCGACCGCAAGCCGCGCGGCCAGGAGAAAGCCTCCGACCATACGCCGATCTGGTGCGAACTGACTTAAGCCAAGAACGCAGGATTAACGGCATGCCCGAACTTTTGCTTGGCTGCGGCTCGAACCGCGAAAAAATTCTGAAGGTACAGGACCGTCCGCAGGATTGGACCGATCTGACCACGCTAGACTTCAACGCCGATCACAAACCTAATGTCGTCTGGGATCTCGAAAACCTGCCCTACCCCTTCGCCGACGAGCAGTTTGACGAGATTCATGCCTAGGAGGTGCTCGAACATACCGGTACGCAGGGCGACTGGAAGTTCTTCTTTGCCCAGTGGGCCGAGTTCTGGAGGATGCTGAAGCCCGGCGGCTATTTTTGCGGCTCATGTCCGCTGCCGACAAGCGTTTGGGCCTGGGCCGATCCGTCGCATAAGCGGATCATAGCGCCGGAGACCCTGACTTTCCTCGATCAGTCGGAATATACCAAGCAAGTCGGCAAGACAGCCCTGTCCGACTTCCGCTTCTGCTATCAGGGCGATTTTCAACGCATGGGCACAAAAACAGCCGGCGAAACCTTCTTTTTCGTGCTGCGCGCGGTGAAGCCGTCGCGCATTACTGCGCCGCAAGGCGCCGTCTAGGCCGTCAACGTCGCCGCCTTCACCGTGGCGGCGTGCGTCACCGGAAAATTTACCGAATTGGCGATGAAGCAGCCGTCATGGGCGGCCGCGTGCAGCGCCTTCGCTTTTTCGATCAACGCCGCATCGGCGATAACGACCTCGGGCTTCAGCAGCACCGAGACGAAACGCATCTTCTTGTCTTGGATGGCCATCACGCCTTCCGCCTCGTCGCGATAGGAGACGACGCCGATGCCCACACGGGCGCATTCGGCGAGATAGCTCAGCGCATGGCAGGCCGATAGCGCCGCCACCAGCATGTCTTCCGGATTGTACAATTTGGGATCGCCGCGAAAGGCTTCCGCCGCCGAGGCGATCAGCGGCGGCTTGCCCGGCATCTCGACGCGGCATTCGCGCGAATAGCCGTCATAAGTCGCACGCGGCCCGTCAGGCGAGACGACGAGCGGCGCGCCGGTCCATGTCAGCGTCGCGACGAAGCGATGTTCGCGGGCGGACATGGACCGGCGTCCGACTAAATGTCGGCGTAGGTGTGCGTCTCGGCCTTGCCACCGCCGTGGGTCACGGCGCCGAGATGCGCCGGGCCGACGAGCTGGGCGTATTTCCACAAGGCGCCCGACTGATGGTTATGGGCGCGCGGCTTCCACTCCTTGCGGCGCGCCTCCAGTTCGGCGGCCGACAGTTCGACGTCGAGTTTGCCTGTGTTGGCGTCGATGACGATGATGTCGCCTTCTTTCAAAAGGCCGATCGGTCCGCCGACCGCCGCTTCCGGACCGACATGGCCGACGCAGAAGCCGCGCGTACCGCCGGAGAAGCGGCCATCAGTGATCAACGCCACGGTCTCGCCCATGCCTTCGCCGTACAGCGCGGCGGTGGTGGAGAGCATTTCGCGCATACCGGGTCCACCCTTCGGACCCTCGTAACGGATGACGATGACGTCGCCCGGCTTGATCTTCTTGTTCACAACGGCGGCGAAGGCGTCGTCTTCGCAATCGAACACGCGGGCCGGGCCCTTGAAGGTCAGGGTCTTCATGCCGGCGACCTTCACGATGGCGCCATCGGGCGCAAGCGTGCCCTTCAGGCCAACGACGCCACCGGTGACGGTGATCGGCTTGTTGGCCGGCATCACCACATCCTGATTGGTCGGGAACACCACGTCCTTGTGGTTCTCGGCCAGCGTCTTGCCGGTCACGGTCATGCAGTCGCCGTCGAGAATGCCGTGATCGAGCATCGTCTTGATGACGACGGGGATGCCGCCGATCTCATACAGATCCTTCGCCACGTACTTGCCGCCCGGCTTGAGCGAAGCGATGTAGGGCGTTTCCTTGAAGATCTTCGCCACGTCATCGAGGGTAAAGTCGATGCCGGCCTCATGGGCCATGGCCGGCAGATGCAAGCCGGCATTGGTCGAACCGCCGGTGGCGGCGACGACGCGCGCCGCATTTTCCAGCGAGCGGCGCGTCACGATGTCGCGCGGACGGATGCCGAGCGCGAGCAGGTTCATCACGGCGCGACCCGAGGCTTCGGCATAGGCATCGCGGCTCTCATAAGGTGCCGGGGCGCCGGCCGAAGCCGGCAGCGCGAGGCCGATGGCCTCGGACACGCAGGCCATGGTGTTGGCAGTGAACTGGCCGCCGCAGGAGCCGGCCGACGGACAGGCGACGCATTCCAGCTCATGCAGCTCGGCGTCCGACATCTTGCCGGCGGCGTGCATGCCGACGCCTTCGAACACGTCGACGACGGTCACGTCGCGGCCCTGGAAGCGGCCCGGCAGAATGGTGCCGCCATAGAGGAACACGCTCGGCACGTTGAGGCGGATCATCGCCATCATCATGCCCGGTAGCGACTTGTCGCAGCCGGCGAGTCCGACGAGCGCGTCGTAGCAATGGCCGCGCATGGTCAGCTCGACCGAATCGGCGATGATGTCGCGGCTGACCAGCGACGACTTCATGCCCTCATGGCCCATAGCGATGCCGTCGGTGACGGTGATGGTGGTGAATTCGCGCGGGGATCCGAACGCAGCCTTGACGCCGGTCTTCACCGCTTGAGCCTGGCGGTTGAGCGTAATGTTGCAGGGCGCTGCTTCGTTCCAGCAGGTCGCGACTCCGACGAAGGGCTGATTGATCTCTTCTTCGGTCATGCCCATCGCGTAGTAGTAGGAGCGATGGGGCGCGCGCTCGGGGCCGACCGTGGTGTGGCGGCTCGGCAGCTTGGACTTGTCGAAAACGGGGCGCTTCATATCGTCGGGCATGGGGGCACCTTGGGTCAGCGGATACGATCAAACGGCTCTCTTGCAGGCCGTTACCATAGGCAAGTGGACCGGGCCGGGCAAGCCGGCGCGGCAGCGAACTAGGCGGCCGAAAGCCGCGCCAGGGCTTCCACGAGCTTGGCCTTGGCTGTCTCGAAACTGGCCTGACGCTCGCGGTTTTCCTCGATGATCTCGGGCGGGGCTTTCGCGACGAAGGCTTCGTTCGAGAGCTTGGACACCACCTTGCCGATCTCCGCGTCGGTCTTGGCGATTTCCTTTTTCAGGCGCGCCTGCTCCTGCGCGACGTCGATGAGGCCGGCGATCGGCAGCACGACGGTCGCCTCGTCGACGACGAACTGGATGGCGCCCTTCGGCACCTCGCCGGCGAGTGGCTCGGCCGATTCCAGCCGGGCGAGCGTGAGGATCAGGCTCTTGTGGGTGGCGAAGCGCTTGAGCGTCGTCTCCGACGCGCCTTTCAGTGACAGGGCGATCTTGGCGGACGGCGGCACGTTCATTTCAGAGCGCACGGCGCGGACTGCATCGATCAAACGAACGACCCAATCCATTTCGGCGAGGGCGTCGGGCGCTTGCCAGCCGGCATTCGGGCGCGGCCATTCGGCGGAGATCAGGCTTCCGCCCTTCCCCTCCGTGAGATTCTCCCACAGTTCGTCGGTGAGGAACGGCATGATCGGATGCAGCAGATGCAGGATACGGCCGAGCACCCACGCGGAGGTCGCGCGCGTTTCCGCTTTGGCAGCTTCGTCTTCGCCCTGGAACAGCGGCTTGGCGAATTCGAGATACCAGTCGCAATAGGTGCCCCAGGCGAATTGGTAAAGCGCGTTGGCCGCTTCGTTGAATTTGTAGCCGTCGATGGCGGCTTCGACCTGGCCGACGCATTCAGCGAGGCGGCTGACGATCCAGCGGTTGACGACGATCCGCGCCTTGGCCGGATCGTAATCGGCGGTCAGCGCGCAACTGTTCATCTCGTTGAAGCGCGCGGCGTTCCAGATCTTGGTGGCGAAGTTGCGGTAGCCCTCGACGCGGCTCTCGGCGAGCTTGAGATCGCGGCCCTGCGCCGCCATGGCGGTCAGCGTGAAGCGCAGCGCATCGGCGCCGAACTTGTCGATCAGGTCGAGCGGGTCGACGACATTGCCCTTCGATTTGGACATCTTCTGGCCCTTCTCGTCGCGCACCAGGGCGTGGACGTAGACGGTGCGGAAGGGCACGTCCTTCATGAAGTGCAGACTCAGCATCATCATGCGGGCGACCCAGAAGAAGATGATGTCGAAGCCGGTCACCAGCACGTCGGTCGGATAGTAGCGCGCGACGTCCTTGGCGTTGTCCGGCCAGCCGAGGGTCGAGAAGGCCCACAGGCCCGACGAGAACCAGGTGTCGAGCACGTCGGCATCGCGGCGCAGTTCGACCGCCTTGCCGTAATGCTTGGCCGCATCGGCCTGCGCTTCGGTTTCATCGTAGGCGACAAAGACCTTGTCGTCCGGGCCGTACCAGGCAGGAATCTGATGGCCCCACCAGAGCTGGCGCGAGATGCACCAGGGCTCGATGTTGTTCATCCAGTGGAAGTAGGTCTTCTCCTGCGCCTTCGGCACGAAGACCGTGCGGCCGTCCTCGACAGCGGCAATGGCCGGACCGGCGAGTTTCTTGGCGTCGACGTACCACTGCTCGGTCAGATAGGGCTCGACCGGCACGCCGGAGCGGTCGCCGTGCGGCACGACATGGGGATGTAGATCGGTCTTGACCAACAGCCCCTGCTCTTCCAGCTCGGCGAGGATCTGCTTGCGCGCGACGAAGCGGTCGAGGCCACGATAGGCGGCCGGCGCATTGTCGTTGATCTGCGCCTCGGCGGTGAAGATATTGATCGCCTCAAGCTTGTGGCGCTTGCCGACCTCGAAGTCGTTGAAGTCATGCGCCGGCGTGATCTTGACCGCGCCGCTGCCCTTCTCGGGATCGGAATATTCGTCGGCAACGATGGGAATCTTACGGCCGACCAGCGGCAGCACCGCGAACTTGCCGATCAGGTGCTTCCACTTTTCATCGGTCGGATGGACCGCGACGCCGGTATCGCCGAGCAATGTCTCGGGGCGCGTCGTGGCGACCGTGATGAATTCGCCGGGCATGCCGTCGATCGGATAGTTGATGTGCCAGAGATGGCCCTTCACCTCGCGCTGCTCGACCTCGAGGTCGGAGATCGCGGTGAGGAACTTCGGGTCCCAATTGACGAGGCGCTTGTCCTTGTAGATCAGGCCTTCTTTGTAGAGATCGACGAACACCTTGAGCACGGCCTTGGACAGGCCGGCGTCCATGGTGAAGCGCTCGCGCGACCAATCGAGCGAGGCGCCGAGGCGGCGCAGCTGGCGCGTGATAGTGCCGCCGCTCTCGGCTTTCCATTCCCAGACTTTCTCCAGGAAGGCGGCGCGGTCGAGCAGCTTGTCGTTGGTCGGCAGTTTCGCCGCCGCGCCGCGCGCGAGGCCGATGCCCTGCGCCGCGAGCTGGCGCTCGACGACCATTTGCGTGGCGATGCCGGCATGATCGGTGCCGGGCATCCACAGGGCGTCGAAGCCCTTCATGCGCTTGTAGCGCACCAGCACGTCCTGCAGCGTGTTGTTGAGCGCATGGCCCATGTGCAGGCTGCCGGTAACGTTCGGCGGCGGGATGACGATGGTGAACGGCGGGCGGTCGCTGTCCGGCTGGGCCGTGAAGGCGCCGGACTGCTCCCATTTGGCGTAATGCTTCGCCTCGACCTCAGCGGGCCGGAAGGTCTTTTCCAGCACGGAGTGCCTCGTAACCTTGGGATGATGAACGATACGCCGGCGGCGCCGGCGCGAATATGTGTGCGGAGACTATTCTTCCGCGCGGCGCGACAAGCGCTCCAGTTCCTTGCGGACCAGGCGCTCGGCCATCGGCGGCAGGTTCTTGTCGAGCCATTCCTTGATCATCGGGCGGATCATTTCCTGCACGAGATCTTCAAGCGTACGGCCGCTGCCGAGCGAGAGCCCGCTGTCGCGGCTCTGCGAGGAGCGCGCCAACGCCGCGAAGGCGACCGCGGTCGCGCCGGCGGCGGTCGCCGACATCAGGCCTTCCTCGATCCCCGTGGGCTTGGCTTGGCCAATCACTTCTTCCGAGGAGAACTCGATCTTATCGTCCTGGGCGTCGTCCATCGTTACCTCTGAATTTTCGTCCGGCTCACCGGCTGCCCTGTCCTCCGGCAGCGGCGGAATATCGTCGTCCAGATCGGCTTCCGTCTCGGCCTTGTCCTCGTCCGCCGGTGCGTCCAACGGCGCCTTCAGGCTGACGACCGAGCCGTCTTCGGCCACCATCTGGGTCAATTCGAGGACGTTATCCTCAGGCGCGATGCCGCCGACGGGGGCGGCCGGACTGCCCTCCTCGTCATTTTCCGAAATGATGCGGCGAATGGAGGCGAGAATCTCCTCCATGCTCGGTTCTGGTTGGGCCTTGGTGTCGCTCATCTCGGATATGCCGCGCTATCGTCTGCCGTGGCGCCGTTTGGACGCCTGTTTTTCACTGTAACAAACTCTTCATGGCAACGGTAGCCGCTCGACGCCTCAAACCTGGGCCAAAAGCGCTAAAAGCCGGGGCCGAAAGCCGATTATTCGCCTTCGATCGAGTTGCCCCACCATTTGCCGCGCATATCCTTGTAATTTTTCTCTTCATCGTAATACGGAACCTGCAACCCAAGTTCACGCGCGGTCAGTGAGCCGATCGCGGCTTTCAGTTCATAAGCGGCGTAGATTTCGTTCCGCTGGGCGCCTACAAGATTGGCCTTGGCGGTGAGCAGGCTTTGTTCCGCATCGAGCACATCGAGCACGGTGCGCGAACCGACTAGCGCTTCTTTCTCAACGCCATCCAAGGCGATCTGGCTCGCTTGGATTTCCGAATCGTAAGCACGCAGACTGGCGCTGGCGGTTTCGAGCGATAGCCAAGCGCGAGCCGCACTCTCCATGGCATCACCACGCGCGTCGTCGACCTGGAATTGGCGTTGAAAGGCCGTTTCCTTGGCTGCGCGGATGCGCGCGGCAATCCCACCGGCTGTATAGAGCGGCACCGAGATTTCAGCCGTGATGGACGCGCTATTGGCCTCGGTGCTGCGGCTGGTCGTCGACGAGCGATCGACGGACATGGTCCCGCGAACATTCAATTTGGGCCAAAGCTCTCCCTCAATCGCGCGGATGTTCTCCCGGGCCGACTGCGCCGTATATTCCGAGGCAAGTACATCGGGATAGCGGGCAGAAGAGACGCTGATGGCCTCATCTTGCATGACCGGCAGATTGCCCGGAACCTTGGGCACGACGAAATTGCCCTGCGGATCGCCAACAGCATTACGGTAAACAGCGCGAGACGCGGCGAGGTTGCCTTCGGCCTGAATGCGGTTGGCGGTCGCGCGCGCCAAACCCGCCTCGGACTGCGCGACGTCGGTGCGGGTGATTTCGCCGACGAGGAAGCGGTCATTGGCGGCCTCGAGCCGACGGCGCAACCGCTGCTCATTATTGATATTGAGGTCGAGCAATGCCTGGTCGCGCACTACGTTGACATAAGCCGACATGGCGGCAAACAAAATCTGTTGCTCGGTGGTGACCAAACGAGCGCGGGCAGCCAGAACGTCTTTCTCGGCCCGATTGGTCGCGGCGTCAGCCACAGGATCGTAGAGAGGCTGGACGATGCTGAGATCGGCGCCCCGCGGCGTAGTGTAGCGCGTCGCCGGCGAGCGAGTATTGCTGTAGCTCTGGGAGCGAGAAATATCAGCTCCAGCAGATACAATCGGACGCCAGCGCGAGAGGGCCTGAGAGACGCCTTGATCGGTTGCGCGCAGAGCAGCGCGCGCCGCGAGCAGTGTCGAATTGGTCTCGTAGGCGCGGGTCAGGGCTTCGTCGAGTGTTTCCGCCGAGAGCGGCGAGGCTAGCGAGGTCGTGGCGAGCAATACAGCGATAGCGATCAAACTACGGGAGCGAAACAGGAGCATCAGGCTCACCTTACTGCTAGAACACAAAAGTCGGTTGCGGCGCGAATCCAGGCAGAAGCGGCGTGGTTGCGTCAAACAGCACGCGGCGCGACAGCGCGCCATGGCGGCGCATCATTAAAATCGCCTGTCCCGCGCCGCCCTTGTCGATGACGGCGACGAGACGACCACCCTCGGCAAGCTGGTCGGCGATCCGGGCCGGCACGTCATGCACGGCGCCTTCGAATAGGATGACGTCGAACGGCGCCTGTTTCGGGCAACCGGCGGCAAGCGGCCCTTCGATGACGGCGACATTGTCGATGCCCAATCCGTCGAGATTGCCGCCGAGTGATTTGGCGAAACCGGCATCTTGTTCCAGCGCGACGACCGTGCCGGCGAGCTTGGACAGCACGGCCGGGCCGTAGCCGGTGACACCCCCGACATAAAGGAGGACATCGGAGGGCTTGATCTCCGCCGACTGCGCGAGCCGGGCGAAGAGCATCGGTTCCATCAGCCAACGGCCGCCGCCCAGCGGCGTGTCGTCATCGACATAGGCGACGCCGTGCGCCTGTTCGGGCACGAAGCGTTCGCGCGGAACCACGAGCAACGCCTGAATCAAGGGCTGGGAGGTGACTTTATTGGGGCGAATCTGGTTATCCACCATGTTTCGCCGAGCGACCGAGAAATCCATCAGGGTACCGTCGTGATAAGCGGCAAGCGCTTAGAAAATCTGGGCTTTATATACTCTGTTCCTTGCCATGAAAACAACGCTGCACTGCGGAAAACCCGTCGCCGAGGGGGTGCTTTCACCGCTTTGTGTGGCGCTCAGGCCGCGTCTTCCCGTACTCCCCGGCCAGTAACCATGGGGCGTTGTGGGTTTTTGCCGACGATTTGCGCCGTACGCCATCGCGACCGCCCATCTTGACCCTATGGGCAGCCGCGGCCTATATCTCCCCTCCCCGCGGCGAGGCTGAGGTCAAGAGGACCGGTACGCCGCGTCCGCCGAGCCGCAAGGCCGGCAAGGCGCGAGACGGGGCCGGATAGCAAAGTGGTAATGCTCGGGACTGCAAATCCCGCACCGGGGGTTCGATTCCCCCTCCGGCCTCCAACGCCCGCCAAACTCCTAAAAACCTGCCAAGTATCTGAATAAAAAAGGCGAGACGAGGCTCTGGCCTTGGCGGAAGGGCTCTGTTATAACCGCGCCCTCGCCGACGGGCGGCCTTGCGAGCAAGGCCATGGGCTCGCGGCGACACCGGCCATTCCGTGGTAGCTCAGTGGTAGAGCAGGCGGCTGTTAACCGCCCGGTCGGGGGTTCGAATCCCTCCCACGGAGCCAACATCTACGGGCTTTTTCTCGTGTTGCCCGTTATCCCATTCTCGCCATAGGTAACAAATAGGTAACGCGAAGCATCAGTTTCGCGCATTTCCTCGCATCTTCGCCAGCCATCAGCACATCAAGTTTCTCTAGGCCAGTCTTGTCGCAACGGGGCGGGTGCCGCAGGCTTTCGGCGAACTCAATCATAACCTCGCGCCTAGCGCGATTTTTGGGGAATGAGAATGCAGCGATCGATGGGGATTGCGCGCGGTCGCCGCGTGCTCGCTTGGGTTGTGCTGAGCCTACCTATTCTCACCCTGAGCGTTCTGATCGATGGCCATAGTGCCGTCGGCCAAAGCGCGATCACGCTAGGTTCCGCTCTCGATCAACCGCCCGCCAGCGATTCGCTGCTATCTAACGGGGCTTTTCGCCTCGATGGTCCGAGCGAAAATTCGACCCTCGGCGAGATGGGCAGCGATCCATACGCCGGTGTAACCACGTTAGGTTTAAAGCTCTATGGCTCTGGCATAGGGCTGAGCCCTCACCCGGCGGACAACGACACATCGCCGTTACCTCCGCTTGGAAGCACATTGACGCGCCCCTAAGCTGAGGTTGAGTTCGACTTGCGGAGCAGCGCCTCTTCTATCTTCTAGAAGAGGCCTAAGGCGTGAAGCGATTTCCCCGTTTTCACACGCGTGCTCCATCTCCTAAGAGCCTAGAGATCACGGCTTAAAGCGACAGAAGCCAGCACTGCATTTTTCTCATATGCGTAACATACCTCGACTCATTAAATGTTATTATATAACATAATTTCTGTCGCAAAACAGACAGTCCGAGGGGCCCTCCATGCTGCGTGTCTTCGCCGGTGCAATCGCATTGCTCACTTTTCTATCCAATGCGGTTCACGCCGATGCGCCCAAGGTTCTGGCGACCATCAAACCACTGCACGCCCTCGCCACGTCGGTCATGGAAGGGGCCGGCAAGCCTAGCCTGCTTTTGCGTGCCACCGCATCGGCGCACACCTACGCGCTCAAGCCATCTGATGTGCAAGCGATCCAGAAGGCCGATCTGATCTTTTGGATCGGCCCAGACTACGAATCCTTCATGGCCAAATCCATGCGCACCCTGCCGAAAAATGCGCGCGTCGTGCAAATGAGCAAGATATCCGGCGTGACTCTGCTCGCCACGCGCGAAGGCGGCGTCTGGGAAGAGGAAGATCACAGCCACGGCGCGCACGACGACAGCGAAGATGACATGCATCTCTGGCTCGATCCGATCAACGCCAAGGCGATCCTCGCCGCCATGAGCGCGGCGCTCGGCCAAGCCGACGCACCGAACGCGACGCGTTATGCCGCTAACGCCAAGGCTGCGGCGGCGGAAATCGACGCGCTCGACGCCGAGTTGATGACCAAGCTCGCGCCGCTGAAGGACAAGTCCTTCATCGTCTTTCACGACGCCTATCAATATTACGAAAAGCGCTATGGCTTATCCGCCGTGGGCTCGATCACGGTCACACCCGACCGCACGCCGGGCCCTCGCCGCCTCTCCGAGTTGCGCAAGAAAATCACCGAGCAAGGCGCGCTATGCGTCTTCAGCGAGCCGCAGTTCACCTCCGGCCTCGTCGGCACCGTGCTCTCAGGCACCAAGGCGCGTGGCGGCGTGCTCGACCCGCTCGGCGCCGCCGCGCCGGACGGCCATGGCGGCTATGCCGGGCTGATGCGCGATATTGCCAACAGTCTCAGCAGCTGCCTGCTCGCGGCCTCTTGAACGCGCCCCCTGGTCTCAAGACACATGGACGGGAAGACCGGCGCGGCGATATAGTTACGCATGTCGCTTCGCCGCCTCCGGTCCCATGTCTTCGCCTTTGCCCTGCTCGGCGGCCTACTCATGCCGCGTCCCGGCGATGCCCATCCCCATGTCTGGGTGACGACAATGATCAGCTTCGTCTTTCAAGACGGCAAGCTCGTCGCCCTGCGGCAAGCCTGGGCGTTCGACGATTTCTTCAGCGCCTCGTTGATCGCCGAGTTCGATAATAACAAGGATGGAAAATTCGACGCGGCCGAACAAGGGGCACTCGCGACCAAAGCCTTCGCTGCCTTGCGCGAATACGACTATTTCAGCCGCGTGCGCCAAGGCGGGCAACTCGCGACGATCAAGAATGCGGAAAATTTCTCCGCCAGCTTGACCAACGGCTTGGTGTTCTACGGCTTCACCCTGCCGCTCGGCGCACCGCTCGATCCCGCCACAGGACCGATCACCGCCGGCGTCTATGACGAAAGCTTCTTCGTCGATATCGCGCTCGACGAGAACGACCCGGTAAAATTCGACGGCGTGCCGTCGGGCGCCTGCAAATATGCCGTGCGCGAAGATCCCGCCGACGCGATCTACGACGGCCTTGTCATCCCGCCGAGCGTGACGATCGAATGCGTGAAATCGTGATCCGCTGGTTCGCGGCCCTGCTGTTGGCTTCAATCCTCTGGGCCTTGCCAGCCCTGGCGCAGACCAATCCCTTTACCGGGGCGCCAGCCCGCCAGGGTGAACAGGCCGAGCCGGCCCGCGCGCCGGCCAAACCCGGTGTCGTCGCGCAAATCGCCCGCGAGATGTTCCAGATGCAAGCTCGCATGAACAAGGCGCTGGCCGGCCAGATGCGCGCCATCCGTGACGGCAGCGGTCTTGCAGGTATCGCCGGCAGCCTCGCCACCGGCATCGCCCTCGCCTTTCTCTATGGCGCGCTACATGTGGCCGGCCCCGGCCACGGCAAGGCGGTGATCGTGTCCTATTTCCTCGGCCGCGAGGCCAGGCTGAGCCGCGGCCTGTGGCTCGGCCTGCAGATCGCGGCCACCCATGTCGTCGCCGCCATCGTGCTCGTCTGGGTCGCCGACGTCGCTTTGCGACAAGCCTTCGGCGGTACCCCAGCCGAGTTGCGCGCCGTGCAGGTGGTCAGCTACGGCGCCATCGTCGCCATCGGCTTGCATATGCTGTGGCAGGCCGCGCAGCGTTTGCGCGGCAAGGATGCCGCCGATCTTTGCGAACATGGCCACGCGCATCATCACCACGATCACGATCATAGTCAGGAACGTGCGCGCCAGGGCGTGCTGTCTTTCGCGGTCGGATTGGTGCCCTGCACCGGCGCGACACTGGTGATGCTCTATGCCCTGGCCAACGGCATCGTCTATGCCGGCGTCGTCATGGTGCTGGTCATCGGCCTCGGCATGGCCGCCGCCATGGCGATTATCGGCGTCGTGACCATTCTCGCGCGGCGCGCCGCCCTTGCCCACCTCCCCGGCGCGCGGAGCGGCAAAGGTCGGTGGGCGACAGTGTTTCCCGTGGCGCTGCAAGGCGTCGCCGGCCTCGCCATCGGTCTACTCGGCGGCCTGATGCTCTACGCCGCACTGACTGGCGGCCTTGCCGCCCTCTAAGGTCGGCCATACAAAATCCCTATAAAACCCTGTTACCGATAGTCTTTCTATCGCCTCCAACGGTCCGATAGTATTTGCAAATGGTTCGCAATTGGACTGTTTGGGGAGGCCATCAGGATGAGCGCGGCAGTGCATGTGATCCGGCGCGACCGCGCCTCGCCCGCGAAGTCGGAGCCCCCTCCCGCCCTCTATGCCGCGCCGCGCATGCTAGTGGCGGATTTGCCGCCGAACGGCCGTCAGCTGCTCCGTGCCATGCGCCTGCTGGCCGAACATCGCGCCAATTGGGGCATCGTGCAGCAGGAGCTATGGCTCTGCTGCGGCCTCGCCCGCGTCGAAAGCGTGCTGCAAGCCCTGGAGGAGTTTCTTGGCGATCCTCGCCATCGAAGGACGGCGCCCGCTGCTGATGATGCCCGCCGATGCGCGCCGGATGACCGCCGGCGAACAGGCGGTGATGGGCTTGGTCGCCGCCGCCGGCCAGCAGGAGAACGACCGCCTCGCCGCCCACGCGCGCTGGCTCGTGCGTTCCTTGGCGCAGCGTGATCTGATCGCTCAGGCTCTGCTGCTCGGCCAGGGCATGGGCATAAGCCAGACATGAAAACGCCGGCGGGTTGAGCGCCGGCGTTTCGCGATTCGTCAGGGTGTGCGCCTATTCGGCGGCGGTCTTTTGCAGGCTGGCTTCGTGGCGCTCGAGCGCCAGGATGGCGTCGGCGACATGCGTCACCGGCTTGGTGCGTTTGGCGAGCAGCAGGTAGAACACCGGCACGACGATCAGCGTCAGCGCCGTCGAGAAGGTCACGCCGGTGGCGACGACAACGCCGACCGCTTGGCGCGCTTCGGCGCCCGCGCCATGGGCCAAGGCCAGCGGCAAAGCGCCGAACACGGTGGCGATACTGGTCATCAAGATCGGACGCAAGCGGGCGATCGAAGCCTCGGTGACGGCTTCTTGCAGGCTGTGGCCGGCGGCCCGGAGCTGATTGGCGAATTCTACAATCAAGATACCGTTCTTCGCCACCAAACCGATCAGCGTGATGATGCCGATTTGGCTATAGACGTTGAGCGTCACCCCGGTGAAATACATGCCGATCAAAGCGCCGGTCACGGCGAGCGGCACCGACAGCATGATGATGAAGGGATTGACGAAGCTTTCGAACTGCGCCGCGAGCACCAGGAAGACGATGACCAGCGCCATGGCGAAGGTCCAATAGAGCGAATTGCTCGTCTGCTTGAATTCGCGCGATTCGCCCTTGTAACTCAGGCGGGCGTGCGGCGGCAGCACTTGCGAAGCGATGTTCTCCATGTAGGCGATAGATTCGCCGAGCGAGTAGCCCGGCGCCAGCGACGCCTTAATGGTGATGGAGCGCATGCGGTCAAGGCGATTGAGCGAGCCCGGTCCGGCGATATCGCTAACCTTCACCAGGTTGGCGAGCGGCACCAAGCCATTGGTGCGCGTCGATCGGATGAAAACGTTGGACAGATCCTGCGGTGAACCGCGGTCCTGCGCCTGCGCCTGCATGATCACGTCGTACTGTTCGCCGCGGTCCGTGTAGGTCGTCACCACCTTGGAGCCGAGCAGAGTCTGCAGCGTCTCACCGATGTCGCGGACCGAGATACCGAGGTCCGTGGCGCGGTTGCGATTGATGTCGATGCGCAGTTGCGGCTTGGTCTCGTCGTAATCCGACGACAAGTTGACCAAGCGGCCGTTCTCGTTTGCGCGCTCGATGATGATGTCGCGCCATTCCGCAACTTCTTGATAGGTGTTGCCGGAAATAACCATCTGGAACGGCGAATTGGCGCTGCGGCGGCCGAGGCCGGGCGGATTGATCGCCACCGCGCGCAACCACGGATTGTCGCGCAGTTTCGGCGTCATCTCGCGGATGATTTGCTGCGAGCTTTTATCGCGATCGTCCCACTTCTTCAGAAGAACCGAAATGCGGCCTTCATTCACCGAGCCACCACTGCTACCGGAGTTGGAGCCGGTGACGGTAAAAACGCGTTGCGCGATGCCCGAATTGAGCAGACCGAAAATATCCTTCTCGACTTCTCTGATGTGCTTTTCCATATATTCGACGCTGGCGCCTTGCGGGCCTTCGATCTGCACGGTGAATGTGCCGCGATCCTCGCTCGGGCCGTATTCCTTCTTGATCACCTGGAACAACCCCAAAGCGGTCACCGAAATGACCACCGCGATCAGCACCACGGTCAAGGGATTGCCGAGCGACCAGCCGAGAATGCGGGCATAGCCTTTGTTCATGCCGATGAAGACAGGCTCGGTCACGCGATAGAGCAGCTTCTTCTCATCCTCATGGGGCGACGTCAGCATCTTGGAGCAGAGCATCGGCGTCAGCGTCAAGGCGACCAGCCCCGAGAACAACACGGCGACGGCAACGGAAATGGCGAATTCGGTAAACAGGCGGCCGATGTTGCCCTCGAGGAAGGCGATCGGCACGAACACCGCGACGAGCACCAGTGTGGTGGCGATAACGGCGAAGCCGATCTGCTTGGCCCCGCGGATCGAGGCCAGCAGGGCCGGTTCGCCCATTTCCATGCGGCGGTGAATATTTTCCAACACGACGATGGCGTCGTCGACCACGAGGCCGATCGCGAGGACCATGGCGAGCAACGTCAGCACGTTGATCGAGAAGCCCATCGCCGCCAATACCGTGAACGACGCAATGATCGACACGGGAATGGCGACGGACGGAATCAGCGTCGCGCGCAGGTTACGCAGGAAAACGAAGACGACGCCGACGACGAGCAGCAGGGCAATGATGAGGGCGTGGTAAACTTCGAAAATCGACGAACTGATAAAGGTCGATTCGTCGTAATTGACCTCGACATTCATCCCCGCCGGCATGACGGATGTCAGGCGTGCCATCTCGGCCTTGGCGCCCTCGGCGACTTCCAAGGTGTTCGATTTCGACTGGCGCAGGATGCCGATACCGATGGCGGTCTGGCCGTTGGCGCGCACGCTCGAACGCAGATTGGAGGCGGCCTGCTCAACCTTGGCGACTTCGCCGAGGCGGACGGAGTAGCCGCCTTTATTGGCGACGACCATCCGGCTGAATTGTTCGGGCGTTTTCAAATCGGATTCGGTACGCACGGTCAATTCGCGGTCGCGCGATTCGACGCGGCCCGACGGCAATTCGACATTCTCACGGCGCAACGCGGATTCGACGTCGGCCACGGTCAGGCCGCGCGCCGCCAGCGCGCCCTTGTCCAGCCAAATGCGCATGGAATATTTTCGCGCGCCTTGAGTGCGCACTTCGGAAACGCCCGTCACGGTGGCGAGGCGGTCGACCAGCACGCGATTCGCGTAGTCGGTCAATTCAAGAGCGGTGTGGCGGTCGCTCATCAAGGCGAACCACAGGATCGGGCTGTTGTCCGAATCGGCCTTGGTGACGATCGGAGCGTCGGCCTCTCCCGGTAGGCGGCGAAGACTCTGACCGACCTTGTCGCGGACGTCGGCAGAAGCGCCTTCGATTTCGCGGCTCAGCTTGAATTCGATGATAACGCGCGAGCGCTCTTCCTCGCTGACCGAGGTAATCGCCTTAATACCTTGAATGCCCGCGACGGCATTCTCGATGATCTGCGTGACCTGGCTCTCGATCACCTCCGCAGAGGCGCCGCGATAGGTCGTCTGCACGCTGACGACAGGCGGATCGATATCAGGATATTCGCGCACCGACAGCTTGCCGAAGGCGATCACGCCGAAAATCACCAAGACCATACTGATGACGGTGGCGAAGACCGGCCGCTTAATCGAAACGTCGGACAACATCATGGCGCGCTACTCCCTAATACGTGCGGCAACTTAGCCCTTCGTGGTGGCCGTCTGCTCGCTCGCTTTGACGCGCGTACCGTTGCGCACCTTCTGTACACCGCCGATGATCACGGCGTCCGTCTCACTCAGTCCCGAGAGGATTTCGGCGTTGCCGCCGAGGCGGGTGCCGAGTTTCACCGACGTCTTGACGGCACGGCCGTCGACGACGCGGTAGACATATTGTTCGCTACCTTCCGGCACGAGCGCCGATTCGGCGATGGTCATCGCGTTCGCCCGCTCGGCCACAGGCAATTCGACGGTCATCAACATGCCCGGCTTGATCTGTCCATCGGCATTGGGAATCTCGGCGCGAACCTGGACCGAACGGCTTACCACATCGACGCGCGAATCGATCGTCTTGACGACGCCTTTAAAACGCATGTCGGGGTAGACGTCGTTACGCGTGAAAATGACGCGACCGACTCCCAGTTTGGACAGCATGGTCTCCGGCACGGAGAAATCGAGCTTGATCACGCTGGTGTCGTCGAGCGTCGTGACCACGGTGCTCTGGCTGAGCAAAGCACCGACGCTGATGCGGCGCAAGCCGAGCCGGCCGTCGAACGGCGCGATGATCTTGAGGTCGGCCAAGCGCGAACGGGCCGCTTCTACCTTCGACGTGATGCCCTGATAGGACGACAGCAGTTCGTCGACCTTCGCCTGCGGGATGTTTTGCGACTTGATCAGCTGTTGCGCGCGCTCATAGAGCAGCTTGGCATTGCGCAGTTCGGCTTCATTCTGCGCCAGCGCCGCGCGCATCTCGCGATCGTCCAACTCGATCAGGACATCGCCCTTCTTGGCCATCTGGCCTTCTTCGAAATTGACGGCCTTGACGGTGCCGGTGACCTTGGCAGTGATCGTCACCGCTTCGTTGGCGTAAGCCGTGCCGAGCGCGTCATAGGTTTCAATGACAGGACCGAGGGTGACCTTCTCCGTCACGACATCGACCGCGCGGTTGCCGCCTTGCGGCGCCGAAGCGGTCGCCGGCGAAACTTTCGACACCGTGACGATGTCTTTGTAATACCAGGTTGCGCCAACGCCTGCCGCGAACAGCAACACCGCGATAATGATACGACTCAACATTCCGTCTTACCCTTTTTGGGCAGGCAACGGCCTGCGCTCGGTTCTCGTTCCTCACCACCGCCGAACGTCCGAGTCGATAGAGCGTGAGGAACATCGTAACAATGGCTCAACAGCTACCGAAACTTCATGACAATCATCGTACATACACACTGGCCGCGACGCACGGCACGCGTTTCAAATGACGGCGCTCATAGCAAGCTTTTGCGGCCCCTCCCTTCTATGCAGGGAGTGTGCCGCATGCCATCGCCCAAACCGTAACTTCACGCCGCGTAATAATATTATCTTTATTTTAGCAAATTCCGCAGACATGCGCCACTGGCTGCCGATAATTTTACTAATCGCCCATTTTAGGATCATTTCCCTAGCCCCAGGCAGGATTGGGGCTGAATAGAGAAACAGCGGACTTCCCGAAAGAAGCCCGCTGCTTAAGCAGTTTCAGCCTGGAAACAGGCGATTAGGCCTGGCTGAGGTAGCCTTTGATGCGGTCCGGCGACAGCGGTCCGCGGCGGACGCGGACCCCAGTGGCGTCGAACACGGCATTGGCGATGGCCGCCGCGAGCGGCCGCATCGAGGCTTCACCCGCCCCTGTCGGCTTCTCGTTCGGCATATTGATCAGCACGACGTCGATGGTCTCCGGCGCCTGCATGGTCTCCAGAATCGGATAGGTCATCCAGTCGACGCTCGTCACCTTGTCGCGGTCGAACATGACCTCTTCGAAAATCGCCCGGCTCGAGCCCTGCACGATGTTGCCTTCGATGGTCATCCGCAGATTTTCCGGATTGATGATGATGCCGGCGTCATGGGCGACGGTGAACTTGCGCGGCCAGATCGCCCCGGTCGAACGGTCGACCTCGACCTCGGCGACGATGGCGACCACCGTACCGCCGCGCCGCGCGTATGCGACGCCACGTCCCGCGACGGTGCCTGTTCCGCCCGGCTTGCCGTTCGGCCGCGAACGCGATTTCCAGCCCGACTTTTCCGCCACCGCTTTCATCACCGCGATGTCGCGCGGATTTTTCAGATACTTGAGGCGAAATTCGATCGGGTCGACGTTCGCCGCCAAAGCGACCTCGTCCATGAACTGCTCGCTGGCGAACTGCAGTTGCGGCCCAAGCGGGTCGCGCAAATGCGAGCTGCGCAGCGGATTGCCGTTGCGGAAGAATTGCGGGATGGTTTCCCAGCCCATCGACTTGTTGGCGAAACCGTAAGATTCCTCCGGCACGTTGAAGGCCATGGCGGCCTTAGAAACGCTGCCGCCGAGCTGGCTCGGCAGATTGTCCGACGGATCACTCTCGTTCGAATTCACATCGAGGCGCGAGAAGCCTTTGCTGTTGAACCAGTAGGCGATGACGTTGCCTTGCGCATCAAGGCCCGCTTTGGCCTGGTGGATGGACGCAGGTCCTTTCGGATCCCAGGCGTGGCCCTCGTCGCGCATGCCCTGCATACGCACCGGCTTGCCGATCATCTTGGCGACCATGGCGGCACCCGTCGCGGCATCGCCCGCGTCGTTGCGGCCGTAAGAGCCGGGCCCCGGCACCCAAATGCCGTGCACGGCGTCCTGCTCCATGCCGAGGATCTTGGCGACGCCGTCGCGCACATAATGCGGCTTCTGCGAACCGGTCCAGACAGTCGCTGTCTTCCCGCCCTCTTCGATCTGCACCACGGCGCAAGCCGGGCCCATGCTGGCATGGGACTGGAACGGCCATTCATATTCCGCCTCGATGACGCGCGCCGCGCCCTTCAGGGCATCGGGCACGTTGCCATTTCCCTCTTCGACCTTCTTGGCGGCCGAGGTCGCCTTGCGGATGTAGTCGTAGAGACCGTTCTGATCGGGGAACGGCGGCGTCGGCTTCGACCATGTGACGGCAAGCTGCTCGCGCGCCTTGATCGCGTCCCATTCCTTGTCGGCGACGACAGCGACGAAATCCTTTTGCCGCACGACACGCACGCCCTTGAGGTTCTTGATCGACGATTCGTCGATCTTCACCACGGACGCGCCCGCCGTCGGCGGCATCACCATGCGGGCATGGACCATGCCCGGCACGCGCACGTCGGTGACGAAGTCGGTGGTGCCATAGACCTTGCCGGGAATATCGAAGCGCTTGTAGGGCTTGCCGACGACGCGATAGTCAGCGACCGGCTTCACCTTGGCCTTACCGGTGACGACCATGCCGTTGCCGACCTGACCGTTCCACTCGACCTTCACGTCGAAGTAATTGCCGCCGATCATCTCGACGTAAGACACTTTCTTCGACGAATCGCCGACGACGGAAACAATGCCGTCGGTGACAGTCAGCTTGTCAGCCGGCGCGCCGAGGATCTTCGACGCATGTTCGACCAGCACGCGGCGCGCTTCGGCGGCGGCATTGCGCAGCGGAATGGCGCCGTTCTGCACGCCGGTTGAGCCCGAGGCGCCGCCCTGATTCACGGTGAAATAAGTGTCGCCCATGATGACTTCGACGTTCTCGAGCTTGACGTCGAGTTCTTCGGCGACGACCTGGGCGATGGCGACATCGACGCCCTGCCCCATGTCCATCTTACCGAAAAAGGCCGTGACCTTGCCGTCGGCGGCGATCTTCAGCCAGGTGTCGAGTTGCGTCGGCTCGAGCGCCGGCTTGGCGGCGATGCCGAGGCGCGCGGCTTGCGCAGCGGCCTTCTTCGAGAGCACGAAGGTCGGCACGGCGGCCGAGAGCACGAAAGCCCCGGTGCCTTGCAGCACGGCGCGGCGCGAGACGGAGAAATTCTTTTTTGCGGGCTTGTTGATGGCGTTCATGATGTTTCCCCTCAACCCATCATCGTGCCGGCGCGCTTCACAGCGCGGATGATTCCCATATGGGTGCCGCAGCGGCATTTGAGTCCGGCGAGGCCTTCACGGATTTGCGCGTCTGTCATTTTGGGGTTCTGCTTCAAGAGCGCCGCCGAGGTCATGACCCAGCCGTTGATGCAATAGCCGCATTGCGCGACCTGCTCTTCTTCGAAGGCCTTCTGGACCGGATGGGGCTTCTCGGCTGTGCCGAGGCCTTCGAGGGTAACGACCTTGTCGGTCGCCGAAATGGCCGAGACCGGCGTGGCGCAGGAGCGCGTCGCTTCGCCGTTCACATGCACCGTGCAGGCCCCGCATTGCGCCAGGCCGCAGCCGAACTTGGGATTGCGCAGACCGATTTCGTCGCGCAGAGCGTAGAGCAAGGGCATGTCGGGATCGACCGTCATGCTGTGGGTCTTGCCGTTGACATTCAGGGTGATTCGTTCGGTCATGGTCAATCCTTCCTCTCTCGAAGGTTACGACGTCGGGATTTGAGCTCTCTCCAGGCCGCCTTGTTATTCATTCTAGGTGGGGCGGCTGCGCGAAGTCTCCTGCCGGAACCCGCTGGCGTCAATCTATGCTTTGAGATGCGAAGGACGATTATTCGCCGTTGCGCCGGCCATTTTTCCAATCAGCACAGTCGCTATATACGCAAAAATATAGCGCTGTTCGCAATAAGATCAGCCGGCGTTAGCGCCGACGTTCTTCTGCAGGAAATCGGCCAACGCCGCCGGCTCGTCGATGTCGAGCAGCACGCAGTCATCGGCCATCGCCACTTCGGCGACCGCCTCCGGATAAGCGCCGATCAAATGGCGTGCACCGACGTCGCCCTGCACCTTGCCCATCTCCTCGAAGAACGGCCGGCCCCACAGCACCGGATTGCCGCGCTTGCCGCCGGATGTCGGCACGACGATGGCACGGCCCTCCAACGGATTGAAGGCGGCGATCAATTGATCGAGCACGCTGGCGGGCACGCTCGGCATGTCGCCAAGCTGCACCAACGCACCGTCGATCTCGGTGGGCAAAATAGGAAGACCTGCTTTGAGGGAGGTACTGATGCCTTCGGCATAATGGGGATTCTCGACGATGGTCACGTCGAGCCCAGCGAGCGCGGCGCGCACCGCCTCCTGCTGATGGCCGACGACCACCACGACCGGCCGCGCTTGAGAGGCGAGCGCGGCCTTGACGACGCGGACAATCATCGGCTCGCCGCCGACATCGGCGAGCAACTTGGTCGGACCACCGGTTTTGTCGATGAAGCGGCTGGAGCGGCCGGCGGCCAAGATCAGCGCGGCGATCTTCGGCATTTTGGCGGCGCCTTTTCGCCGTTCGGCTTCTGCGCGCGGCAAAGGCCGCGACGGAATCTCCATCAGCAGGCCACCAACGCCCATGCCCTGAATATCGCGCGGGCCGACCGGGATCCCGGCGAGCAAACGCTGCATCACCCAATCGACGCCGTTGAGCTTGGGCGAGCGCGCGCAGCCCGGCAGGCCGAGGATCGGCGCTCCATCGGCGCCCTTAGCGAGCAACAGAAGATTGCCGGGATCGACCGGCATGCCGAAATGCTCGACGGTGCCGCCGGCCAGTTCGATACCGACTGGAATCACGTCGCGCCGGTCGGCGATTGCCGAAGCACCGACGATCAACAGCAGACCGCAGCCCTCGGCCTTCAGTGCCTTGATGGCGGCGGCGATCTCATCCGCCGCGTGGCCGCAGCGTTTTTCGGCTGTCAGATCGCTGCCGAGCACGGCCAGACGTTCGGCGGTGATGCGCGCCGTCTTGTCGAGCACGCTCGCCTTCATGTCGGGCAGACGCGTCTGGATCAAGCCCACCTTCTCATGACGCAAGGGGGCGACGCGGATCAGCGGGCCGCTTGTTGCGGCGATCTCAGCGCAAGCCTTTATCGCCGCCTCTGGCGCGGCATAAGGAATGATCTTGACCGTGGCGACCATTTGCTTGGCCTCGACCAAGGCATAAGGCGCCAGGGTGGCGATGGTGATGGCGGGATCGATGCGGTTGATGGCGTCGATGCGTGCGGCGTCGAGCAACACGAGCCCGGCCGTCGCGGCATGGAGATTGACCCGACCGGTAAACGCGGGACCTCGGTCTAGGCCCTCACCCGTCGCCGCCCCCATTATGGCTTGGGCAACGATATCCGCCGCCGCGTCCTCGCCGACGTCGCCCGGCTCAAGACGGACCACGGTGACCTTCGTCGCGCCCGCCGCTTGAAGCGCGGCCACGTCCTCATCGGTCAGCAGATGGCCCTTGGCAAAGCTGCGCGCGCCGGCACGTTCGCGATGGACCAGCCGCGCGCCCGCCGCCGTGGCGATGGCGACCTCGCCGTAGATCACGCCGCCGCGTCCTTTTTGTCCGACGATTTGTCGCCGTGCAGCACCTGCGTCATCTGCGCCAGCACCGAGATGGCGATCTCGGCCGGCGAGACGGCGCCGATGGCGAGGCCGACGGGACCGTGAATGCGCGCCGTCTCGACGTCGGTGAAGCCCTGCTCTTTCAAACGTTCGAGGCGCGAGGCGTGCGTCTTGCGGCTACCGAGAGCGCCGATGAAGAAGGCGTCCGAGCGCAGCGCCGAAGCCAGCGCCGGATCGTCGAGCTTCGGATCATGCGTGAGCGTGATGACGGCGCTCCGCGCATCCGGCTTGAAGGCGGCCAGCGCCTCGTCGGGCCAATCGTTCGACAGGGTCACGCCCGGAAAACGGAATTCGCTGCCGAAGGCGCTGCGCGGATCGATCACCGTCACCTCGTAGCCGGCCATGGCGGCCATCGGCACCAGCTGCTGGGCAATATGCACGGCGCCGACGATGGCAAGACGGCGCGGCGGCGCGATGACATTGACGAAGACGCGCTTGCCGCCGGCCTCGACCGGCGCGCTCTTCTCGCGCGATAGCGCCCGCTCGGCCTCCATGCGCAAAGCCGGATCGAGCGTCAGCTCGCTTTTGACGGGAGCAGACGGCAACAAGGTTTGCGCGCCGTTGTCGAGATCGGTGGCGATGGCGAAGGGCGTCTTGGCTTCGGCGGCTTTAAGGGTGGCCTCGAGCATCGGCTCATGGCCGTTCACCGCCGTCACCAGGATCTCGACCTTGCCGCCGCAGGCGAGGCCGACGTCCCACGCCTGTTCGTCGCTGATGCCAAATTTGAGCAGACGGGACTTGCCGTCCTTGATGGCCTCTTGCGATTCGGCGATGACCGCGCCTTCGACACAACCGCCCGACACCGAGCCCTGAAAATTGCCGGCATCGTCCGCCACCAGCTGGCTGCCGACCGGGCGCGGCGACGAGCCCCAGGTGGCGACCACCGTCGCCAAAGCGACGCCCTTACCCGCCTTTCGCCAATCGGCGGCGGTGCGCAGGATGTCCAGGGTGCTCTCTTTGGCGTCGGTCATGGCGGGCTCCGGGTTATATCTTAATAAATATAACCCCTCGACGCCGGCGATCCAAGGGATTCGCAGCGGAACTATTCGCCAGTAAAGGCCTGAATCCCGGTCTGGGCGCGGCCGAGGATCAGCGCATGGATATCGTGCGTGCCCTCGTAGGTGTTCACCGCCTCGAGGTTCATGACATGACGGATGACGTGATACTCATCGGAAATGCCGTTACCGCCGTGCATATCACGCGCCATGCGCGCGATATCGAGGGATTTGCCGCAGCTGTTGCGCTTGAGCATGGAGATCGCCTCGGGCGCCGCCCTGCCCTCGTCCATCAGGCGGCCGAGCCGCAGGCAGCCTTGCAGGCCGAGCGCGATTTCCGTCTGCATGTCGGCGAGCTTCTTCTGAATCAACTGATTGGCGGCGAGCGGCCGGCCGAACTGCTTGCGCTCCAAGGTGTAGTTGCGCGCCGCATGCCAGCAGAACTCCGCAGCGCCGAGCGCGCCCCAGGAAATGCCGTAGCGCGCGCTGTTCAGGCAACCGAACGGACCTTTGAGGCCCGAGACCGTGGTGAACATGTTCTCCTCGGGCACGAAGACGTCTTCGAGGGCGATCATGCCGGTGGCCGAGGCGCGCAGGCTCATCTTGCCGTGGATCACCGGCGCGCTGAGGCCCTTCCAACCCTTTTCCAGGACGAAGCCGCGAATCTCGTCGGCGTCATTCTTCGCCCAGATGACGAAGACGTCGGCGATCGGCGCGTTGGTGATCCAGGTCTTGCTGCCCGACAGCACATAGCCGCCGTCGACCTTGCGCGCGCGCGTCTTCATGCCGCCGGGATCGGAGCCGGCGTCGGGCTCGGTCAGGCCGAAGCAACCGATCCATTCGCCGGTCGCCAGCTTGGGCAGATATTTGTCCTGCATCGCCTTCGAGCCGTAGGTGAAGATCGGATGCATGACGAGCGAGGACTGGACGCTGAGCGCCGAGCGATAGGCTGAATCGACGCGCTCGACCTCGCGCGCGATCAGGCCGTAAGCAACATAGCCGGCGCCGGCGCCGTAACCTTCGATGGTCGCGCCGAGCAGGCCCAACTCGCCGAGTTCATTCATGATGGCGCGGTCGAAGGTCGCTTCGCGGTTCGCCATGAGAATCCGCGGCATCAACTTGTCTTGGCAGTAGTCGTGCGCGGCATCGCGGATCAGACGCTCGTCCTCGGTCAATTGTTCGTCGATGAGGAGCGGATCTTCCCAGTGGAAGGCAGCTTTGGACGCGCACATGGGGGCAACCTGAAAAAGTCTGGCGGAAATGGAAGCCGCCCGGCCGTGGATTTTTTCGCACCACGAACCGAGCGGCGACGCGTAGCGGTCAGTTTACTATAAAACGGCTATTCCTGCTGAAGAATCGGACGAATCTTGTCGAGGAATTCCGGCTTGATGGTCTTCTGCACGTCGGCGATGACACGATCCAATTCGTCATGCGTCGACGGCGTGATCTCAAAGCCTTTGCTCTCCGCGTATGTGACGAACTCTTTGTTCGTCAGCAGATCCATGAAGCCTTTGCGCAGAATCGCCATGGTCGTGGCCGGCGTTTCTGGTGGCGCCGCGAAGGCGCGCGAGAATACCGAGCCGCTCATCAGCAGGTTGAAGATCGCTTTCTGCTCCTCGTTTTCCGCAACTTCAATCAGCAACGGCACGTTCTCCAGGCCGATGGCGCGCTTCGAACCGTTCTGGATAATCGGAATGATCTTGCCCTCCTTCACCCAATCAGGGTGCGAGATGCGGAAGCTGGCCCACGAGCCGCCGCGCGCGAAAACCTCGCCGCGCTCGATGGCGATGTCGATTTCCGACACGTTGCCGGGGAAGCCGTGCACGATCTTGAACTTGGTGCCGGCCATCTGGTTGAGAACGGCGGGAATGATGTAGGTCTCGGAGACGCGACTGTTGGCGCCGAGAATCACTTCCGTCTTCTTGATGTCCTCGAAGGTCTTGACGCCGGCGGTATGCCACACGGCGATGACGCCGTTGAGTGACGCCATATTGCCGAGCCACTGGAATTTCGCGACATCGAACTGGCGCGGCGCGTCCGGGAAAACGAACTGATCGAACGGCAGCAAGTTGGTGCCGAGGCCGATCACTGTGCCGTCCTTCGGCGCCTGCCGGTAGAGGTAATTCATTGCCAGGCGCGAGCCGGCGCCGACGCGATTCTCGACGATGACGTTGGGATTGCCGGGAATGAACTTGCCGATATTGTCCGCCAGCAGCCGCGCATAGAGATCGTAGCTACCGCCGACGCCCGACCCGGCAATCACGGTGAGGCGCTTGCCCTTGTAGTAATCCTGCGCCTCGGCTTCGGCCGCGACTGCACAAACCGCGAGCAGCGCTACCACACATTGTCCCAGCCTCTTCATCGATCGTACCCCTTGGAATTGTCTGTTTACGATACGCGAGATTGTGAGGAGCCCACGTTTGCATGAGTTCACGCTGCAAATGTCGGGCCGGTTGTGTTCCCTCGTCGCTGCGCGCCCGTGAAACTGATTAAGTTTCTTATGTAAGTTGATACGATATATGCGGTGGTCAATTTTTCAAACTAGCGACTATGCACTCAGAGTAAACCGCTAGTTTCATCAAACCGGGCTAATCAGGAGTTCATGCGGCCCATGGTCTCGGCGCAGTATGGATCCAATCCGCCGTGGCGATATCCGGATAGAACATCCCGCCTCTTTCCCTTACAATCTGCAACCCGCACGCTTCGCGGCCAGAACGTCCACGTTCAACCAGCAAGGCCAACAAATAAGGCCCGGAGGCTTATATGCGAATTTCTTTCACGACTGTTCTGCGCAGTCTTTCCGCTGCTTTCGTCCTGACGCTCGTGGCCTGCGCGGCAGCACCCGCGCAGGCGCAATTCGTCAATGTGCTGACGGGCGGCACGGCCGGCGTCTATTACCCGCTCGGCGTCGCCTTGAGCAAAATCTACGCCGACAAGATTCCGAAGGCCCGCCCCTCAGTCCAGGCCACCAAGGCCTCGGTCGAGAACCTGGTGCTGCTTGAGGCCGGCAAGGGCGAAATTGCCTTCACCCTCGGCGATTCGCTCGTCTTCGCCTGGGAGGGCAATGCCGAGGCCGGGTTCGAAAAGCCGCTGAAGAAACTGCGCGGCATCGCCGCCATCTATCCGAATTACATCCAGCTCGTCGCCACGGCGTCCTCCGGGGTCAAAACGCTCACCGACCTCAAGGGCAAGGGCCTTTCGGTAGGCGCCGCCAAGTCCGGCACCGAATTGAACACCCGCGCGATTCTCGCCGCCGCCGGCATGAGTTACAAAGACATGGGCAAGCTCGAGTACCTGCCCTTCGCAGAATCGGTCGAGTTGATGAAGAACCGCCAGCTCGACAGCACGCTGCAATCGGCCGGCCTCGGCGTCGCCTCGATCCGCGACTTGGCCACGACCAACGACGTCACCGTCGTCGCCATCCCGCCCGAGACTGTGGCCAAGATCGGCCCGCCCTACGTCTCTGTCGTGATTCCGGCCAACACCTATCGTGGCCAGACGACTGACGTGCCGACGGCCGCCGTCGTGAACTTCCTCGTCACGCATGACGGCGTATCCGATGAATTGGTCTATCAAATGACCAAGACGATGTTCGAGAACCTCGGGCAGATGGTGTCCTCGCACGCCGCCGCCAAGGACATCAAGCTGGAGGGCGCGCTCGCCGGAATGCCCATTCCGCTGCATCCGGGCGCCGCGCGCTACTATAAGGAAAAGGGCATCAATTAGTCTGACAGGGAGCATGCCGCGATGACCAACTCCACCACCGCCGCCGCTCCCGAAAAGAGCTTTTACGAAGGCGCGCTCGATGCCGTCGAAGGTTTCGGCAAAGGGCGCGCCGCTCTTATCATCTACGGCTGCGCCGTCGCCTTCTCGCTGTTCCAGCTCTACGTCTCCGCCTTCAGTCCTCTGCCCAGCATCGTCGTGCGCTCGATCCATGTCGGGTTTCTCTGTCTGCTCACCTTCGCAATTTCCGCCCAGCTCGTCGCCGGCGTGCGCCGGGTCTTCGCCTGGATACTGGCGCTCGTCGCCTTCGGCCTGAGCAGCTATCATTGGATATTCCATGACGACCTGATCGTACGCGCGGGCAATCCGAACACCGCCGACATCGTCGTCGGCGTGCTCGTCATCGTCCTGCTGTTCGAGGCCTCGCGCCGCGTCGTCGGCGTGGCCTTGCCACTCATATGCGCGATTTTTCTCGCCTACTGTCTGCTCGGACAATATCTGCCTTATCCCTTAGACCACCGCGGCTACGACGTGGTGCAGGTCATCGACCATATGTTCGGCGGCACCGAGGGCATCTACGGCATCCCGATCTATGTATCGGCGAGCTATATCTTCCTGTTCATCCTGTTCGGCAGCTTCCTCGAGCGCGCCGGCATGATTCAGCTGTTCACCGACGTCGCCATGGGCACCGTCGGGCACAAGCGCGGCGGGCCCGGCAAGGTCGCCGTCATCGCCTCCGCCCTGATGGGCACGATCAACGGCTCGGGCGTCGCCAATGTCGTGACGGACGGTCCCTTCACCATTCCGCTGATGAAACGCTTTGGCTTCAAACCCGCCTTCGCCGGCGCGGTCGAAGCGACCGCCAGCATGGGCGGACAGATCATGCCGCCTGTCATGGGCGCGGTCGCCTTCATCATGGCCGAAAATCTCGGCATCGGTTACGCCGAGGTCGTCCAGGCCGCGGTGATCCCCGCCATTCTCTACTTCTTCGGCGCGTTCTGGATGGTCCATCTCGAAGCCGGCCGCCTGAACCTGATGGGGCTGCCGAAGGATCAATGCCCCAGCGCCATCGGCGCCTTGCGCAAGAATTGGCACCTGATCCTGCCGCTCGCCGCCCTTGTCTATCTGCTGTTCGCCGGCTATACGCCGCTGTTCGCCGGCACCGTCGGTATGGCGCTCACATCCGTGCTGATTCTCGGTACCACCATCGCCGGACAGTTCGGCAATCTCCTCGTCCGTCTCGCCTTCTGGATCGCCGTCGGCGTCGCCGCCTCGGCGTTCTTTCAATTCGGCATCGGCGTCGTCATCGCCCTGATCGCCGTGCTGATCCTGATCAATGTCTTCACCAAGGGTGGCCGCGAAACCTTGCAGGCCTGCGTCGATGCCTTAGCGCTCGGCGCCAAAAGCGCCGTCAGCGTCGGCGTCGCCTGCGCCATCGTCGGCGTCATCATCGGCACCATGACGCTGACCGGACTCGCCACCAATTTCACCCGTGTCATCGTCTCCGTCGGCCAGGACAGTCTGTTCCTCAGCCTGCTACTCACCATGCTGAGCTGCCTTGTGCTCGGCATGGGCATCCCGACGATCCCCAACTACATCATCACCGCCTCGCTGGCCGGACCAGCGCTGCTCGAACTCGGCGTGCCGCTGATCATTAGTCATATGTTCGTATTCTATTTCGGCATCATGGCCGACCTAACACCGCCCGTGGCTCTCGCCGCCTTCGCCGCTTCGCCGATCGCCAAGGCTTCCGGCCTCTCGATCGGCATTCAATGTATGCGCATCGCCATTGCCGGCTTCGTCGTCCCCTTCATGGCGGTCTATGCCCCCGTGCTGATGCTGCAGGACGGGGGCCCCATGGCCGATCAGTTCGGCTATCCCGTCGCCGTCGGCTATATCGTCATCAAGGCCCTGATCGCCATCACGCTGTGGGGCGCCGCCACCATCGGCTATCTGGTCAAGCCGATGACTTGGCCGGAACGCGGTCTGGCCGTTATCGCCGCCTTCCTGCTGGTCGTCGCCTTGCCCATAACCGACGAAGCCGGCTTCGTGCTGTCGGCCCTGGTTGTCGGCTATCATTGGCGGCGGACGCGGATCGTGCGCGCCGCGGCGGCCTGAGCCCATGCTCTGCCTGAGTGCCGGCGCGCTGAGCGTAGCGCTGGCCCTCAACACGTTCACTCTCACCTGGGTCCATTCGGTTCAGAAGACCGAAATCCAGGAAGATTGGCGCGTCGAAGCAGACGGTCTGCGCGTCATCGAATCGCGCATCAAAGGCTCCGCTGCCGGCTACGACCCGCCAGCCGATTCCGTCCTGCGGGACGGCTGGTGGCGCTATGATCCTCATCTGCCGCCGCTGCATGAATTGCGCCTCGCGCGCTCCGGGGCCGTCGCCGATTGGCGGCTCTGCGCCGATGGCCTTTGCAAACCTATTAGCGCCTATCTTCCGCCCATATCTGACGCGGAAAGCCAGGAGCCCCTGCTGCTCAGCGCCTGTGATAAACCGCCGGGCTGATTCATTCCATTTCGGCATGCCGCCCGTACCAGAAAAAAGCTTAACCACGGCCGGTCCAGGCCCTATAAAATAAGAAAAACACGGGTCTGGCGTTCGTCCGGACCCGATCTCCATCGAAGAAGCTTTCCGGCCGCTGTCCGCGGCGCGCGGAAGTCTTGTCCAAAAGGGTCGTAGAGCGTCATGGGACAATACGGAATTGGTCAACCGATTCGCCGCAAGGAAGATGCGCGCTTGCTCACTGGCAACGGCCGCTACACCGACGACGTCAATCTTGATGGCCAGGTCTACGTCTACTTCCTGCGCTCGCCCTACGCCCACGCCAAGATCAACGCGATCGACACCACCGACGCCCTCGCCGCGCCCGGCGTCATCGCCATCTACACCTCGGCCGACATCATCGCCGACGGCGTGAAGCCGATCCCATGCGAGGCCAACGCCAAGTCGCTCAAGGGCGTGCCGCTGTTCAAGCCGCCGCGCCATGCGCTGGCCTTCGAGCGCGTGCGCTACGCCGGTGAACCTGTCGCCATGATCATCGCCGAGAGTGTCAACGCCGGCAAAGACGCCTCCGAACTGATCCAGATCGATTATGAGGAACTGCCCGCCATCGCCGATACCTCGCGCCTCGCCGACGCGGACGCGCCCCTCGTGTGGGACACGCTCGGCAGCAACGTCGGCCTGCATTGGGAAACCCAGGAATCGGCGGTCAGCGAAGCCATCTTCAAGAGCGCGCACAAGACCGTCGAACTGAAGCTGCTGAACAACCGCCTGGTCGGCAATCCGATGGAGCCGCGCTGCGCGGTGTCCGAGCATGACCCGAAAACGGGCCGCACCACGCTCTATGCGCCGAGCCAGGGCGGCCGCCGCGTCATTAATGCGATCGCCAAAGAAATACTGAATGTGCCGCCACAGTCGCTACGGATGATCTCGCTCGACACCGGCGGCGGCTTCGGCATCCGCAGCAAAACCTATCCCGAGCTGGTTCTGATGGTGTGGGCGGCGCGCAAGCAGACCCGCCCGCTGAAGTGGCGGGCCGATCGCGGTGAAACCTTCGTCTCCGACGTTCACGGCCGCGATCAATCGACCAAGGCCTCCGCCGCGTTCGACAAGGACGGCAAGCTGCTCGCCGTGCGCAACGAAACCATCGTCAATGTCGGCGCCTATCTCTCGGAGAACGGCGCCATTCTCGCCATGATGGGCGGCGGCAAGATCATGGGCACGGCTTATGACGTGCCGGTGCTCTACTTCTCGGTGAAGAGCTGCTTCTCCAACACGGTGCCGACCGATACCTATCGCGGCGCCGGCCGTCCTGAAGTGAACTTCATCATGGAACGCCTGATGGAGCTCGGCGCCCAGGCTTTCGGGATCAGCTCGATCGAGATGCGCAAGCGCAACTTCATCCGCGAGTTTCCCTACAAGACGCAGATGGGCTGTCTGATCGACAGCGGCGACTTCCCCGGCACGCTCGACATGACTCTCGACAAGGGCGACTACGCCGGCTTCGAGAAGCGCAAGGCCGAATCGAAAGCGCGCGGCAAGCTGCGCGGCATCGGCATCGGCTATTACGTCGAAGGCGCCGGCGGCCGCCCCGTCGAGGAAATGCGCGTCCGCTTCGAGAAGGACGGCAAGGTCAAGATTTTCGCCGGTACCTTCTCGCACGGCCAGGGCCACGACACGGTCTATTCGCAATTGCTCAACGAATATCTCGGCGTCGATGCATCGAAGGTCGAATTGATCCAAGGCGATTCCGACACCTCGCCGAAGGGCGCCGTCGGCACCTTCGGATCGCGCAGCTCGATGATGGGCGGCGTCGCGATCAAACGCGCGTCGGAAGCCATCGTCGAGAAGGGCAAGAAAATCGCCGGCCATCTCATGCAGACCGAGCCGTCCAAGGTGACATTCAAAGAAGGCGTGTTCCACGGCGGCACGAGCAGCGTTACGCTCGAAGTGGTCGCGCGCGCCGCGCAGGATCCGAGCAAGCTCCCCGAAGGCATGGAAGGCCCGCTCGACGAGAGCTACTATTACGAACGCCAAGGCGAGAGCCAGAACTTCCCCAACGGCTGCCATCTGATCGAGGCCGAAGTCGACCCCGACACCGGCACCGTCGAGATCGTCAAGTTCACGGCGATCGACGATTGCGGCACCGTACTCAATCCCCTGATCGTCGACGGTCAGGTGCTCGGCGGCATCGCCCAAGGCATCGGCCAGGCACTCGTCGAAAACACCATCTTCGACAACGAGACCGGTCAGCTGCTCACCGCGTCCTTCATGGACTACGGTATGCCGCGCGCCAGCGATTTCCCGATGATCGGCATTCACTTCAACAGCGTGCCGTCGCCGACCAACGATCTCGGCGTCAAGGGCGCTGGCGAAGCGGGCGCCTGCGGCGCGCCGCCCGCCCTGGTCCACGCGGCACTCGATGCGCTGAAAGAATACGGCATCCGCCATATCGACATGCCGCTCACCCCCGAAAAGGTGTGGCGCGCCATTCAGGCCGCCAAGTCCGGCAAGGCTGCTTAATCAGATAGACGACTTTAAGTGAAGGAGACGCGTTATGGATATGAGCGGCGAACAGCGCATTCCCGCCCCGCAACAGATGGTGTGGGACTCGCTTTACGACCCTGAAGTGCTGAAGCTTTGCATTCCAGGCTGCGATTCGGTCGAGAAGACCTCCGAAACGGAATTCACCGCCAAGGTCGTCGTCGCCGTTGGTCCGGTGAAGGCCAAGTTCACCGGCGACGTCTCGCTGCTCGATATCGACGCGCCCAATAGCTGCACGATCAGCGGCAAGGGCAATGGCGGCATCGCCGGTTTCGGCAAGGGCAACGCCAAAGTCGAGCTTACGGCCGACGGCAATGACACGATTTTGAAATACACCGCCCAGGCTTCGGTCGGCGGAAAGCTCGCCCAGATCGGCGCGCGCTTGGTCGACTCGACCGCCAAGAAGCTGGCCGACGAGTTCTTCAAGCGTTTCGTCGCGCACATGACTGAAAAGGCCGCTTCCGGCCGCGCCTAAGCTCATCTTGCCCCTGTCGCAGGGGCGGCTATCATCTGCTATGTAAGAAAACAAGCCGGCCAGGCTGCCCAACAGGAGAGAGACCCGTGGCCAAGATTTCCATGACGGTGAACGGCAAGACCGTGAGCGGCGACGTCGAGCCGCGCACCCTGCTCGTCCAGTTTATCCGCGAGCATCTCGGGATGACCGGCACCCATGTCGGCTGCGATACCAGCCAATGCGGCGCCTGCAACGTCCATTACAACGGCGAAGCGGTGAAAAGCTGCACCATCCTGGCGGTCCAGGCCGACGGCAGCGACGTCGTCACCATCGAGGGCTTGGCCAAGCCGGACGGCACGCTGCATCCGATGCAGGCCGCCTTCCGCGAATATCACGGCCTGCAGTGCGGTTACTGCACCCCCGGCATGGTCATGGTGGCGGTCGATATCGCCCGCCGACTGCCCTGCGCCGACGAGGCCACGGTGCGCGAGGAGCTCTATGGCAACATCTGCCGTTGCACCGGCTATCAAGGCATCGTCGAGGCGGTCATGGCCGGTTCGGAAGCCATGCAGACCGGCGTCCTGCCCCTCAAAGACCATCACTAAGGGAGCGACCGATGTATAACTTCGAATATCGCCGCGCCCAGTCGGTCGCCGAAGCCGCCAAGCTGATCAAGGAAGCCGACGACGGCAAGATCCTGGCCGGCGGCATGACCCTGATACCGACGCTCAAGCAGCGCCTGGCGCAGCCGAGCGACTTGATCGACATCGGCAAGATCGCCGAGCTCAAGGGCATCAGCGTCTCGGGCAAGACCCTGACCATCAAGGCGATGACCCGCCATTTCGATGTCCACAGTTCGCCCGAAGTGAAGAAGGCCATTCCCGCCCTTGCCGTCCTCGCCGGCGGCATTGGCGATCCGTCCGTGCGCCATCGCGGCACCATTGGCGGCTCGACCGCCAATGCCGACCCTGCCGCCGACTATCCGGCCGGTATCGTGGGCCTCGGCGCCACCATCGAAACCAACAAGCGCAAGATCGCCGCCGATGACTTCTTCACCGGGTTGTTCGAAACCGCTCTGGAGCCCGGCGAATTGATTATCGCCGTGCATTTCCCGATCCCCGACAAAGCGGGCTATCTGAAGTTCGCCCACCTCGCCTCGGGCTATGCCACCTGCGGCGTCATGGTTTCCAAGACCGGCAATCAGGTTCGCGTCGGCGTCACCGGCGCAGGCCCCAATGCCTTCCGCGTGCCGGAAATGGAAGCCGCCCTCGCCAAGACCTTCACGCCCGACGCCATCGCCAATATCAAATACCCGGCGGACGAGTTGCTGTCGGATATGCATGCGAGCGCCGAATACCGCGCCCACCTGGTCACCGTGATCGCCAAGCGCGCCGTCGCCGCCGCGCTCGCCTAAAGCGACCGCCAAATAGACTTAGGGCCTGATTTTCAATATGAAGATCAGGCCCTAACTATTTTAAATTACTAATAGTTTAAGGCGTTTGGTCGCCCGATGGGATCCACGCCTCGACGCCGATATGCTTGGCGCCGAGCATGGTGAATTGGCCGGTCAGGGTGCCGTCATCGGCAACGTCATAGAGCGCCAGGCCGGGGGCGCTGGCCGGGCCATAATTCAAATAGGTCACGGCGAAGGTTTTGTTCTGCAGGATGCCGGTGCCGTAGAGCACCTGGTTCTGAATCTTCCAGATCACCGAATAGACGGCGTCCTCTTTGACGACCAAGACCTGGCCTTTGTATTTCGATCCGCCGCCGGGCTCGCGCCCCTCAATGAAATATTCGCCATCCAGTGGCGCGGACGTGGCCGGACTGGCCAGCAGGGCCGGACTCAGGGGCGCCAAAGCCAGGGCCCCCGCCAGCAAACGCGACAAAACCGGTCCCATGGGCCGACACTCCAATTTCGGGACAGATCGGTCTGTCCGATATATCAGCTTACGAAATCGCCCCGGCCTTGGATATCACGACTCCGTTGCCCGGCCGGCATGGCTGCCCTGCCCGCTCTGATGGGCTCTAGGGCTTGAGCGCGGCCACACGCTCCTGCAGATGGGCAACGATGCGCTGCGCGCCTTCGTTCCCGCCATCACCAGCCAAACGGCGGATCTCATCCGCCGGCACCGGTTTGCCGAAATGCACCGTGACCTTGACGAACTTCGGGCTGTGGCGATGGCGCGGCAGGGCTTCGTAGGCGCCGTCGATATAGGCCGGCACCACGGTGACCGGCTGGGCGGATAGCACAAGACCAACGCCGGGCAGGAAGCGCTGCAACTCGCCATCCGGCGAGCGCCAGGCTTCCGGAAACCACACCAGGCCATTGCCGCGCATCAACACTTCCTTGCCCATGGTCAACGTGGCCTTGGGGGAGCGTTCGTCGACCGGGAAAATATGCGTGGCGCGGGCAAAGCCTTTGCCGAGCGCGGTTTCGAACAGGCGCCCGACATCGCCCGACCAGAACAGCTTGCGCATACGTTTGTATGGCAGCACGCCGGCGACAACCGGCGGGTCGATGTCGCTGACATGATTGGCGACGATCAGCACCGGGCCATCCATCGGGACATTCTCCAACCCGGTGGCACTGATGCGGAACATCGCCGTGAGGCCGAGACGATTGACCCAATAGAGCATCCAACCGAGGAGACTGAGCCCCGGCCCGGTCGGCGCGAGCCAATGCTCGGCCGCGGCGGCGACGTCGGCCGGCGTCTCGCCGACCACTCCGGTCGAGGGTTTGGCCTTGGCCAAAACGCTCAACAGATCGCGCACCGTGTTGACGTCCTGCAGGTCGGCCTCGCGCATTTGGATGCCGAGGCGCGATTCCAGCTCGAGCGACAGGGTCATCCACTCGAGCGAATCGATGCCGAGATCGAGTGACATATTGGCATCCAGCGTGATGCTGCGATCGGCATAGCGGGCGCGCAGCAACTCCCAAGCCTCGCGCGTCGGCGAGGCGCTCACCAGCGCCTGATCCTCGGCACTCATCGCCGTCGATTTCGGCTTGGCCAGGCCGGACTTGGCCTCGTCGTAAAGCTTAGGCAATAAGAAGCGGCGGTACTTGCCGAGGCGGGTGCGCGGCAGCGGCTCGCGCACCAGGGCATAGCCGGCGATACGCTGATAGCTCGGCAGCGTCTGCGACTTTTCCGACAAGGTGACGCGGATGGCATCTTCCAGGCGCGTCAGACCGGCGGCGCGAATCGCCACCGGATCAGGCAAGACCACGGCAACCAGCTTGCCGTCTTTCTCCAGCACCGCGATCTCGCGGATATAAGGGCTGCCGGCGTAGTGCTTTTCGGTTTCTTCCGGATAGACGTTCTTGCCGCCGCCGAGAACGATCATCTCTTTGGCGCGGCCGGTGATGAAGACATAGCCGTCGGCATCGGCATGGCCGAGATCGCCGGTGCGGAACCAGCCGTCCTCGGTGAAGGCGGTCGCATTGGCCTGCGGATTGTCGCGGTAGCCCTTGAAGACGCTGGCGCCCTTGAGCTGAATCTCGCCCATGTCCGGCATGTCGCCGTCGCTGTCCGTAATCTTGGCGACGCGTACCTGGCCGCCGCCGATCGGCCTCCCCTCGCTGCCGACGCGCTGACGGTTCGGTAGGTTGGCGGTGAACATCGAGGCCGTCTCGGCGAGGCCATAGCCGCTGAGCACCTGAAAGCCGAGCGCTTCGAGCCGCCAGACGGCCGCGCCTTCGAGCTTGGCGCCGCCGCTCGCCATCAGACGCAGATGGCCGCCGAGCTGCTGATGCAGTTTGCCGAACAGCGTCTTGCCGATGTTGTGCTCGAATTTTTGCCGCGCGAACAGCGAGAGCTTAAGCAGTTTGGCATAGGACCAAGCGGCAAGCCCGCCGCCCGCCTCGACCTTGGCCTCAATCCCAGCGAGCAAGGCGGTGAACAGGCGCGGCACGCCGACCATGACGGTGGCCTGCGAGACGCGCAGCGCCGTGGCGATCTGCGGCCCGGTCGCCGCCTCAGGTAGCACCAGGGCCGCACCGCTCGCCAGCGTCGTCAGCAGGCCGACGAGCAGTGGAAAGACATGATGCAGCGGCAAGGGCAGCAGCACGCGGTCGGCTGGCGTCGCGATCTTCTCGGCGAGCAGCGCGTCAACATTGGCGGCCAGATTGGCGTGGCTCAGGGCGAAGCTTTTCGGCTTGCCGGTGGTGCCGGAGGTATAGACCACCATGGTCTCGTCCTCAGGCGAAAGCTTCGGCAGTTCGCCGGCAGGATCGGCCATCCAGGCGCGCCAGCCGTCCGGCGCGTCGCCGCCGTCGAGCAGCCGCATACCATAGGATGCGCCACTCGCCGTGAGATGCTTGGCATGGGCCGCCGTCACGAAGGCCAGCTTGCAGCCGCTGTCATGCAGGAAGCCGGCGATGTCCTCCGGGCTGCCGAGGTCGTCGCAGGCGACGGTGAGCGCCCCCGCGCCGGCCAAGGCCAGGCGGACGACGATCCAATCGATGTGGTTGGGGCCGACGAGGCCGACGGGATCGCCCGGCTTGATGCCCTGTGCGACGAGACCATGGGCCAAGCGCGTAGCGAGGCGGGCAAGCTCGGCCGACGGTGTCGGCTGGGCGCTGTCGCCGACGATCTGCAGAATGGCCGGACGCTCGCCTTGCGCGGCGAGGCTACGAAGAAGGTCGGCGGTCATCCACATACGGTCGTCGGTCTCCCTGCGGCGCATTCGGTCTGGCCGCGCTTGATCAAAAGGTTAGCAAGCGATGGCCCGAGAACCAAGTGTCATCGCCGCCTAACCGTCTCTGTAGCCATAGAAAATCATCTGGTGAAGGTTCGCTCCGGGCTTCCCTGCGGCGGCGTTTCGATTAAGATTAGCCGGCCTTTGCCGGCTCGGCCCGTCCGAACTGGCTACATCCAATGGGGGATACCGATGATTCGTTCGACGCGCCTTTGGCTCCTGCCCGCGCTGCTCACCGTTTTTACCGCGCAGGCGGCGCTCGCTCAGGAAAAGGTCCTCAACGTCTTCAATTGGAGCGACTACATCGCCAAGGACACGATCGAGAAGTTCACCGCTGAAACCGGTATCAAGGTGAATTACGACGTGTACGACGGCAACGAGATCCTCGAAGCCAAATTGCTCGCCGGCAAATCCGGCTTCGACGTCGTCTTCCCTTCGACCTCGCCGTTCTTCGTCAAGCAGGTGAAGGCGAACATCTATCAGAAACTCGACAAGTCGAAGCTGCCCAACCTCGCCGGGCTCGACAAAGGCGTGCTCGCCGAACTCGCCAAGTTCGACGCCGACAACGCCCATGGCGTGCCCTACCTGATGGCCGGCACCGGCATCGGCTACAACATCGCCAAGATCAAACAGCTGATGCCCGACGCGCCGATCGGCAGCCTGGCGATGGTCTACGATCCCAAGGTTCTGACGAAGATCAAAGGCTGTGGCGTCACCGTGCTCGATTCGGCGGACGAGGTGTTCAGCAGCGCGTTGGCCTTTGCCGGCAAGACGCCGACCAGCCTGTCGGACGACGATCTCAAGACCGCCAGCGACGTCGTGTTCAAGGCGCGGCCGAACTACAAATACATCCACTCGTCGGCCTATATCAACGATCTGGCCAACGGCAACACCTGCGTCGCCATGGGCTATGCCGGTGATTTGGTGCAGGCCCGCGACCGCGCCAAGGAAGCCGGCGGCAAAGTCGAGATCGGTATTTTCCTGCCCAAGGAAGGCTCCGCCTTCAACCTCGACGTGATGGCCATTCCGGCCGACGCGCCGAACGTCGCCAACGCCCATGCCTTCATCAATTTCCTCCTGAAGCCGGAGATCATCGGCGCGATCACCAACGAAGTCGGCTATGCCAACGCCGTGACCGCTTCCGACAAGTTCGTCGAGACAGCCATCCGGTCCGACCCGGTGGTCTATCCGTCGCCGGAACAGCAGGCCAAGCTCTATACCCTGCCGCCGACCGACCAGGCCTACGAGCGTGCTCGTACGCGCGCCTGGACCCGCGTGAAGACCCGCTACTAAACGCTTCGTCAGGAGTTGCTATTGTCACCAGCCGCCGCGTCCCCGTTCCTTCGCATCGAGAACGTCACCAAACGCTATGAAGGAACCGACGCGCCGGCCGTGGCCAATGTGAGCCTTGACGTTGGGCGCGGCGAGTTCTTCTCGCTGCTCGGTGCCTCGGGCTCGGGCAAGTCCACGCTGCTACGCATTCTCGCCGGATTCGAGACGCCCGACAGCGGCCATGTTTTCATTGACGGCCGCGATGTCACCGACCTGCCGCCCTATGAGCGGCCGGTGAACATGATGTTCCAATCCTACGCCCTGTTCCCGCACATGAGCGTTGCCGACAATGTCGGCTTCGGCCTCAAGCAGGACGGCATGCCGAAGGCGCAGCGCACCAAGCGGATCGAAGACCTGCTCGACATGGTCCATCTCGGCAGCAAGGCCAAGCGCAAGCCGCACCAACTCTCGGGCGGCGAACGCCAGCGCGTGGCGCTCGCCCGAGCGCTGGCCAAGCACCCCAAGCTGCTGCTGCTCGACGAGCCGCTCGGCGCGCTCGACCGCAAGCTGCGCGAAAGCACCCAGTTCGAATTGAAGGCGCTGCAGGCGCGTCTCGGCATCACCTTCGTCATGGTCACCCATGACCAGGACGAGGCCATGACCCTCTCCAGCCGCCTCGCCGTGATGGATCATGGCCGCGTGCTGCAGATCGGCGCGCCGAACGAGGTTTATGAATCGCCGACGAGCCGCCATGTGGCGGAGTTTCTCGGCGCCGCCAACCTGCTCGACGCGGCTGTCACCGGCTGGGCCAGCGGCATCGCCACCCTCGCCTGCGACGGTTTCGACGGCAGTTTCAAGGCGACCGCGCCGAGCCCGCTGAGCGCCGGCACGCGCGTCGCCATCGCCGTCCGGCCCGAAAAAATTCGCCTGTGCGGCGCGGCGGACGACGCCGACAACAAGCTGCACGGCCAAGTGAAGGACGTCGCCTATATCGGCGACGTCTCGACTTACAACATGTGGCTGGCCGGCGCGCGCAGCTTGCGCGTGCAGACGACCAACAGCAAACGCGGCGGCGCCATGCCGGCAAGCGGTGAAGAGCTTTGGCTGTCATGGGACGCGGCGGATGCCGTGGTGATCTCCGAATGAACGCAGTTCATTCAAACGGATTGAAGCCATGAGTCAACCGCGCGCCAAACTCCCGCCGCTGGCCTCGCTCACGCCATATCTCTGGCTGCTGCTGTTCTTCGCGGCGCCGCTCGGCATCGTCCTCAAGATCAGCGTCGCGTCGCCGGTCATGGGCCAGCCGCCCTATACGCCGCTTTATGAGGCGGGCCAGTGGCTGATCAACTGGGACAATTACCGGCTGCTGTTCGACGATGGACTCTATATCGCCGCGCTGCTCAACTCGCTCAAGATCGCCGCCATCTCGACGTTCGTCACCCTGCTGATCGGCTATCCGATGGCCTATGCCATCGCTCGCGCCAAGGAGAGTCATCGCAGCATACTGATGATGCTGGTGATCCTGCCGTTCTGGACGTCCTTCCTGATCCGCGTCTATGCCTGGATGAGCATTCTCAGCACCACAGGCCTCTTGAACAATTTTCTGCTATGGCTCGGCGTGATCGACCAGCCGCTGGAGATTCTCTACACCACTTTCGCCATCCATCTCGGCATCGTCTATTCCTACTTGCCCTTCATGGTGTTGCCGCTAGTCGCCACCCTGTCGCGCATGGACCTGACGCTGCTCGAAGCCGCCGCCGATCTCGGCGCCAAACCGTGGCAAGGCTTCTTGCGCGTGACGCTGCCTCTGTCGCTGCCCGGCATCCTTGCCGGCTGCCTGCTGGTCTTCATTCCGGCGACCGGTGAATTCGTCATTCCCGATCTGCTCGGCGGGCCGGAAGCGCTGATGATCGGCAAAGTGATGTGGACGGAGTTCTTCTCCAACCGTGACTGGCCGGTGGCCTCTGCCCTCACCGTCGCGCTTCTGATTCTGCTGGTCGGCCCGATGATCGCCCTGCAGTCGCTGCGCAAGCGCGAAGCGGCAGCCGATGCCAAGGCGGCGACCCCATGAGCGCGCACAAGAGGCCGATCTCGCCGCTCTATGTGATGCTGGCCTTCGGCTACGCCTTTCTCTACGCGCCGATCGTGCTGCTGGTGTTCTACTCGTTCAACGAGTCGCGCCTCGTGACAGTGTGGGCCGGCTTCTCGACCAAATGGTACGGGGAGCTGTTCCGCAACGAGCAAATCCTCAATGCCGCCTGGCTGAGCCTGCGCATCGCCGTGGTCAACGCCACCTTTGCGACGATCCTCGGCACGCTCGCCGGCTTCGTCATCGCCCGCTACAAGCGTTTCCCGACGCGCACCGCCTTCCTCGGCCTGATGTCCGCCCCCCTGGTCATGCCGGAAGTGGTGATGGGCCTGTCGCTGCTGCTGCTGTTCGTCGCGCTGGAAACCGCCATCGGCTGGCCGGCCGGGCGCGGCGCCGTCACCGTCACCATCGCCCACATCACCTTCTGCCTCGCCTTCGTCGCCGTCATCGTCCAGGCCAAGCTCGCCAGCTTCGACCGTAGCCTGGAGGAAGCCGCAATGGACCTCGGCGCGCGCCCGTGGAAGGTGTTCTGCGTCATCACCCTGCCGCTGATCGCACCGGCCTTGGCGGCGGGCTGGCTGCTGTCCTTCACCCTGTCGTTCGACGACCTGATCGTCACCAGCTTCACCTCGGGCCCCGGCGCCAGCACCCTGCCGATGGTGATCTATTCCAGCGTCCGCCTCGGCGTTAGTCCGCAGATCAACGCGCTGGCCACCATCATGATCTCGGTCGTCGCCCTCTTCGTGGCGGTTTCCGGCTGGTTGCTCTACCGCCAGGACAAGGCGAAGCGCGCTTAAGCGCCGCAGCCTGCGGCGTCGAGATATCCCAAGCACAGCCCGCCAGCGGGCGCACAAAGAAAAGGGCCGGCTCGCTTGCGCGGGCCGGCCCTTCGTCTTTAAGCAATCAGCTGATTGCGCTTAGTCCTTAACGTACGGGATGCCCAGGAGATCAGCGAACTCCTTGTTGTAGTCCTCGTACTTGGCGAAGCAGTCGGCGCTGCAGATCGCGAAGTGCTTGCCCTTGGCCTGCTCGAAGAGCGAGCCGCCCTCGACCCAGGGGAAGCCGCGATAGGCCGCCTTGTCGATGACCGGCTGACCCTTGGTGGCGAGCCAGAGCGTCACCAGCTGCACCGTCGCCGGGGCCTGGCTCCACTTCGGAATGCCGACGCGGGTCGCGAGTTCGACCGGAACGACGTCGCCCAGACGGAACTTCAGGGTCTTTTCACCCTGATCGATCATGCGCTGCGTCGTGTGGTAGTTGATGTAGCAGGTCAGGCCGAATTCACCGGACACGACGCGGGCCAAAACCTGGGCCTGGCCGTTGGTGACGACGACGCCGTTGGCCTTCATCTTCTTGATGTTGTCGTAGGTGGCCTTCGAGGTCTGGGGATCGAACATCAGCGCCTGGGCCTTGTTGCGGCCGTCGATGATGTTGGTGCCCTTCCACTTCGGATCGGCGCAGTCAGCAAAGGTCTTCGGCGCGTCAGCGTCCTTGATCATGTTGACGTTGTAGGCGATGCCGCGCATCTGCGCGACGGTTGCCAGATAGCGGCCCTGCGGATCCATCGCCGCGGGGTGCACCTTCGGCCAGCCGGCCGGCAGCGAATCGCTGAGCGCCTTGTAGTCGTACTTCGGCTTCACGAAGAAGCCGGCATCCCAGTACTGCTTCTCGAATTCCGACGCGACGTCGAACATCTCGTAGGGCGGGAACTGGCCCTGCTGGATCGAGATGAAGTAACGCTGGAAAGGCGCAACGCCGGTTTCGCGCTTGTAGTCGACGCTGATGAAGGGGAATTCCTTCTCGAGCGCTTCGAAGACTGGCTTCGCGTCGGACGCGGTCCAGTCGAAGCCGATGCGCAGCTTGCCGCCGAGCTTGGCCATCTCGGCCTTGGAATCCTCGACGAGCTGTTCGTAGGGCGTAGCGGCGCTGACGGTCGCGACATGCGCGAAAACCAGGGCACCCACAGCGGCGGCAGTCAGCCGCGCGACGGTGTTCCGCATAAGTAGATCCTCCTTAAAAAAACATTTGGGGGGTCGAAGCGGCCCAAAACGGACCGCCAGTCAGGCTTCGCAACTGTCGACTTCGCCCTCTCGAGGAGAGTCCCCATCCAGCTTTGCGAAAGGCAATAATCAAAAGAATTACGTTCCGAAGCGTCCGCTGTCTTCATTCAGGCCCTTGCAAATCGAAGGCCATTTTGTTTTCTGTTGATATAGTCTCCGCTTGCCGAAACGCTGTCAATGCGCCTTCCGGCAGCTTGCCTGTAAATGGCGCAAAACCAAGGGTTTCGAGCCCAGCTTTTGACCAATAGCCGCAGCCAATCGAAGCCCCTGCTTTTGCCTATGCCAGGCGACTTTCTTACCGCCAATCCTTCGCCTTCAAACGAGTTATCCCCAGCATCATGACACAGCCGACCGCCGCCGCACGTCCGCGCGTTCAAACCGCTCAAGGCCGCCATGGCGTTGCCGCCGCCGGCCACCCCCTCGCCACTCAAGAAGCGTTGCGCGTGCTGCAAGACGGCGGGAACGCCGTCGATGCCGCCGTCGCCGCCGGCCTGCTGCTGACCGTCGTCGCGCCCTACGCCGTCACCCTGGCGGGCGACGTCTACATGCTGATTCGCGATCCCAAGACGAAGGCGATCGCCGGCCTCAACGGCACCGGCCGTGCACCGACCGGCGCGACGGCCGAACGGTTCGCCAGCGGCATTGCCCGCGAAGGCATTCTCTCCGCCTCGATCCCCGGCCTGCTCGCCGCCTTCCAGGACGCCCTCGAGCGGCACGGCACGCGGGACATGGCGCATCTGATCCAGACGGCCATCCGCATCGCCGAAGACGGCTTCCCGATCTTCCCCTATTTCACCGCCCAGACGCGCCAGCGCGGCGAGCTGGTGAAGAGCGATCCGGAGGCCGCCCGCATTTTCACGCCGGGCGGCGAGGCGATGACGCCGGGCACGCTGTTCAAGCAGCCCGAACTGGCCGCTGTGATGCGCAAGATCGCCAAGGACGGCATCAAGACCTTCTACGAAGGTGAAGTCGCCGCGCAGCTCGTCGCCGCTGGCAAGGCGCAAGGCAGCCTGTGGACGCTGGACGATCTCGCTGGTCATCGCAGCAGCTGGCAGGAGCCGATGAGCGCGCCGTTCTACGGCCATGACGTTTTCACCATGCCGCCGAACAGCTACGGCCCGACCCTGCTGCTACAACTGCTGTACCTGCAGGCCGGCGGCATCCACAAGGTTGATCCCAACGGCGAGGAGTTCATCGCGCGCGGCTATGCGGCGCGCAAAGTGGGCTACAAGACAGCCGGCAAGTTCATCGCCGAGCCGACGCTGACCGAAGCGCCAATGCGCGAGTTGCTCGCCAAGACGATCGCCGAAACCTCGAAATTCGGCGGCCTCAAGCCCAATGAGGGCGCCATGCCGCCCGAGGCGAAGGACCGCTGTACCACCAACGTCGTCGTCATCGACAAAGACGGGCTCGCCGTCTCCATGATCGAAAGCATCTCGGCGCCCTACGGCGCCGGTGTCGTGCTGCCCGGCACCGGCATCCTGCTCAACAACCGCATGGCCGGATTCAACGTCGATCCGGCGAGCGCCAATTGCGTCGCGCCCGGCAAACGCCCGGCCCATACCCTCGCCCCCTGCATGGTCACGAAGAACGACGAGCTGGTGATGAGCGTCGGCACGCCCGGCACCGTGGGCCAGACCTGCGTGCTGGCCCAATTTCTCGCCCGCGTGCTCGGCTGCGGCCAGGCGCTGACGGCGGCGGCCGAGGCGCCGCGCTGGTCAGCGGACTTCCAGGGCAAGCTGGTGATCGAGGATTGCATGGACGAAGCCCTGCAACAGGCCGTGCTCGCCAAGGACGCCGAGGCCAAGGTGATGCGCACCGGCTGGATCAGTTTCGGCTCGATCAAGCTGGCTATGGTCGAGGGCGATGGCTTTATAGGCCTAGCCGATCACCGCCGCGCCGCCAGCACCGCCGGCTATTAGAAAGGGCGATTTATGCTTGCCAATAAGGCAGCCCAGAGAGCAGTTTAGCGCCGCCATTCGGCCCGCCATCGGCAACTCCGATCACGGACCATCACCCCAGTCTTCGCCGCCAGATTCATCCCGTGGCGGCCGTTCATCCGAGAGGAGAATTCCCATGGCCGAATATATCAACTTCGAGGTCGCCGCCCTCCAGACCCGCACCTGCCAGCTGTCGCTGACCGACGCGGCCGAGCGCGACCGCCAGATCCGCGCCAACATCGCTCGCATCTGCGACCTGATCGACTACGTGACCTCCTTCGGCAATTCCGAAGTGAAGCTGGTGGTGACACCGGAATATTCGATCAACGCCAACTTCCGCCAGATCACCCTGGAACAGTGGATGGAAATCTCCACCACCATTCCCGGCCCCTACACCGACATCCTGTGCGAGAAGGCCAAGCAGCGCAAAATCTACCTCGCCTGCAACATGCTCGAAGTGCATCCGGACTTCCCGCGCCGCTTCTTCAACTGCTCGTTCCTGATCAGCCCCGAGGGCAAGATCGTGATCAAGCATTGGAAGATGAACAACAACTGCTGGGTCTTCCCCTACACGACGCCGGCCGACATCTACACCGAGTTCTGCCGCAAGTTCGGCCGCGAGAGCCTATTCGCCGTCGCCAAGACCGAAATCGGCAACATCGGCCTGATCACCTGCGGCGAGCTCGGCTTCCCCGAAAACGCCCGCTGCACCATGATGAACGGCGCGGAAATCCTTTGCCACCTGACGTCCGAGCCGAACAACATGAGCCACGGCGACGTGCGCAACTGGGCCAGCTTGCGCACCGCGCGTGCCTATGAGAACAAGGCCTATCTCGTTGCCGCCAACATCGGCCAGTACGAGGGCGCGCTGCGCGGCCTCGGCGACAGCCATGGCGACTCGGCGGTGCATTACTTCGACGGCTCGATCCTGAACACGATCAATGGCCCCGGCGAAGCGAGCATCAAGGGCCCGATCAATCTCAACGATCTGCGTCGCGCCCGCTCCAAGCCGTTCCATCCGACGGTGATCCGCGCCGAGCTCTACGCCAAGGAATACGCGTCCTGGCCGAGCTGGCCGAACGACGGCTTCGCCGACAAACCGATCGAGAGCATCCAGGACACCCGCGCCATCTTCCACCAGTTGGTAAAGAAGCGTCAGGAACTGGGCATCGACCGCCCGGCGAAGAACTTTAACCAGGTCGACTAACCCTGGTCGCAAACGAAGAAAAACGGGCGGTCCCCACAGGGCCGCCCGTTTTCGTTTCAGAGCTACGTCGGGTTAGAGATGGCCGCGCGTGAAGCCGCGCTCGAGGCGGTCGACGACCGTCTTGAGGTCATATTCGCTCTCGATGCGTTCGCGCGCCTTGGCGATCATCGCCGCATGCAGAGGCACATCATCCATCAGGCGCGCCATGGCCGCAGTGAGCGCCGGCACGTCACGTTCCGGCACGATCAGTCCGGCGCCGCCTTCGAGCAATTCGGGAATGCCGCCGTTGTCGGTGGCGATCACCGGCACGCCGCAGGCCATGGCCTCGATCAGCGACACCGGAATGCCCTCCTTATCGCCATCGCGCGCGACGATGCTAGGCAGCGCCATGGCATCCCAGTCGCCGGCAATCAGGCGCTGCAGGAAGGTCGCGTGCGGCGCCGTGCCGGCGAAGGTCACAAGGCCCTCCAGCCCGAGATCGCGCACCTGATGCTCCAGTTCGCTTTGCAGAGGCCCCTCGCCCAAAATGTCGAGCACCACGCCGCGGTGATCTGCCCCCTTCAGAGTGGTCCATCGACTATTTTAGTGTGGACCCTGAAGGAGAGAGAAAATGGGCAAGAGACACGGGCCTGAAGAGATCATCGGCAAGCTGCGCGAGGCAGAGATCGTACTGGCGCAAGGCGGCACGGCGAGC
>CANJIM010000016.1 GCA_947474495.1 Rhodospirillaceae bacterium
GCGGTCAATTCCCATGACGGAACAGGGTGTTAGGCGCTTCGCGGCGGCTTAAAACGCATGTTAAGTTGGCTTTAAGGGCGCGCGGGCCTATTAACCGTCTTGCATTGTAATAAACCGCGCCAAAGCGCATCTCTACAGCCATGACTGCAGACGCCGCTCATACACTCATCGATGAGGACCTCCACGACGAGGTGACGATTCCCGCGCCGCCCTCGGCGAAGGCACCGCGCGCCCGCACGGCGTCGAACGCGGCGGTGGCGCGCCTGTCGACCCGGCTCGAAGAGCTGGCCCTCACCGCCAAGCCCAATCAGCTGCGCCCCCAGGCGCTCGCCCTGCTGCGCGAGACGTTGGATGCCGGCCGCGCCGAAGCGCGCCGCGCCTTTTACGAGACCAATGCCAGCGGCGCCGACACGGTCGCCGCCAACGCCCGCCTGATGGACGGCATCATCGCCGCCATTCTCGCCTTCGCCAGCCGCGTCGTTTATCCCAATGCCAATCCGACCAAGGGCGAAAAGCTCGCGGTCTGCGCCGTCGGCGGCTATGGCCGCGCCGAACTGGCGCCGCAGTCGGACATCGATCTGCTGTTCCTGGTGCCCTACAAGAAGACGCCGCACGCCGAACAGGTCATCGAATATGCGCTCTATCTCTTGTGGGACCTCGGCCTGAAAGTCGGCCAGGCGATCCGCTCGGTCGACGAGTGCATCCGCCAGGCCAAGTCCGACATCACCATCCGCACCGCGACGCTCGAGACGCGCCACCTGTGGGGCGATGCCGCCCTGTCGGAAGAGCTGCGCAAGCGCTTTCGCAAGGAAGTCGTCACCGGCAGCGAGGCGGATTTCGTCGAGGCCAAGCTCGCCGAGCGCGATGCGCGCCATCAGCGCGTCGGCGATTCGCGCTACGTGCTCGAGCCCAACGTCAAGGAAGGCAAGGGCGGCCTGCGCGATCTGCACACGCTGTTCTGGCTGATCAAATATATCTACGGCATCGACGACGTGGCACGCATCGTCAAGCAGGGCATCTTGTCGGCGCGCGAGGCGCAGCGCTTCCAGCGCGCGCAGAACTTCCTATGGACGGTGCGCTGCCATCTGCATTACCTGAGCGGCCGCCCGGAAGAGCGCCTGACCTTCGACATGCAGGCCGAAGTCGGCCGCCTGATGGGCTATCGCGACCATGCCGGCGCGCGCGGCGTCGAGCGCTTCATGAAGCATTACTTCCTCGTCGCCAAGGAAGTCGGCGACCTGACGCGCATCGTCTGCGCCAACCTGGAAGATAATCACAAGCGCCGGCCGCGCTCTCTGCTGCCTTTCTGGGGCAGCCAGTTGTGGGGCGGCAAGGGCGAGAGCGCGCAGATGCTCGAGGGCTTCAAGGTGCTCGGCGGCCGCATCGACGTGACCGACGACGAGGCCTTCACCAAAGACCCCGTGCGCCTCATCGGACTGTTCCACACGGCGCAGCGCCATAAGCTCGACATCCATCCGCATGCGCTGCAGCTGATCACGCGCAGCCTGCTGCTGATCGACGATGATTTGCGCAACGATGCGGACGCCAACCGGCTGTTCATGGAAATTCTGGCGGCGCCCGACAATTCGGAATTCATGCTGCGGCGCATGAATGAATCGGGCGTCTTCGGCCGCTTTGTGCCGGACTTCGGCCGTGTCGTCGCGCAGATGCAGCACGACATGTATCACGTCTACACGGTCGACGAGCACACGCTGTTTGCCATCGGCATGCTCCATCGCATCGAGATGGGCGAGCTGAAGGACGAGCTGCCGCTCGCCACTGAAATCTTCCATCGTGTCGCCTCGCGCCGCGCGCTCTATCTCGCCGTGCTGCTGCATGACATCGCCAAAGGCCGCGGCGGCGATCACTCCGAGCTTGGCGCCGAGGTGGCGCTCAAGCTCGGCCCGCGCCTCGGTCTTTCCGAAGAAGAAACCGAAACCGTCGCCTGGCTGGTGCGTCACCACCTCGCCATGAGCAAGGTCGCCTTCAAGCGCGACATCAGCGATCCGTCCGCCATCCGTAGTTTCGTCGATGTCGTGCAGTCGCCCGAGCGATTGGGCCTTTTGCTGTTGCTCACCGTCGTCGATATCCGCGCCGTCGGCCCCAACGTGTGGAACGGTTGGAAAGCGGCGCTGCTGCGCGACCTGTTCTATGCCGCGCGCGAAATGATGTCGGGTGGCTTGATGGCCGAAGGCCGCGCCGCGCGAGTCGCCGCCGCCAAGGATGCCTTGCGCGCCGCCTTGCCGGATTGGTCCGAAGAAGAGTTCGCCGAGCATGTGGCGCGCGGCTATCTCTCTTACTGGCTCGGCTTCGACACCAAGGGGCATACCCATCATGCGCGGCTGATCCGCGACGCCGAGGCCGAGGAGACGCCGCTCGCCATCGACGTCGTTGCCGATTCCTACCGCGCCGTTACCGAAGTCACTCTCTACACCGCCGACCATCCCGGCCTGTTCGCGCGCATCGCCGGCGCCATGGCGATGAGCGGCGCCAACATCGTCGACGCCCGCGTCTATACGCTTGCCAACGGCATGGCACTCGACTCGTTCTGGATTCAGGACGTCGAGGGCGGCGCCTTCGAGAAGACCGAGCGCGTCCGCAAGTTGCGTAGCAACATCGAGGGCGTGCTCGCCGGCAAGATCCGGCCCGGCCGCGAATTGGCCGGCAAGCGCACGGGGCCGGCCCGCGCCCGCGCCTTCCAGGTGCTGACCCGCGTGCTGATCGACAACGAGGCGTCGGCGACCCACACGGTGATCGAGCTGAACGGCCGCGACCGCCCCGGCTTCCTGTTCGACGTCACCACGGCGCTGACCGACATGGCGCTGCAAATCACCAGCGCCAAGATTTCGACCTATGGCGCCCGCGCGGTCGACGTTTTCTATGTCAAAGACCTGTTCGGCCTCAAAATCACCCACGAAACCAAGCTCGCCCAATTGCGCGAACGCCTGTTCGCCGCAGTGCAGGACCCCGACGAGGCAGCTGCCCCGGCGAAATCCGGCCCCATAGCCCTAACGCATTGATATAAAAGGATAAGCACGGCGGCGGTTTTCTGCTATGATCGCGCTCCTGTGCAACTGCCGAGTCTGTTCGCCCCATGATGGCCCTCGAGCTCACGCTCGTCGTTCTGCTGATCATCCTCAATGGTTTCCTGGCCATGTCCGAATTGGCCGTGGTGTCTTCCCGGCCGGCGCGCCTGCGCGCCCTCGAATCGGCCGGCGTGCGCGGCGCGGCGACGGCGCTGCGCTTGGCGGAAAACCCAAGCAAGTTCCTCTCCACCGTGCAGATCGGCATCACGCTGGTTGGTGTGTTGGCGGGCGCCTTCTCCGGCGCGACCCTCGCCGAACGCCTCGGCGGCTATCTCGTCCTGCAAGGCATGCCGGATACCTGGGCCAACGCCGTCAGCCTGGTGGCGGTCGTCACCGTCGTCACCTATCTCTCGCTCATCGTCGGCGAATTGGTGCCCAAGCAGATCGCGCTCGGTGATCCCGAACGCGTCGCCGCCTTCGTCGCCCGCCCCATGCTGTGGATCGGCCGCATCTTCGCGCCAGCGGTGATCCTGCTCGACCTCTCCTCGAAGCTTTGCCTCAAGCTGATCGGCCGCGAAGGCCAGTCGAAGGAGTCGGTGACGGAAGACGAGATCCGGATGCTCGTCGCCGAAGCGGAAAGCGCCGGCGTGCTCGAGCCGGCCGAGAAGCAGATGATCAGCGGCGTGCTGCGCTTCGGCGACCGCCCGGTCAGCGCCCTGATGACGCCGCGCCACGAAGTCGACTGGGTCGATCTCGAAGACAAGCAGTCGGAGATTCGTCAGAAGCTCACGGCCAGCCGCCATTCGCGCCTGCCGGTCGGCAAGGGCAGTGTCGACGAGGTCGTCGGCATCGTCCAGGCGAAGGACTTGCTCAACGCCTATCTCTCGGGCGAGGCGGTCGACATTCGCGGCCATGTGAAGGATGCGCCGATCATCCATGAAAGCGCCGACGCGCTCGAAATGCTCGAAGTGCTCAAGCGCGCCACCGTGCACATGGCCTTGGTGGTCGACGAATACGGCATGTTCCAGGGCGTCGTGACCAGCGGCGATATTCTAGAGGCCATCGCCGGCGCCTTCCGCGAGCAGGGCGAGGAGAGCGAAGACGCGGTGCGGCGCGACGACGGCTCCTGGCTGCTGTCGGGCTCGATGCCGCGCGACGAACTGTCCGATCTTCTCTTGCTGCCGATTCCGGGCGAGGTGACGTTCCACACCCTGGCCGGCTTCATGCTGCACAATCTCAAGCGCATGCCGAAGGTCGGCGATTCGGTCGTCGTCGGCGGCTGGCGCCTCGAAGTCGTCGATATGGACGGCCGCCGCATCGATCGCGTGCTCGCCCAGCGCCTGGCCGGCGACAGCGAAGAAGGCACCTGGTGATCTTGTCCGCCCCGAGAGGCCGTTAAGCCATGGCATTGATGCGGGCCATCACCACGGTCGGCGGTTTCACGCTGATCAGCCGCGTGCTCGGCTTCGTCCGCGACATGCTGCTCGCCGCGCTGCTCGGCGCCGGCCCGGCGGCGGACGCCTTCGTCGTTGCCTTCAAGCTGCCCAATCTGTTTCGCCGCCTGTTCGCCGAAGGGGCGTTCAGCGCCGCCTTCGTGCCGATGTTCGCGCGCAAACTGGCCGGCGAAGGCAAGGACGTGGCGCGGCTGTTCGCCGAGCAGGCGCAGGCGGCCTTGCTGCTGGCGCTGCTTGTCTTCGTCGTCATCGCCGAATTCGCCATGCCCTGGGCGCTGGTCATCATCGCGCCCGGCTTCGGCGACGATCCGGCGAAATACGCCCTTGCCGTCGAGCTGACGCGCATCACCTTTCCCTATCTGCTGTTCGTCTCGCTCGTCAGCCTGGTCGGCGGCGTGCTCAACGGTTTGGAGCGTTTCGCCGCCACCTCGGCGACGCCGGTGTTTTTGAACATCGTGATGATCGCCGGCCTTGCCGGCTGGCAATGGTATGCGCCCTCCGCCGCGCATGGCGCCGCCTGGGGCGTGACCGCGGCGGGCTTGGCGCAAATGATCTGGCTCTATCTCGTCATGCGCGCGGCGGGTTTCGGCTTGAAGCTGCGTTGGCCGCGCCTGACGCCGGATGTGAAGCGGTTGCTGATCTTGATGACGCCGGTGGCGCTCGGCGCCGGCATCTATCAAATCAATGTGGTGGTCGATATCGCCATCGCCTCGTTCCTGCCGTCGGGCGCCGTCTCCTATCTTTATTACGCCGACCGCTTGGTGCAGCTGCCGCTCGGCGTCGTCGGCATCGCCATCGGCACGGCGCTCTTGCCGATCCTGGCGCGGCAGATCCGCAACGGCGAGGCCCAAGCGGCCATGCACAATCAGAACCGCGCGCTGGAAGTGGCGCTGCTGCTGACCTTGCCGGCCGCCGTGGCGCTCACCGTGCTCGCTTATCCCATCGTGCTGGTGCTGTTCGAGCGCGGCGCCTTCGGCGGCGCCGAGGTCGCGGCGACGGCGGCGGCACTCGCGGCTTACGCCGTCGGCCTGCCGGCGCAGGTGCTGGTCAAGGTCTTCACGCCGGGCTATTTCGCGCGCGAGGATACTGCCTCGCCGGTGCGCATCGCCGTCGGCTGCATGTTCGGCAATGTCGCCATCGGTATCGCCCTGATGTTCGCGCTGCGCGGCTATGGCCTCGGCCATCTCGGCATCGCGCTCGCCACCAGCATCACCGGCTGGATCAATGCGCTGCTGCTGTCGCGCGGCTTGGCCAAACGCGGCCATTTCCATCTCGACGCGCGGGCCAAGAAACGCTTGTGGCCGATGGCCTTCGCCAGTTTCGCCATGGCCGGCGTTCTCCTGCTGCTCGCCTGGGCTCTCGCGGGTTGGCTCGCGGGATCGGAACATTTGCGCATCGCCGCGCTCGCTATCTTGGTGGCGGCCGGCATGGCGGTCTACGGCATCGCCGCGCAACTGTTCGGCGCGATGGATCTGCGTGAGTTGAAAACCCTGCTGCGCCGCCCGGGGCGCACGCCGCCGGTCGAACCAGCGGGCGGCGCGGATCTGACCTAGCGATCGGCCCGGACTCATTCGCCGATAAACGTGCGTATGGCGAACATCGCTGAGCGTGAAGCGCTCTTTGCGGGCCGTTCGGGCAATCACACCCGCCACATCTTCTATCTTTTATATGAATGGTAAACCGCGCGCTCGCCAAGGCTGCGGTAATTCCAGTTTCATTGCCGGTTTCATTGATAGACAGAGTCGATTCGCGATTTAAGATGATGGAAAAAAATCATCCTGGGGAGGAATGCCATGCAGACTCGGAAAAAGCGTCAGCGATAACGCGCCGCGAGTCTGGAAGCCGACAAAACGCGCCGTGACGGAATCGCTGATCTCCGTCGTTCGCGCAAGGCCAGCTTCCCCTTCAGCTCCTCGATGAAGCCTCTGTTTTTTAAACCCGAAAATTTCTCTGCCGAAGGAATCGCCGGCCTTCGATGTTCCTCTGACACTTGAGAGTTGGTCATGACGCCAGAACAGAATGAACTGATGACGCGCGTCGGCCCGGGTACTCCGGCCGGCGAGATGTTGCGCCGCTATTGGTGGCCCGTCGGCTTCTCGCAAGAGCTTAAGGATAAGCCGGTTCCAGTGCGCCTTCTGGGCCAGGACTTGATCCTATTTCGCGATGGCTCCGGTCAGGCCGGGTTGCTCGATTTGCAGTGCCCGCATCGCGGCGCTTCACTGGCGCTCGGGCGCGTCGAGGCGGACGGTATCCGTTGCTGCTATCACGGCTGGAAATTCGACAGCGCCGGTCGCTGCCTCGATATGCCGGCCGAACCCGCCAATTCGCCGATGCGCGATGAAACGCGGATGAAGGCCTATTCGACGTTCGAGATTTCCGGATTCGTGTTCGCTTACATTGGCCCGCAGCCGGCGCCGGCCTTCCCGAAATACGACCTCTTGTTCCTGCCGAACATGGACCGCCATGTCGGGTCGTCCGATGAATATTGCAATTGGATGCAGCGCGCCGAGAATGGCGTCGATCAAATGCATTCGACTGTGCTGCATGCCACGGTCTATCCCGAGATCGCTTTGCAGCGTCCGAATGTCGATTGGCAATCGACATGGTACGGCGTGCGCGCCGCGTTCGATGTTCCCGGTCGGCAGACCAAGGTGTCCCATCTGGTGTTTCCGTCGCACAGCCGCTACTTCGGCGCGCGCGTCAACGATCTACCGAGCCACATCATGCGTTTCCGAGTGCCGATTGACGACGTCTGCACCCGCACCTTCTATGTGCGCGCCCGCGACGCGGAAGGCCGCGCCGGCGAGATCAAGACGAACGGCTACACGCAGCGCGAGCCCGGCGTCTACGAGCGCGTGGAAGACGGCTGGTGGGGCTTGAGCTCTCGCGAACAGGATCGTGCGGCGCAGGAAAGCCAAGGCCCGATCGCCGACCGGACACGGGAAATCTTGGGGACGTCGGATCGCGGCGTCGTCTTGTTCCGCCAGATGCTCAACAAGGCGATCACCGCGGTGCAACGCGGGGAAGACCCGCCAGGTGTCCTGCGCGGCGATCAAGGTGATTTGCTGACCTTCGATGCGAAGAAACTCAGGGCCGGGACATTGATCACGGCGTGACACGCCGCAACGCGCTAAAGCAGAGCGCCTGTCGCATTAACGAACCGGCGTCGCACAAAGCTCAATAGGGAGAGAGACATGACACCCGAAGACAATGAGATGTTCACGCGCGTGGGCGCAGGAACGCCCGCCGGCAAGATGCTGCGGATGTATTGGTGGCCGATCTGGTTCTCGCAATCAGTGACCGACAAGCCCGTTCCGATTCGCATTCTCGGCGAGAACCTCGTCCTGTTCCGCGACGCGACCGGCAAAACCGGGTTGCTAGATCGACGCTGCCCCCATCGCGGTGCGTCGCTTGAACTTGGCCGCGTCGAGGCCGACGGCATCCGCTGCTGCTATCACGGATGGAAATTTGACCGGGCGGGCGCTTGCCTCGACATGCCGGCTGAGCCGGCCGATACCCCGCTCAAGAACGAGGTGCGCCAGACCGCCTATCTCACGCAGGAAGCCGGCGGACTGGTCTTTGCCTATCTCGGGCCGCAGCCAGCGCCGCTGCTGCCGAAGTACGACCTATTGTTCCGCGAAGACTGCAATCGCGTCGTTTATTCCAAGGAGGAGCATTGCAACTGGCTGCAGCGCGCCGAGAACGGTTACGACCCGCATCACCTCATGTCTTTGCACGCGCCGGGCTATCCGCAGATCGCCTTGAAGCCGGCCAAGATCAGCTGGGAAAAGGCCTGGTACGGCTGCCGGACATTGCAGGAATACCCCAATTCGCTCGTCAACGTGACCCATCAGATATTCCCGTCGCACACACGCCGGCTGGCCGCGCGGACCGGCGACGAGCCGCGGCACTACTTGAATTTGCGCGTGCCGACTGACGACGTGACGACGACGACATTTTTCGTCCGCGTCCAAATCGCGGAGAAGGGGCCCTATACCCTCGAAACCAAAGGCCATGAGAAAAGCGAAGCGATGATCTACGACCCGGTCGATGACGGTTGGTGGCGCATTCCCTCGCACGAACAGGACCGCATTGCGCAGGAAAGCCAGGGGCCGATCGCCGATCGCAGCCGAGAGTATCTCGGCACTTCCGACGAAGGCCTCATCATGCTGCGCAACCTCATCCGCAGTTCGATCAAGGCGGTCGCCGAGGGCCGCGATCCGTTCGGCGTCATTCGCGATCCGGAGAAAAACACCATCGTCCGCTTCGATGCCGGAAAGAACTTCTCGGATGGCGTCAACAAGCCGCCCGAGATCATCAACGCGTGAAGACCGTATTGAGCGCGCCCGGTTTCTTCCAAGGACACAGCGACATGAATCAGAAAATAAAAATCCGCGGCCTGTTGACGGCTTTGCTCGTGATCGCGTCCATCGGTGTCGCGTCTGGCGCGCTGGCGGATAGCCCGCCGGCGGCGAAGAAACTCATCGCCGACATGAAGCTCAACGCCGAAACGACGGCGGGCTGGGAAGAGGAACAGGTCGTTCCGCAGGCCTGGCTGGACGGCGCGAAGAAGGAAGGCGCGCTGCGCATCAACGGCAGTTGGGAGAGCAAGGAGTTTCGCGAGATGTCGAAAGCCTTCTCCGAACGCTATCCCTTCGTGAAGATCAACTATTCGCGCGGCAGCAACGATACGCGCGTCCGCACGCCCCTCGTCGCTTTCCGCGAAGGGCGCTACATCACGGATGTGGTAACTGGTATCGATAGTTCTCTGCCGGAGTTTCGCGAGATTCGCGCGCTCGCCGATCTCACGGACATGCCGAACATCAAGAACGTCCCGGACGACATGCAGAGCAAGGGCGGCGACTGGGCCAGCGTGCGTCTGCGCTACTGGTGCATGGCCTACAATCCGAAGCTGATCAGCAAGGAGCGGATGCCCAAGACTTGGGACGATCTGCTGACGACCAAGGAGCTCTACAACGGCCGGCTCGCCTTGTGGCGGGGCGTGTCGTCCTGGCTGTTGCCCCTATGGAACGCCAAGGGGGAAGCCTGGACGAGCAATTACATGAAAAAACTCTTCGAGGTCGCTCAGCCGCAAAAGCGTAAGGAAGGCGCGCGGGCTTTGGTCAATCTCGTGATCATTGGTGAGTTCAACGCGACGCTCGCCGCGGCGGAATATCAGGTACAAGAACCGCTCGGTAAAGGCGCGCCCGTCGCCTTCCATTGCCCCGATCTGGTCCCTGTCGCCGCCTCCACCGTCGGCATCCTGAAGGGCAATCCGAATATCAATTCCAGCAAGCTGTTTCTCAATTGGCTACTCAGCAAGGAAGGGCAGGTCGCGCAATATGCCGCCGGCGGCGCGCCTCCCGTTCATCGCGATCTCCAGAAGGCCGGCATGATGCCCTTCCCCGACGAAGTCGCCGGCAAGAAGATTGCCTTCCGCAGCCCTGATCTGCTGGATGACGACATCACCGCGATGTTCCGTATGTTGAAGCCGATTTGGGACGGCGATTTCGGTGACAGCGAATGAAGCTGCGAGGAGACAGAGGACGGCAGAGTCCTTTGCCGGCAATTTTCGTATGACCGCGGTGACGGCGCCCGAGGCGCGATCGACGTTCGCGTCGTTCAGACTCTTGCCGAGAAATCCTTGGCATTGGATTCTGTTCGTCTTGGTCGCCTTCGTGGTCGTGACCCCAGTGATCTTCCTGATTCTCGGCAGCTTCTCGACTGCGAAGCTGCCGACCGAGTTTGACATCACCAAGATGGGCCTCGAAAATTATCGGGCCGTCTGGGGCGATCCGGCCACCTACAAGGTCTTCTCCAACACCTTCGTTTATGTCGCCGGGGCGACCGCGCTCGGGATCTCGATCGCGGCTCTCCTGGCCTGGCTGGCGGAGCGCACCAGCATTTCCGGCAAGGTCATCATCTATGCCGGTGTGCCGCTCACCTTGGCGATGCCGGGCATGCTGCAGGCGATGGCCTATGTGTTGCTGCTCAGCCCGCGCATCGGCTTTCTGAACAAGGCCATCGAGCCGCTGGGTCTCGGCCCGATCAATATCTACACGCTCGGCGGAATGATCTTCATCGAGGGTCTTCGCCTCGTGCCGACGGCGTTTCTCATGCTGGTGCCGCTGCTGCGATCAATGGACCCGATGCTGGAAGAGGCGGCGGCGATGTCGGGCGCCAGCCCGAGCTCGACACTGCGCAAAGTGACCTTCCATCTTATGTTGCCGGGTTTGCTCGCCGTGGTGATCTACCAGGCGATGACGGCCTTGGAGGTGTTCGAGGTCCCGGGCATTCTCGGCCTGCCCGGCAATATCTACGTCTTCAGCACCAAGATTTATTCCATCCTGCATTCCGTCTCGGTCATCCCGTCCTACGGACAGGCCAACTCCTTGGCGATGGTCTATCTCGTTCTCGCGATCGTGACGACCTGGCTTTATGCCCGTGTCATCTCTCATTCCGAGCGCTACTCGATCATCACCGGCAAGGGCTATCGCCCGCGCATGCTCGAACTGGGCGCGGTGCAGCGCGTGGCCGCCTGGGCGCTCATTTCGGCGTTCCTGCTGTTCTCGGTGATCCTGCCGTTTCTCGTGCTGCTGTTCGTCTCCTTCTTGCCCTTCCTGCAGGCGCCGTCGGCGGCAGCCTTCCAATCCATGTCGTTCGAGCATTATCTCGATTTGTTCGACGAGCCATCGATTGCCCGCGTTGTCCGCAACACGATCTACATGGTCGTCATCACCTCGACGCTGACGGTGCTGGCATCACTCGCCATATCGCTGGTGGTGGTCCGTTCGAAATTCTGGGGCCGACGCATCCTCGACCAGATGGCCTTTATCCCGCACGCCATTCCCGGCATCGTCATGGGATTGGCCTTTCTCTGGCTATTCTTGCAAGGCGGCAAGATCGGCCTCGATATCCATGGCGGCATCTTGGCGATTTCCTTGGCCTTCACTGCGGGCTTCGTCGCCTATGGCACGCGCGCCATGAACGCCGCCATCTTGCAGGTTCACAAGGATCTAGAAGAGGCCGCTTATGTGTCCGGCGCGCCGAAATGGCGCACGGTGTGGCGCATCTTCTATCCCTTGATGATGCCGACCTTCGCCGGCGTCTGGATCTGGTCCATGCTGCACGCGGTGCGGCAGGCCGGCATGCCGCTCATCCTCTATGAGGGCGAAGAGCATGAAGTCCTCGCCGTGCTGATCTGGAATATGTGGGACGAAGGCAAGGTCGAGCAGGTCGGTGCCGTCGGCACCTTGCTGATTCTCGTCCTGCTGCTGATCACCGTGATGATCCGGCTGGTCGGCTTCGGCCGCAGCGCCCACATCCAGAACGCCAAAAGCAAATAGCCATTCGCTATCGCGGACGGCTCTGAATCAGATCGACGTCGCTCTCGGGCAACGCCATTGCCGAAGCCTCGCCGATCTGATTTAAGGCGTCCCATGGCGGAAATTTTCAACAGCTTGGGCCAACCGATCGGCCCACCGGTCGACGGCTGGACGGCGCGGCCGCGTCCACCGGCGACGCCGATGGTCGGGCGCCGCTGCCGTTTGGAGCGCCTCGATCCGGCGCGGCATGCGGCCGAGCTTTATGCCGCCCATCGGACCGCGCCGAACGACAGCAACTGGACCTATCTCATGGTCGGGCCGTTCAAGACGCTGGCGGCCTATGAGGTCTTCCTGCAGGCCGAGGCGGCCAAGAGCGATCCCTTCCATCATGTCGTGATCGACGCCGCCAGCGACAAAGCGGTCGGCATGGCCAACTTCATGCGCATCGATCCGCCAAACGGCGTGATCGAGATCGGCCATATCGCCTATTCGCCGCTGCTGCAGCAGACGACCGCCGGCACTGAGGCGATCTATCTCTTGCTGCGCCGCGCCTTCGACGAACTGGGTTACCGCCGGGTCGAATGGAAATGCGACAGCCTCAATTCCTCCTCGCGCCGGGCGGCGGAACGCTACGGCTTTCGCCATGAGGGCATTTTCCGCCAAGCCACGGTCTATAAAGGCCGCAGCCGGGACACCGCCTGGTTCGCGCTGCTCGATGCCGATTGGCCGGCGGCGCGAACCGCCTTCGAGCGCTGGCTATCGCCGGACAATTTCGACGCCGCCGGGCTGCAGCGCCGTACCCTCACGGATATCCGCGCCCATCCCTAACCGGCCCCCCTGTCCTTGACCGGACAAGATGGCGGGGCGATAACAGCGGCCCCATCAGCTTTTCGCGCATTCGGGCCTCATGAACCGCATTTTTTCGGGCGTCCAGCCCACCGGCAACCTGCATCTCGGCAATTACCTGGGCGCCATCCGCAACTGGGTGAAGCTGCAGAAAGACTATGACTGCATCTTCTGCATCGTGGACCTCCATGCTCTCACGTTGCCCCAAAATCCCGACGAGCTGCGCAAGCACACCCGCGAGGTGACCGCCGCTTATATCGCGGCTGGCATCGATCCGGAGGGCTGCACGATCTTCAATCAGTCGACCGTGCCGGGCCATTCCGAGCTCGCCTGGCTGCTCGGCACGCTGACGCCGCTCGGCTGGCTCAACCGCATGACCCAGTTCAAGGAAAAGGCCGGCAAGCAGAAGGACAACGCCGGGCTCGGGCTTTATGCCTATCCGGTGCTGATGGCCGCCGACATCCTGCTCTACAAGGCGACCCATGTGCCGGTCGGCGAGGACCAGAAGCAGCATTTGGAACTGGCGCGTGATATCGCCGGCGCCTTCAACCGCCGCTTTGAGACCGAGTATTTCCCGCTGCCAGAGCCGCAGATTCTCGGCGAGGCGACGCGCGTCATGTCCTTGCGCGACGGTTCCAAGAAGATGAGCAAGTCCGACGAATCGGACTATTCGCGCCTCAACATGACCGACGATGCCGACACGATCGCCCTGAAGGTGCGTAAAGCGCGCACCGATCTGGAGCCGCTGCCCAGTGAAGTGGAAGGCCTTGCAGGCCGCGCAGAAGCCGACAATCTCATCACTATCTTCGCCACCCTGGCGGGGCGCAGCCGCGCCGACGTGCTCGGCGAATTTGGCGGCAAGCTGTTCTCCGAGTTCAAGGGCGCCCTGGTCGACCTCGCCGTCGCCACCCTCGGACCGATCGGCGCCGAAATGCGCCGCCTGACCGCCGACACGGCCTATGTCGACGCCATCCTCAAGCGCGGCGCCGAGCGGGCCGGCGAGATCGGCGCGCGCCACATGAACGAGGTGAAGGACATCATGGGCCTGCTGCGGCCCTGACGCCTTTGCACCGGCCGGCTTTTTTGCCCGCTGCCGCGATTTTTGAACGACGACCCAAATCGCGGCGCGTATAGTCCGATCATCGCGCGTTAGGACAACCCAAAGATTCCGTCGCCATCTGTCGGCGAGCGGAGCGGATCAGGCCTATGGACATCTACCTGCCGATCGCCGAGATCTCGGAGAACGTCTTCGTTCTCCTCGCGCTCGGTGCCGGGGTGGGATTCCTCTCCGGCCTGTTCGGCGTCGGCGGTGGTTTCCTGACCACGCCGCTCCTCATCTTCATCGGCATCCCGCCCGCCGTGGCGGTCGCCACCGGCGCCAACCAGACGCTGGCCGCCTCGGTCTCCGGCACCATCGCGCATTTCCGCCGCGGCAATGTCGACTTCAAGATGGGCGGCATCCTGGTGGCTGGCGGCATCGTCGGCTCGGTGTTCGGCATCTGGCTGTTCGGCCTGCTGCGCAAGCTCGGCCAGCTCGAACTCGCCATTTCCTTCGCCTACGTCCTATTGCTCGGCAGCCTCGGGCCGTTGATGATCATTGAAAGCTGGCGCGCCATGCGACGTCAGGGCGCGACCGGCCTGCCGCAGCGCAAATTGCATCAGCACACCTGGCTGCACGGCTTGCCGCTCAAGATGCGCTTTCCCAAGTCGCGGCTTTACGTCAGCGCGCTGCTGCCCTTGGGGCTTGGCTGCATCGTCGGTGTTCTCTCGGCGATCATGGGCGTCGGCGGCGGATTCATCATGGTGCCGGCGATGATCTATCTCATCGGCATGCCGACACTGGTCGTGATTGGCACCTCTCTGTTCCAGATCATTTTCGTCACCGCCAACGTCACCTTCCTGCAGGCGACGCAGAACCAGACGGTCGATGTATTGCTCGCCCTCATTCTTCTTGTGGGCGCTGTGATCGGCGCGGAATTTGGCACGCGCTTCTCCGCCCGGCTGCGCGGCGAACAGCTGCGCGCCCTGCTCGGCGTTATCATCTTGGCGGTCGGTTTGAAGATTTTCGTCGATCTCTTCCTGCCGCCGTTCGACCTCTATAGCCTGGCCTTCGCGCCATGATGGGCTTGCGCCGCCTGGTCTTCGGCCTTTTCGCGTTGCTGGCGATCGTCCAGCCGGGGCCGGCGCGCGCGCAGGCGCTGGTCGCCGATCTCTCGGATCACTTCATCGCCATCACCACCGGCTTCATCGGCACCGACGTGCTGCTGTTCGGCGCCATCGAGGGTGACGGCGACGTCATCGTCGTGCTGCGCGGCCCGACGGGCAAGGAGCTGGTGCGCCGCAAGAGCCGCGTCGCCGGCATCTTCGTGAACGACAAAGACATGGCCTTCGTCAATGTGCCGACCTTCTACAGCGTCTCGTCGAACCGGCCGCTCGCCGAGATTCTCAGCACGAACGTCCGCATGCGCCACGAGATCGGCTTCGACACGCTGCGCTTTACGCCTGAACGCGCGGCGGGCGCCGCCGATCTGCCGCTTGCCGACACCTTCCGCCAGGCGCTGATCCGTAACAAGCAAAACGCCGAACTCTATGTCGAGGACCCCGGCAAAGTGGTTTTCCTCGGCGCGCGTCTGTTCCGCACCCGCGTCTATTTCCCGTCGAACCTGCCGACCGGCAGCTACACCGCCGACGTCTATCTTGTGCGCGACGGCGCCGTGATCAGTGCGCAGTCGACGCCGCTCGTCGTCAGCAAGGTCGGCTTCGGCGCTGAGGTTTACGATTTTGCCTATCAATGGCCGATGGCCTATGGCGCGCTTGCCGTCCTGCTCGCTTTGTTCGCCGGCTGGATCGCCGCGCTTGTCTTCCGCCGCACGTAGTCGCTCTCGCATTGGCCCCCACCATGGAGAACCGCATGACCCGAAGAATTCGACGGCACGTTGACGACCGATTGCGATGGAGGCGTTCATGAGCGGCGAGACACCAACCACGCCAGCAGCCGAAACGCCGGTGGGAATGATTGAGCGTGTCTTTCTCGTCGTCGTCGACAAGAGCGAGGAGCATAAGGTCGCCCTGCGCTATGCGGCGCTGCGCGCCAAGCGCACCGGCGGGCGCGTCGCCATGCTGTATGTCATCGCCCCGACCGACTTTCAGGCGTTCGGCTCGGTGGAAAACCTGATGCGCGAGGAGCAGCGTCAGGAAGCGGAAAGCGTGCTGCAGGGCCTCTCGGTCGAAGTGCAAGGGATCTGCGGCAAGACGCCGGTCTTCCATATCCGCGAGGGCAATGTCGCCGATGAATTGCTTGCCCTGATCGACGAGGACAAGGGCATTTCCGTCCTCGTGCTCGCCGCCGCCGCGCGCGGCAAGAACCCCGGCCCGCTGATCACGGCGCTCGCGGGCAAGATGTGGACGAAGCTCCATATCCCCATGACCATCGTGCCTGGCGATCTCAGCAACCAAGAGATGGATCGCCTCGCCTGAAGCTTCCCCCGCGGGGAACCCTCCCTCCCGCTGGCCGTTTCTTAAGAGAATGGCCCGGCTGCGCACGAACTTGTGTCCAGCCAGCGTAAGCGTGGCTAACGGAGGGTGTGGACAATATGACAACCATTCCTCAATGGAATCCTCGCCTTAGGCTCCAGATGCCTAGGCTTGAGGCAGCTCAGTTCCCGTTAACCATATGATTATGTTAGGGAAAATTATGTTGATTTTGATCCATCACCCAACCATTTGTTAACGGCTTTTTAAGACCTCCTTCCCGTCACCCTTCCTCGCCACGATCCGGATACGCCGCTCTCATGTTCATCCAGACCGAGCAGACCCCCAATCCCGCGACCCTTAAATTCCTCCCCGGTCGCGAGGTGATGGCGGGCGGCACTGCCGACTTCCCGACCGCCGAGACCGCTGCCAAGTCCCCCCTCGCCACCGCGCTGTTCGCGGTCGACGGCGTGCGCGGGGTGTTTTTCGGCGGCGACTTCGTGACGGTGACCAAGGACGAGGCGCGCGATTGGCAGCTGCTCAAGCCGTCGATCCTGTCGGTCATCATGGAACATTTCACGGCCGAGCAGCCGCTGTTCAGCGGCGCCGCCGAAGCGGCTGCGGATACGTCGGATGACGGCGAGATCGTCACCCAGATCAAAGAACTTCTGGCCACCCGGGTTCGCCCAGCCGTGGCCCAAGACGGCGGCGACATCATCTTCCAGAGCTTCGAAGACGGCGTCGTCACTCTGCACCTTCAAGGGTCGTGCGCGGGTTGCCCGAGCTCGACGGCCACCTTGAAGGCGGGGATTGAGAACCTCCTCCGGCACTACATCCCCGAAGTTCGGGAGGTGAGGGCGGCCCAGTAGCACGGGTCGTTCCAGCCGCCGACGCGGCCCATTCACGGGACCGTTCGGTGTGCGCCTTCCGCTGCCTACCGCGTAACGCATTTGAAAACACGGGGGAGGAGCGCGGCTATGAAAGGAATTCTTTTGTTCGCATCATTTGTTCGTTCGTTGTCGACCACGACAGTCCGCCTCGGAGCCCGCATTGGCAACGCCACCGGGTCCGCCGTTCTGAAGCCAGTGCCGCTCAGCGCCGTCGGCTTGACGCTCGGATTCGCGGCCGTTCTTGCGATGACGCCGTTGAAAAGCGCGCTGCTCGGCAAAGTCTCCGGCGCGTCCAATGACCGCATCGCCTATAGCCTTACCTTCACGCCGGCCTCTGACCGCGGCGATGCCTGGCACAAATTCGCCGCCGCCGGCAATTTCGACGGTCTCGACGTTGCCCGCGCCATGGTGGCGCTCGGCGACAGCAAGCGCATCGTCGCTGCCTTCGAAGACATGGGCTACCGCCTCGATATGCTGCGCGGTGGCGCCGGCACGGTGCCGCGTATCTATCTGCAAACGTTGCCGGCGGATCTGTCGGATATCGATTCGACCGATCTGCGCAAGGCCGTCTTCATCAAGTCGATGCTGCCGCCGATCCTGCGCGTCAACGAGGAGATTCTCGATCTGCGCGAATCGCTGAAGTCGCTGGCCAGCGACCTCGATGCGGGCCGCGCGCTCGGCGCCGACGACCTTAAGCTGATCGACGAGACGGCCGCGCTCTATGACGTGAAGGCCACGATCCCGGCAGCCGCGCGGCTGAAGGAATTATTGCGCCGCGTCGACATCGTGCCGCCGTCGCTGGCCTTGACCCAGGCGGCGCTCGAAAGCGGCTGGGGCACTTCACGCTTTGCCCAGGAAGGCAATGCGCTGTTCGGCCAGAAGGCGTTCAACGACACGGTCGACAGCTTGCTGGCGCGCCACAAGAAACCCGAAGATGCGCACCGCTATCGCAGCTACGACAGCCTGATGAGCGCCGTGCGCTCCTATGTGCACAATCTCAACTCGCATCCGGCTTACGGCGAATTCCGCGCGCAGCGCGCCGAGCTGCGCAAGAAGGCCGCCGAAGGTCCGCTCGATGGCGACAACCTGGCGCGTACTCTGCTGCGCTACTCCGAGCGCGGTCTCAGCTACACCGCCGACATCCGCCAGATGATGCGCTCCAACGGCATGCGCTCTTACGATGCGGCGCGTCTGGAAGCGACCGGTACGCAGTTCGCCAGCCGCGCGCCGTCTGGGGCTTAAAGAGGGCGGGGCTTAAGCCGGTTTAATCAGCCTGGCATTGCCCGCGCGATCTGGTCGCGCGCTTAATCAGCCGGGCTTTGCCCGGGCGGGTATGGCACGAACAATTGCGTCCCGTACCAGCGCCAGCGGTCGTTGCCTGCCGGCAAGGTGCAGTTGAGCCGCGCACGGCCCGGCGGAAAGGCCGCCGGAATCCGCACTTCGATGCGCCGTTCGTCGAGCCGCTCGACCTTCAAGGTCTGATCGGCGTAATAGCAGCCCATCCGCTCGATGTTGCGCAGCTCGCTCGCCAGGGTAAAGCCGAAGGCCGGTGGGTTCTCGCCCGTCAGAAATGGATCGGCCGGCGTCACGTCGTCGACCGGGATGGGCAAGGCGCGCGCCGCCATGCGAAAGCGCGTCATATCGCTGAGCCGCTCATTGAGCGAAAAGCGCGGCAGATAGAAAAAATCCTCCCCCGCATGGGCAACGCCGGAATGCTGGCCGAAGGCCGCGACGTAACCGGCCTTCTGCACTTGCGCCTTCACCGCGAGGCTCATCTCGCCGTAGGGATAGGCAAACAGGGTCGGCGGCTTGCCGATTTCGGCCTGAATGCGCGCCGCCGATTTTGCCAGTTCATCGGCGTTGCGCGCGGCGCCTTCCAACGGCATATGCGGATGGCTCATCGTCTGGCTGCCGATGCTGACGAACCCCGAATCGCTCAGTTCGCGCAACTGATCCCAGCTCATGAATCCCGGCGCCTTGCGATCGATGGTGTCGGTGGCGATGAAGATCGTGAAGGGAAAATTGGCGGCGCGCAGGCGTGGCCAAGCATTGTCATAGAATGAGGCATAGGCATCGTCGATCGAGATGCCGACCGTTTTGTCGGCCAGCGTCTCGCCGGCCTGTAGCGCCTTCACGATGTCGGCCAGCGGCAGCACGTTGTAGCCGCCGTCCCGCAATTCCTGCAGATGGCCATCGAATTGATCGAGGCGGATGTTGGTCGCGGGAATTTGGCTTTCGCCGAAGCGATGGTAGATGAACAGCACGGCATGCGAGACGATGTCGTCGCCGTTCAATCGGCTGGCGGACTGCGGCAGGGCGGGTCCGGCGATGCACGCTAGAACCGCGATCACGGCGAACTGAACGCCGACGAATTTTATGGCGGCGCGCGCGCGTTGAAAACGGATCGGCATTCGGCTCTCTGTCCCCTTCGGCGCGTGCCCCCGCTAGCGCCGCAGCCTGTTCTTGTGCCGATTATGCCGAGTTTCGCAGGGCCGCGAAAGCCGCTCTCTCACATCATTGTGGGGGCGGCTTTACCGTCGTCGATCAATGGGTAGCGCCGCGAATCGAAAAGCTGGTAGTGCCACCATTCGTTGCGGTAAAAATCCCAGCCTGCCGAAGTCATGATGCCCATCAGCAGGAGACGGTTGCGCTGCGCTTCCGCCGAAATGCCGTCGATGACGCCATGATGGGACAGCGGCGTGAAGGCGTCGAAGCCGGTGCCCATGTCGAGCTCGCGGCCGGCCGCGTCGAGCAGATTGAGATCGACGGCGACGCCGCGCGAATGTGGGGAGCCGCGCCGCGGATCGGCGAGAAATTCCGGGTCGGGCCGGGCGTTCCACAGCTTCCACTGCGCCTCGGTCGGCCGGTAGGCGTCGAAGATCTTGAGCCGGTAGCCGAGCGGTCGGGCAAGCTCGATGGCGCGTTGCAGCTTTTCCGCCGCGTCCGGATGCAGGTAGCATGCGGCACGCCCATAGACGGGCATTTCGGTGATATTCTGTGCCGTGGCATAGGCGATCTCGATCTCCACGTCGTAGGCTGACGTGGCGATATCGATCAGCGGCACGAGCGGGAAAGTGGGCGGCGCGGCGACGGGCGTATTCACAGACGATGATCCAGCGATGATGTTACCGGCAAACATGATGCAGCGAACGGGCGATTTGCGCACCGGCAAATTGAATCAAGACGGTGTGCGCAAATGACGGCGGTGGCCACGAATGCTGTATTGGCCTTCGATACGGCCTGCGATGCCTGCTCGGCCGCCGTCTGGCGGAATGGCGCGATTCTCGCGCGCGAGTTCGTGCCGATGGCGCGCGGCCAATCGGAAGCGTTGGTGCCGATGATCGAACGCGTCATGGCCGCGGCCAAACTTGATTTTCCCGATCTCGCCGGCCTCGGCGTCACCGTCGGGCCGGGCGCCTTCACCGGCTTGCGTATCGGTCTCGCCGCCGCCCGCGCCATCGCGCTGGCCAGCGGCAAGCCGGCCGTCGGCATCATCACGCTCGAAGCCATTGCCGAAGCCGTACCGCCGCAACCAGGCATGCTCATCGTCGCCATCGACGCCAAGCGCGACGATCTCTACGTACAATCCTTCGCCGGCGGCGCGGCATGGACGCCCAGCAGCGTGGCGATCGCCCAACTGCCGGAGGCGGTGACGCTGCCGCCGGGCGCCTTCGCGCTCGCCGGCGACGGCGCGGCGCGGCTCTACGCGGCGCTCGATGATGAGGCGCGCGAGCGCGCGAGCTTGATTACGGATTTTACACTGCCGGATGCCGCTGTCGTCGCGCGGTTGGCGGCGGCGCGGCTCGCATCCGGTACGGTGATCGTCTCGCCGCGTCCGCTCTATCTGCGACCGCCCGACGCCAAGCTGCCGCAGGACGGCGGCCGCATCCGGGTCGCGCCTATGAAGAACGGGGCGTGAGGAGCGGGACATGAGCAGCGTGATGCCCGAGCTGAAACTGCTGCCGGTCGGCGCCGCCTATCATGTCGTCATCGCCGGCCTGCATCAGCTCTGTTTCGACGACGGCTGGACCGCTTATACCGTGGGCCAGGTCATGCGCATGGAAGGCGCCTTCGGTTATGTCGCCGTTGTGGAAACGGCCGACGATGAAATTCCTGTCGGCTTCGCGCTAGCCAGTGGAACGCTCGACGAATGGGAATTGCTGTCGATCGCCGTGCTGCCGCAATACCGCCGGACCGGGGCGGCGCGGCGGCTGATGGATGCGATCCTGATCGGCGTGCGGGCGCATCAGGGCGACAAGCTGTTTCTCGAAGTTGCCGAGGACAATGCGCCGGCGCGCCGGCTTTACGAATCCTATGGCTTCACGCAGGTCGGCCGCCGGCCAGGCTATTACAAACGCCCGAACGGCCCGGCGATGACGGCGCTCACGATGCGCCGGGATCTCGCGCCAAAATAGTCTCAGCGCTTGCGGATGCGGAGTAGGTAGATGGCGCCGTCGCCCGCGGCGCCGGCTTCGACATCGAGCGCCAGCACCTCATGTCCGTGATCGCGCACCGAGCGCGGCACATTGTCTCGCGGCTCGGCCCCCTTCAGGCGCACCTCGGCGGTGTCGCCGGGCGCCATGCGCTCCAGCAATAGTTTTGTCTTCACAAAGGTCATCGGACAGACCTCGGAAGTGATGTCTAAGCGATGCTCGGTCATTTCAACAACATAGGTTCGATTTGCTTGATAAATCTAAGGAAATCCGCATTGAACCAATGAATAAAAGAACTTATAACCTTGCAGATCATCAAAGCGGAGTACGCCGGATGCCTGAGGAGAATGCCTCCAACGATCTTCTTGTCTTAACAACAGAGATCGTATCTTCGCACGTCGCAAACAATACTGTCTCGACGGGCGATCTTCCGCAGTTGATCCAGCAGGTTTACGCGACGCTCGCCAGCATCGGCAAGGCGTCCGCCGGCGGTCTCGGCGCCATGGGCGAGCGCCCCGAGCCGGCCGTGCCGATCAAGAAATCCGTCATGCCCGATTACATTGTTTGCCTGGAGGACGGCCGCAAGCTCAAGATGCTCAAGCGCCACCTCAAGACCGCCTATGACATGACGCCGGACAATTATCGCGAACGCTGGGGCCTGCCGGCCGACTATCCGATGGTGGCGCCGAATTATGCCAAGCAGCGCAGTTCGCTGGCCAAAAAGATCGGCCTCGGCACCAAGCCGCGCAAGCGCTCGCGCTAGCCGCCGCGCGGTTCCGTTCAAAGGGTCGGTCTGACCCCGCTTATATTCGTCCAGGCTGCTGATTTCGTTCGCGGAACCGCTGCCAGACCGACGCAAGGGCAGGGTAGGCGGACCGGGCCTAATCAGTTATGGTGTCGCCGTTTGGCGCACCTCGCCGCGCCTGGAGGATTATGATGGCTCAGGAAGTCTCGACGCTCGAAAAGCTCTGTCTCGACAAGGGCATGAAAATGACCGGCCAGCGCCGCGTCATCGCGCGGGTGCTATCCGACGCCGAGGATCACCCCGACGTCGAAGAGCTGCATCGCCGCGCCTCGGCCATCGATCCACGCATCAGCATCGCCACGGTCTATCGCACCGTCCGCCTGTTCGAAGAAGCCAACATCCTGTCGCGCCACGAGTTCGGCGACGGCCGCGCGCGCTATGAGCGCGCCCCGGACAGCCACCACGACCATCTGATCGACATCAAGAGCGGCAAGGTTATCGAGTTCCACAACGAGGAAATCGAAGCCCTGCAGCGCGAAATCGCCAAGCGCCTCGGATTTAAGCTGGTCGACCATCGGCTCGAATTGTTCGCCGTGCCCCTCAAGGGCGGCGACAATTAACGCCGCGACGCCCCAGCGTGTCCGTGCCCGCGCCCCTGAAGCCTTCGCCGCAGACCGCCGCCTCGCCCATTGAGATGACTGCTGTCCTATCCAACGACCGTCCTCTACCGGCCTTGCGAACCGGCAATCTGGAGTTGCGCCTCGCCGAGACGCCGGCGGAGATCGACGCCGCTTTGGCGCTGCGCTATCGCGTCTTCTACGAAGAGATGGGCGCCAAGCCATCCGCCGAGGTCGCGCGCAGCAAGCGCGACATCGACGCCTACGATCCCCATTGTGATCATCTTGTGGTGCTCGATCATTCGCAGGGCGCGCCCGTCGTCGTCGGCACCTACCGCCTGATCCGCCGCGCCATCGCCGAAAAAGTCGGCGGGTTCTATTCGGCGTCCGAATACGATGTTGCGAAACTGGTCGCGATGCCGGGCGAGATTCTCGAACTCGGCCGTTCCTGCGTCGATGCCGCCCACCGCAATCGCCCGACCATGCAACTGATGTGGCGCGGCATTTCGAATTACGTCTTCCATCACGATATCCAGGTGATGTTCGGCTGCGCCAGCCTCGCAGGCACCGACGTGCAGGCGCATGCGGATATCCTGTCTTACCTGCATCATTTCCATCTCGCCCCGTCGGCCCTGCGCACGCGCGCCTTGCCGGACCGCTATATCGACATGGCGCTCAAGCCAGCTGTCGAGCTTGATGCGCGCCGCTGCCTCGCCGAATTGCCGCCATTGGTGAAGGGCTATCTTCGCCTCGGTGGCTTTGTGGGCGACGGCGCCGTGATCGACGAGCAGTTCAACACCATCGATGTCTGCATCATCGTCAAGACCGATTTGGTGACCGAAAAATACATGCGTCACTACGAAAGCCAGCGCGACGCCCCCGGCGGCGCCTGAGCATGCGGTCCCACCTACGCGCCGGCGTTCGCCTCTCGCTTTACACCATCTGGACCGCGCTGATGTTGCCGGTGCAAATGGTCTTGGTCGGTTTGCGTCTGCCCGCCGCATCGAGCTTTCCGCGCTTTTATCATCGCGGCGTCTGCCGCATCATCGGCATCGAGCTGAAAGTGCGTGGCGACCAAGCGCCGGGCAAGCCGATGCTGTTCGTCGCCAATCACGCCTCTTATCTCGACATCACCGTGCTCGGCGCGTTGATCCGCGGTTCCTTCGTCGCCAAGGCGGAAATCGCCGACTGGCCGTTCTTCGGCCTGCTCGCCAAATTGCAGCGCACGGTCTTCATCGAGCGGCGCAGCGCCCATGCCGCGAAGCAGCGCGACGCCATCACGCAGCGGCTTGAGGCGGGCGACGATCTGATTCTGTTTCCCGAAGGCACCAGCAGCGACGGCAACCGCATCCTGCCGTTCAAGAGTGCGCTGTTCAGCGTCGCCGAGCGCGAGGTTGATGGCCGCCCGCTCACCGTGCAGCCGGTTTCGGTGGCCTACCTCAAGCTTGATGGCCTGCCGATCGGCCGCGAATGGCGACCTAATATCGCCTGGTATGGCGACATGAACATGATCGCGCATGCCTGGAACCTCTTTACTTTGGGCAAGCTGACGGTCGAGATTGGGTTCCATGCGCCGCTCGATATGGCCGCTTTGACCCTGCCGGGGGCCGGGGATGAAGGCCTGATGACGACCGTAACAAGCGTGCCGCTGACCGGCGGCGCCCGCCGCAAGGCGCTGGCCGAGCTCAGCCAGGCGGCGGTGGAGGCCGGTTTCGCCGAATCGCTGTTCGCGTCGGGCCGCCGGCGCTAATATCCGCCCCTCTTCAAACCGGAATTAATCGCGTGGCGAGCAAGAAGCTCTACATCAAGACCTACGGCTGCCAGATGAACGTCTATGACTCCGCGCGTATGACGGATGTCCTGGCGCCGCTCGGCTATGCGGTCACCGACACGGCGGCGGGCGCCGACATGGTGATCCTCAATACCTGCCATATCCGCGAAAAGGCGGCGGAGAAGGTCTACTCCGACCTCGGCCGTCTGCGTGAATTGAAGCAGGAGAAAGACGCCAACGGCGAGACGCTGCTGCTCGGCGTTGCCGGTTGCGTCGCGCAGGCCGAAGGCGACGAGATCGCTCGTCGCGCCCCCTTCGTCGACATGGTGTTCGGGCCGCAGACCTATCATCGGCTGCCCGAGATGGTCGCCAAGGCGACCGGTCGTAAGACCGTGCTGGACACCGAATTTCCCGCTGAACCGAAGTTCGACCAATTGCCGGTGCCGTCGGCGGCGCAAGGCGTCACCGCGTTCCTTTCGGTGCAGGAAGGCTGCGACAAGTTCTGCACCTTCTGCGTCGTGCCCTACACGCGGGGCGCGGAATATTCCCGCCCGGCCGCGTCAGTGATCGCCGAAGCGAAGGCGCTCGTCGCGCTCGGCGTGCGCGAGCTCACGTTGCTCGGCCAGAACGTCAACGCCTATCACGGCGAAGGTCTCGATGGCCGCGAATGGTCCTTCGCCCGCCTGATCCGCGCGCTTGCCGAGATCGATGGTCTGGCGCGCATCCGTTACACCACGTCGCATCCGAATGACATGGACCAGGATTTGATCGCCGCCCATGGCGATCTGCCGCAGCTCATGCCGTTCCTGCATCTGCCGGTGCAGTCCGGTTCCGACACGGTTCTCGAGGCGATGAACCGCAAATACACGGCGGACGATTTCCGCCGCGTCGTCGACCGCTTGCGTCAGGCGCGGCCCGATCTGGCGCTGTCGTCGGATTTCATCGTCGGTTTTCCCGGCGAGAGCGATGCCGACTTCGAGGCGACCATGGCGCTGGTGCGCGAGATCGGCTTTGCCATGGCCTATTCGTTCAAATACAGCCGCCGTCCCGGCACGCCGGCCTCGGTCATCGCCAAGCAGGTCGCCGAGGACGTGAAGACGGCGCGGCTCGATGCCCTGCTCGCTCTCCTGGTCGAACAGCAACGCGCCTTCAACGCGGCGCAAGTCGGCTGCGAACTCGACGTGCTGTTCGCCGCGCCGGGCCGTCATGACGGCCAGGTCATGGGCCGCAGTCCTTATCTACAGGCGGTGCATGTCGAGGCGGGCGAGCAAGTCTCCACGCTGATCGGCAAGATCGCCCGCGTGCGCGTGCTGTCGGCGGCCACCAACAGCTTGTCCGGCGAATTGCTGGCACCACGGCCGATATCTTCTTCAGGTGAGGCAGCCGCATGAGTCCGGCTGATTCCGGCACGCCGTTGCCGCCCGGTCTCGCCGAGGCGCCGCTGCAAATCGAGTTCGACGATAACCGCCTGTTGTCGCTGCTCTATGGCGAGCATGATCGCAATCTCGCGCGCATCGAAAGCGCGCTCGCTGTGCAGATCGTCACGCGCGGCAACCGTCTTGCCGTCACCGGCCCCACTGTTGCGGTCGATCAGGCGCGCCGCGCCTTGCTCGCGCTCTACAGCGATCTCAAGCGCGGACAGCCGGTCGATGCGGGCGCGCTCGATGCGGCCTTGCGCCAGGTGCAAGGCGTCGAAGCGGTGGTCCGCCCGACGCGGGGCGGCACGGCCGTGAAGACTGACGGCGATCTCGTCATCGCCACGCGCCGCCGCCAGATCTCGCCGCGCTCTGCCGTGCAGGCGACCTACCTGCGCGCCATGCGCGAGAATGAGATGGTGTTCGGCATCGGTCCCGCCGGTACCGGCAAAACCTATCTCGCCGTCGCTGCCGCCGTCGCCGCGCTCACCGCTGGCGAGGTGGACCGTATCGTGCTGTCGCGCCCGGCCGTCGAAGCGGGCGAGCGGCTCGGCTTCCTGCCCGGCGACATGCGCGAGAAGGTCGACCCCTATCTGCGGCCGCTTTACGACGCGCTGCACGATATGTTGCCCGCCGATCAAGTTGAGAAGCGTTTGGAGTCCGGCGAGATCGAAGTGGCGCCGCTCGCCTTCATGCGCGGCCGCACGTTGGCGCATAGCTTCGTCATTCTCGACGAGGCGCAAAACACCACAGCGATGCAGATGAAGATGTGCCTGACCCGTCTCGGCGAAGGCTCGCGGATGATCGTCACCGGCGATCTCAGCCAAGTCGATCTGCCGCCGGGCACCAAGTCGGGCCTGCGCGACGCGCTGGACACGCTGCAGGGCGTCGAAGGCATCGGCGTCATCACCTTCACCGAAGCCGATGTCATGCGCCATCCCGTCGTCGCGCGCATCGTGCGGGCCTATGAAGCGGCGGACAAATCGCGGCTCCAGCGCAAGCGCACCCCCTCGTCCTTGTCGTCTGCCGATGCGGATGACGGCGCCGTCGCCGCCCAATTGCCCGACTTCATTACCAAGCCGCGCCCAAGCGAATGAGCGTCCGCAAGATCCCGAGCCTGCGCATCGCCGTGCTCGTCGAGACGCCGGCGTGGTCGAAGCGTCTGCCCGCTGTCGCCGTCCTCGTGCGCAAGTTCGCCCGCGCTGGCGTCAAGGCGGCGCTTGCCGACGGCGCGCCCCATCCCAAAGGCGCGGCGCCCTGGACGCTCACGCTATTGCTTGCCGACGATGCCGAGCTGAAAGCGTTGAACCATGATTTTCGCGGCAAGGCCAAGCCGACCAACGTGTTGTCCTTTCCGGCTTGGGAGGACGCGCCGCAGCGCGGGTCGGCGCCTGTCAATTTGGGCGACATCGCCGTCGCTCTGACCACCACGGCGGGCGAATCGCGCAAGCAGGGCAAGCGCTTGGCCGATCATCTGGCGCATTTGACGGTGCATGGCGTTTTACATCTTTTCGGCTATGATCATCTCGACGATTCCCAAGCCCATGACATGGAAAGCTTGGAGCGGACGGTGCTGGCGCGCCATGGGATTTCCGATCCCTACTTTCTGCGTCCGGCGCGCAAAGCCGCCCCCCGAGCCCGCAAAAGCCCTGTCGTCAAACCAGGAGGCCGCATCCGCAAAGCGGCCCGAACGAGGACATGACCGACCCGAGCCATAGTCTATTGCCCCGCGACGAGTCGCCGGCTCCGCAAGGATCGCCGGCGTCTTCTCCCGGGGCGTCTCCCATCGCGCCGCGCGGTCTGCGCGGCTTGATCCAGAAATTTCGCCGCGCCCGCAAGGCCGACGAATCGCTCCGCGAAGCCATCGAGGAGTTGATCGAGGACAGCGAGCCCGGCGAGGGCGAAAACGGTCCGGCGGAAATCAATCCCGACGAACGGCTGCTGCTGCAGAACATCCTGCATCTGCGCGACGTGACCGCCTATGACGTGATGGTGCCGCGCGCCGACATCAGCGCCGTCGAAGTTTCCACGCCGCAAGCCGACCTGATCCGCCTGATGACGCAGGAAGCTCATTCGCGTCTGCCGGTCTATCGCGAATCGCTCGATGATGTCCGCGGCGTCGTTCATATCAAGGACGTGTTGGCGCAAACGCTGACGAGCGAGCCATTCGATCTTTCCAAAATGCTGCGCAAGGTGCTGTTCGTCTCGCCGAGTATGCGCGTGCTTGATCTGCTGCTGGAGATGCGCCTGACGCGCGTGCATATGGCGATGGTGGTCGACGAGTACGGCGGCATCGATGGCCTCGTCACCATCGAAGATATGATCGAAGCTATCGTCGGCGATATTCAAGATGAACATGACGCCGAAGAGCCCGGCATGATCGAGCGGCCCGACGGCACGTGGCTTGCCGATGCACGCACCGACATCGCTCATTTCGAGACCAAGGTCGGCGCGTTGCTCACCGATGAGGAACGCGAAGCCGACATCGACACGCTCGGCGGTCTCGTCGTTTTTCTCGCCGGCCGCGTGCCGACGCGGGGCGAAGTGGTGCGTCATTCGTCCGGCCTGCAGATCGAAGTGGTCGACGGCGATCCGCGTCGCGTCAAGCGGCTGCGCCTGCGCATGCCCGCCGATAAACCCTCGCCCGCCAACGGCGGGCGCTGACAGGTGTTTGGCGCGATCGAGCGCGGTGCCGCAAAGCTCGCCGCATTGACCGGCTGGCGCCGTCTGCTGGCGGCCTTCGGTCTCGGTCTCTTGTCGGTCGGCGCTTTGCCGCCCTTCTACGTCGTGCCGTTGCTCGCCGTCGCCTTCACCGGCTTGCTGTGGCTTGCCTATGGCGCCAAAACGCCGCGCGCCGCCTTCCTCATCGGCTGGGCCTTCGGTTTCGGCCATTACGCTGCCGGGCTTTATTGGATCACCAACGCGCTGCTGGTCGATGCCGCCAAATTCGGCTGGCTGGTGCCCTTTGCCGTCAGCGGGCTGTCGCTGTTCCTCGGCTTGTTTGCCGCCGTTGCGCTTTACGCGCTGCATCACTTGCGGGCGCGCGGCTTCGCGCAAGGCTGGGGCGGGCCGCTCGGTTTCGCGCTCGCCTGGACGGCGGTCGAATGGCTACGCGGCCACATCCTCACCGGCTTTCCATGGAATCAGATCGCCACGGTGTGGAGCGGCCTGCCGGTCATGACCCAGAGCGCGGCGCTGTTCGGCGCCTATGGGCTGTCGTTGCTGACGGTGGCCGCTGCCGCGGCTTTCGCACCGCTAGGCGAGCCGGGTCTGCCCTCGCTGGCACGGCGTCGCGCGCTGTTGCTGCTCTTGCCCTTGGCGCTTTGCGCCTTTTTCGGCGTGTGGCGCATGAGCGGCGCCAGCGATGCGGATGTGCCGGGCGTCAACTTGCGGCTCGTGCAGGGCAACATCGATCAGCGACTCAAGTGGCAGGACGACGTGCGCGTCGAAACGGCGCGCAAATATCTCGCGCTGTCGGCGCAGCCGTCCGTCAAACCCATCAATGCTGTGATCTGGCCGGAGACGGCGCTGCCGTTCTTCCTCGCCGACGAGCCTGAACTGCGCGCGGCGCTCGGCCAGCTTGCGGGTCGTCTCGCGCCGGGTGCGCTCGTCATCACCGGCACGCCGCGCGCCGAGCGGGTGCCGTACCGTGTGTGGAACAGCGTGCAGGCGGTGAACGCCGGTGGCGAGATCGTCGCCACGTACGACAAGTTTCATCTCGTACCGTTCGGCGAATATATGCCGCTGCGCGGGCTACTGCCGTTCGACAAGATCACGGCTGGCGCGGTGGATTTTTCTGCCGGGCCCGGGCCGCAGACTCTCGCGCTGCCGGGCTTGCCGCCGGCGTCGCCGCTCGTCTGCTACGAGGTCATCTTTCCGGGCAATGTCACCGACCATCGCACGCGCGCCGGTTGGCTGCTCAATGTCACCAACGATGGCTGGTTCGGCATCTCGACAGGACCGCATCAGCATCTTGCCAGCGCGCGGTTGCGCGCCGTCGAGGAGGGCCTGCCGCTTGTGCGCGCTGCGAACACCGGCATTTCAGCCATTGTCGATTCTTACGGCCGGTTGCGAATGTCTCTCGCTCTCGGCAGCGCCGGCGTGCTCGATGGCGCTCTGCCGGCCGCCTTGCCGCCGACGTTCTATGCACGCTTCGGCGATTTCATTTTTTTCCTCATGTTCGCCGTTGGTCTTGTCGGCTGCGCCATTCGCCGACGTTAAGCGCGCGCCGAATATGAGAATCATCGGCCCTTTGCCGATCGCGTGATCCATCGCGCGTTTCGCCCCGTCAGCAGCGGCCTTACGAAAAATTGACTGAGAAATGCGAGACAGCGAGGCGACGCGAGCATACACTTGTATGCGAGTATCCAGCCGGCGCTGGCTGTTGACGGACTGCCGCGAGCCGCGTCCGCATCGGCCAAGCCGTCAGTCGAGGGGAAGTATGGTTAGAGTGCCGCGTGCTGGGGCAGCGCGAGTGAGCGTCGCCCGTCGGGGAGATGATGTTGCTGATCCGGTAGACATTCATGTCGGTCGCCGCTTGCGGCAACGGCGGACATTGCTCGGTCTGAGCCAAGATAAGCTCGGTCGTGCCGTCGGACTGACCTTCCAGCAAATTCAGAAATACGAACGCGGCGCCAATCGCATTGGTGCCAGCCGCCTCCTCCAGTTTAGCCGCGCCCTCACCGTGCCTGTCGCCTATTTCTTCGAAGACGCGCCAGGCCTGACCGACAAGCCGTCGCGCGCGAGCGCCAAGTCCGACGGCAAGATGAAGGCCGGCCCGAAGGGCGCGGTCCGGGATGGCGCGCTGGATGCGGCGGGTCACGACCCCTTCTCGCGGCGCGAGACTCTCGACCTGGTGCGCGCCTATTACGCCATTTCCAAGCCGATCGTGCGCAAGCGCGTCCTCGACCTGCTGCGCGAGCTGGCCAAAGCCGAAGCGTAAGGCGGGCTGGGCGGGCTCGGCCGCCAGGGCGAGATCGACCGGACGGCAAATCCCCTTGACGCTCTCGGCAAAGGTTGCAACAACCCAGCGCTAAGGTGCGGAAAAGGGAAGAAAAACCGCGCCTCGCCCGTGCTCCATAGCGGTGCGCGCTATCCTTCCCGTCATCGCCCGCGCAGCTTGCGCATCCATCGGCTCTCGGAGGTCATCCGTGCCCAAGAATTTCCTGTTCACCAGCGAATCCGTGTCTGAAGGCCATCCGGACAAAGTCGCGGACCGCATCTCCGACACCGTGCTCGACGCCTTCCTCGGCAGCGACCCTTACGCCCGCGTCGCCTGCGAGACGCTGGTCACCACCAACCGCGTCGTCATCGCCGGCGAAGTCGGTATGAACGCCAAGAAGATGGGCGCGCGCGCGCCGATGCTGAAGGCGACCGGTCGCGGCAAGCCGAAGATCAACAAGGCGCTGATCGAGAAGCTGACCCGCGCCGCGATCAAGGACATCGGCTACGCCCAGGACGGCTTCCATTGGAAGAACGCCAAGGTCGAGATTCTGCTGCACGGCCAGTCGGCCGACATCGCCCAGGGCGTCGACGCCAAGGGCAACAAGGACGAAGGCGCCGGCGACCAGGGCATCATGTTCGGCTACGCGACCGATGAGACGCCGGAGCTGATGCCGGCGCCGCTGCAATATTCGCACAACATTCTGAGCGCTCTCGCCGCCGCGCGTCACTCGGGCAAGGAGAAGATGCTCGAGCCCGACGCCAAGAGCCAGGTGACGCTGCGCTACGAGAACGGCAAGCCGGTCGGCTGCACCGCCGTCGTCGTCTCGACTCAGCATAACGCCAAGGTCGATCAGGACGACGTGCGTGAGATCGTCCGTCCCTATGTCGAGAAGGTGCTGCCGAAAGGTTGGATGCCGGCCAACGAGCATTTCTACGTCAACCCGACCGGCAATTTCGTGATCGGCGGTCCCGACGGCGACACCGGCCTGACCGGCCGCAAGATCATCGTCGACACTTACGGCGGCGCGGCCCCGCATGGCGGCGGCGCCTTCTCCGGCAAGGATCCGACCAAGGTCGATCGCTCGGCCGCCTATGCCGCGCGCTATCTGGCGAAGAACGTCGTCGCCGCCGGCCTCGCCGAGCGTTGCCTGATCCAGCTCGCTTACGCCATCGGCGTGGCGTATCCGCTGTCGGTCTATGTCGATACCTTCGGTACCGGCAAGGTTGATGAAGCTAAGCTCGCCAAGATCCTGCCTGAGCTGATGTCGCTCAGCCCGCGCGGCATCCGCGAGCATCTCGGCCTCAACAAGCCGATCTACGCGCGCACCACGGCTTACGGCCACTTCGGCCGCGCGCCCGACAGCAAGGGTGGCTTCTCCTGGGAGAAGACCGACCTGGTGAAAGAGCTCAAGCGCGCGTTCTAAACGCCGCACGTGCTTTGACTGCAACGGCCGGTCGTCATGCGACCGGCCGTTGTCGTATCCTGAGCCGGTGATGCCGAAGATTTCTTCTTCCACGGATGACATGCCTGATGAGAAGGGCCCCGATGAGCGGGCGGATGTCGGTCGCCTATATGGCCGCCGCCTCGGCCGACCCTTGCGCGCGGGGCGGCAATCCGCCGTCGATTCATGGTTGCCGCGCCTCGGCGTGACCTTGCCGCCGGCGCCGGCGACCCTGGATCCCGTCGCGCTGTTCGAAGCGCCCGTCACCGAGGCTTGGCTCGAAGTCGGCTTCGGCGCCGGCGAGCATCTCTTGGCGCAGGCCGCCGCCCATCCCCACGCCGGCCTGATCGGCTGCGAGCCCTTCATCAACGGCATGGCGGCGCTGCTGTCAGAGATCGACCACGTCCCGGCCCGCGCGGCCAACATCCGCGTCCTGATGGATGACGCCCGGCTGCTGCTCGCCGGCCTGAAGGACGCGAGCATCGCTAAAGCCTTCGTGCTGTTTCCCGATCCCTGGCCGAAAGCGCGCCATCACAAGCGCCGCTTCGTCGCCAAAGCCAATCTCGACCAGCTGGCCCGCGTGCTGCAGGACGGCGCGGAACTCCGCCTCGCCACCGACGATCCGGGGTATTTGCGCTGGATGCTGGTGGAAATGACCGATCACCCGGCCTTCCGCTGGACCGCCCGGCGCCCCGCCGACTGGCGCCAACGGCCCGCCGATTCGCCTAAAACTCGCTATGAAAACAAGGGCTTAGCTGGTGCCGCCCCGGCCTTCATGACCTGGCGGCGCCAGCCCCGCTAAGGCGGCTTTAGACCCCGCCCCGCCCCATCCGGCAGGCAGGACGGCGCCAGCCGGCGCGCCCCAATGGCCCAACAACCTTGAAGAAATCGCCGAAACGGCTATATTTCCCCTGCCTTGACACAAGGCCTCCTTTACATCGGTCGAGTTTGGTAGCGGGTGGGCCGGCGGCCCACTTCTGTCGCCGCTTTGATTTCGCATTCGCTGGCGCTGTCGCCGAGACGACCGAGAACGAGGGCATGATCCCGACGGATGTCGGCGCCGATTTGGCTGCTGATAGGCTTTTGGGGCCGCGCGCTGAAATGCGTCGCGGTGCTTCGCATGACGACGACGTTGCAGATTGAGACGCTAGAGATCGCATGGATATCGCAGAGCGCATTGCCGGCATGATCGAGCCCGCCCTCACGGACATGGGCTACGCCCTCGTGCGCGTGCAGCTGTCCGGCGCCTCGCGGCTGACACTGCAGATCATGGCCGAGCGGACCGACGGCGAGAACATGAAGGTCGACGATTGCGCCGACATCAGCCGCGCCGTCTCGGCGCTGCTCGACGTCGAAGACCCGATCGAGGCCGCCTATAGCCTGGAAGTCTCGTCGCCCGGCATCGACCGTCCGCTGGTCAAGCCGGCCGACTACGAGCGCTGGGCCGGCTTCGAGGCGCGCATCGACACGGCCATGCCGGTCGATGGGCGCAAACGCTTTCGCGGCCGTCTCATCGGCCTCGCTGGCGACGACGTGAAATTGCGGCTCGACGATGGCGCCGACGCGGTTGTTCCGCTCGCCGCTATTTCGCGCGCCAAGTTAATGCTGACTGACGACCTCATCGAAGCCGCGCAAAGCGGCAAGCGCACCTAACGCGCATCTAACCCAAGGACGCAACGACACCATGGCGATCGACACGACACTGGGCCTCGCCCGTCCCGAACTGATCCAGGTGGCCGACACGGTCGCCCGCGAGAAGAGCATCGACCGTGAGGAAGTGCTCGTCGCGATGGAGCAGGCCATCCAGAAGGCGGGCCGCTCCAAGTACGGGCACGAGCACGACATTCGCGCCGACATCAACCGCAAGACCGGCGAGATCATGCTCGCCAAATATACCGAGATCGTCGAGACCGTCGAAAACGAATCGACGCAGATCGATCTCAAGAACGGCTTGCGCAAGAAGCCTGACGCGCAGCTCGGCGACTTCATCGTCGAAACGCTGCCGCCGATCGATTTTGGTCGCATCGCCGCGCAAACCGCCAAGCAGGTCATCGTGCAGAAGGTGCGCGACGCCGAGCGTCAGCGCCAGTTCCGCGAATACAAGGATCGCGTCGGCGAGGTCATCAACGGCCTCGTGAAGCGCGTCGAGTACGGCAACATCACCGTCGATCTGGGTCGCGCCGAAGCCGTGCTGCGCCGCGACGAGAGCCTGCCGCGCGAAAATCTCCGCCAGTCCGACCGCGTGCGCGCCTACATCTACGAAGTGCGCGAAGAGCCGCGCGGCCCGCAGATCTTCCTGTCGCGCACGCGCCCGGAATTTATGGCCAAGCTGTTCGCCCAGGAAGTGCCGGAGATTTATGACGGCATCATCGAGATCAAGTCGGTCGCCCGCGATCCCGGTAGCCGCGCCAAGATCGCCGTGCTGTCGAACGACAGCAGCATCGATCCGGTCGGCGCTTGCGTCGGCATGCGCGGCTCGCGCGTGCAGGCCGTCGTGCAGGAGCTGCAGGGCGAGAAGATCGACATCATTCAATGGTCGCTCGATCCGGCGACCTTCGTGGTGAACGCGCTGGCGCCCGCCGAAGTCACCAAGGTCGTGCTCGATGAAGAGCAGCATCGCATCGAAGTGGTGGTGCCGGACGATCAGCTCTCGCTGGCCATCGGCCGCCGCGGCCAGAACGTGCGTCTCGCTTCGCAGCTCACCGGTTGGGACATTGCTATCCTGACCGAAGCGCAGGAGTCGGAGCGCCGTCAGGCTGAATTCCATTCGCGCTCGCAGATGTTCATCGACGCGCTCGATGTCGACGACGTCATCGCTCACCTGCTGGTTACGGAAGGCTTCTCCTCGGTCGAGGAAGTCGCCTTCGTGCCGGTCGAGGATCTGGCGGACATCGAGGGCTTCGACGAGAGCATCGCCGAGGAACTCCGCAACCGCGCCCAGGCGTTCCTCTCCGAACAGGAAGAGAAAATGACCGCCCGCCACAAGGAGCTGGGCGTCGACGAAGCGCTCACCGAAATCGAGCTGCTGACGCCGGCCGATCTGGTGAAGCTCGGCGAGAAGGGCGTGAAAACGCTCGACGACCTCGCCGATCTGGCCAGCGACGAACTGATCGAGATCGTCGAACGCAAGATGTCGAACGACGACGCCAACGCGGTCATCATGGCCGCGCGCGCTCACTGGTTTGCCGACGAGCCTGCCGCTTCTGACGAAGCCGGCACGCCCACCGGGCAGGCTTGATGTAGCACCGGGCGCGAGGCAACCATGACGGGGCCCGCGATCAAGAGACACCGGCCGGCAAAATCGCCGGCTCCCACTGCGGCATCAGCCGGAGTGAACGAGGAGTTACGCGCGGGCGACATGCGCGTAAGCGACCCAGCCGCGCCACCGAAGAAGCAGCGCCGCAATATTGCTGACGGCGAAACCGGCGATCGCGAAACGATGGTCCGCTTCGTCATCGCGCCCGACGGCGTCGTGGTCGTGGATCTCGAAGGCAAATTGCCCGGTCGCGGTTTGTGGCTCGCCGCCAACCGCGACGTGTTGCAGGGCGCGCGTCTCACGGCTTTGTTCAGCCGCGCCGCGCGCGAGAAAGTCATCGTGCCGGCGGATCTTGCCGACAGGCTCGAAGCCTTGCTCGCCAGCCGCTGCCAGAACTTGATGGGCTTGGCGCGGCGCGCCGGCCTGATGGTCGCGGGTTACGAACAAGTGCGCGGCGCGCTCCGCGCCGGCAAGGCGGCGGTCTTGATCGCCGCCAGCGACGGCGCCGATGATGGGCGCAACAAGGTCCGCCATCTGGCGCCCGACTTGCCGCTGATCGATTCCTTGACCTCGGCGGAGATCGGCGCGGCGCTTGGCGCCGGCGCCATGGTTCACGCCGCTTTGACCGACGGGCGCTTGGCCCGCGAGATTTTGACGACCGCCGACAAGCTCGGTGCGCTCCGCCGCGGTTCGCAGGCGGCGTGAGCGTTTTAGAATTGCGATGATTGTTTAGGAAAGTCGGACGATATGACCGAAGCCACCAAAGACGAGAAAAAGCCGTTGACGCTGTCGCGCCCGGGCAAGCTCGAGCTGAAGAAGACCGTCGAGACCGGCCAGATCCGTCAGAGCTTCTCGCACGGACGCACCAAGTCGGTGACCGTCGAGGTGCGCAAGAAGCGCACCTTCACGGCCGGCGAGGGCGGCAACATGGCCGAGGTCAAGCCCGGCCTGAAAGAAATGGCTGCCGCCGCCGAGGCGCAGATCGCCGCCGCGCCCGCCCCGGCCCCTGAGCCCCGCGCGCCCGAGCCGGCGCGTCCCGCCACGCCGGGCGGCCGCATTCTGACCGAAGACGAACGCGCTGTGCGCGCCCGCGCCCTGCAGGGCGCGATGACCGCCGCCGAGATCGCGCGCCGTGAAGCGGAAGAAAACGCTCGCCTCAAGGCCGAGGACGACGCCCGCCGCAAGATCGAAGAGGAGGCCCGCAAGGCCGAGGACACGCGTCTCGCCGCCGAGGCCGCCTTCCGCGGCGAGCCGGCGCCGGTGCCGAAGCCGGCGCCCGTCGAGGCCAAAACCGCCGCTCCGGCGGCAGCGCCCGCGCCCGGCGCCGTGAAGCCGAAGCTCGTCGCCCCGCCGATCGCCAAGGTCAATGAAGTCGAGGATGATGACGACGGCAAGAAGCGAGGCGCGCCTGGCGCCAAGCCGGCGCCGCGCCGCCCCGGCCTCACTCCCGCCAAGGGCGTTGCCGACCGTAACCGCGGCAAGCTCACCATCAGCCGCGCGCTGGACGACAACGCCGGCGACCGTATGCGCAGCTTGGCGTCGGTGCGCCGCGCTCGCGAGCGCGAGAAGCGCTTGCTGCAGGGCTCCGGCCAAGTCGTCGAAAAATTCGCGCGCGACGTGGTGATTCCCGAAGTCATCACCGTGCAGGAATTGTCCAACCGCATGGCCGAGCGTTCGACCGACGTCATCAAGGCGCTGATGCGCATGGGCGTCATGGCGACGATCAACCAAAGCATCGATGCCGACACCGCCGAGTTGGTGGTGGCCGAATTCGGCCATAAGGCAAAGCGCGTCAGCGCCGCCGACGTCGAACAGGGCCTCAAGGGCGAAGTCGATATCGACGAGGCGATGGAAGGCCGTCCGCCGGTCGTCACCGTCATGGGTCACGTCGACCACGGCAAAACCTCGCTGCTCGATGCCTTGCGCAAGACTGACGTCGCCGCCCACGAAGCCGGCGGCATCACGCAGCATATCGGCGCCTATCAGGTGCATATGAAGTCCGGCGCGGCGATCACCTTCCTCGATACGCCGGGCCACGAAGCCTTCACCGCCATGCGCGCGCGCGGCGCCCAGGCCACCGACATCGTCGTGCTGGTCGTCGCCGCCGACGATGGCATCATGCCGCAGACCATCGAGGCGATTCACCACGCCAAGGCGGCCGGCGTGCCGATCGTCGTGGCGATCAATAAAATCGATAAGCCCGACGCCAACCCCGGCCGCGTGCGCCAGGAGTTGCTGCAGCATGAGATCGTCGTCGAAGACATGGGCGGCGACGTGATGGCTATCGAAGTGTCCGCCAAATCCGGCGCCGGCCTCGAGAAGCTGGAAGAAGCCATCCTGCTGCAAGCCGAAGTGCTCGAGCTCAAGGCCAACCCGAACCGCGCTGCCGAAGGCGTTGTCATCGAAGCCAAGATGGAGCGCGGTCGCGGCAGCGTCGCCACCGTGCTGGTGCAGCGCGGCACACTGAAGCTCGGCGACATCTTCGTTGCCGGCTCCGAATGGGGCCGCGTCCGCGCCCTGCTCGACGATCACGGCAAGAAGGTGAAGATCGCCGAGCCGTCGATGCCCGTCGAAGTGCTCGGCCTCAACGGCACGCCGTCCGCCGGCGACGATTTCTCGGTCGTCGACAGCGAACAGCGCGCTCGCGAAGTCACCGAATTCCGTCAGCGCCGCGCCCGCGACGTCCGCACCTCCGTCGCCGCGCGCGGCACAGTCGAGCAGATGCTGTCGGCGATCGCCGCCGGCACGGCCAAAGAACTGTTCGTCGTCATCAAGGGCGACGTGCAGGGCTCGGTCGAAGCCATCGTCGGCAGCTTGGAAAAGCTCAACACGGCCGAAGTCGCCGTGCGCGTGCTGCACTCGGCGGTCGGCGGCATCAACGAATCCGACGTCACGCTGGCTCGTGCGTCGAACGCGGTGATCATCGGCTTCAACGTGCGCGCTAATCCGCAGGCGCGCGATCTCGCCAAGCGCGATGGTCTCGAGATTCGCTACTACTCGATCATCTATGACCTGACGAACGACATCAAAGCCGGCTTGTCCGGCATGCTGTCGCCGACCCGCCGCGAAAACTTCCTCGGCAATGCGACGATCCGCGAGATCTTCAATGTGACCAAGACCGGTAAGGTCGCCGGCTGCATGGTCACCGAAGGCACCGTCAAGCGTGGCGCCAAGGTCCGCCTGCTGCGCGACAACGTCGTGATCCACGAGGGCACGCTCAAGACGCTCCGCCGCTTCAAGGACGAAGTCCGCGAAGTGAAGGAAGGTTACGAGTGCGGCATGGCCTTCGAGAACTACACGGATATCCAGGCGAACGACGTCATCGAGTGCTTCGAGATCGAGGAGGTCGCGCGCACGCTGTAAGGCGCCGCGCGATCTCAGGTCTCAGGAACAGCGGGAGAGCCGCATGAAACGTCGCGACTCCGGCGGCCACGAAGATATCGGTCCGACGCAACGCCAGTTGCGCGTCGGTGAAGAGTTGCGCCACGCGCTGGTCCATATCATGGAGCGGGCGCATTTCCGTGACCCCGATCTGCTCGGCGTGTCGGTCACCATCACCGAAGTGCGCGTCAGCCCCGATCTGAAAAACGCCACGGCCTATGTCACACGGCTCGGCGGCGAGAATGTCGATACGCTGGTCGCCGCGCTCAAGCGCGCCGCGCCCTACATTCGCGGCCAGCTCGCCAAGGCGGTGAAGCTGCGCGTCGCGCCGGTCGTCACCTTCGCGGCCGACACCTCGTTCGACTACGCCTCCTACATCAACAACATCCTGCACAGCCCGGACGTGTCGCGCGACTTGGCGGCCGATGACGATGTGGCCGACCTCGACGAAAACCAGGATGGCGGCACGCCCGCCGAAAAGCCCTGAGCAAAAAAGACGCGCTTCCCGGCCCAAACGGCTGGCTGGTCATCGACAAGCCTCTCGGCCTGTCGTCGTTCCAAGTCGTGGCGCGAGTCCGCCGCGCCCTCGGCACCCGCAAGGTCGGCCATGGCGGCACGCTCGATCCGCTCGCCTCCGGCGTCTTGCCGATTGCCGTCGGCGAGGCGACCAAGACCGTCGCTTACGCGATGGACGGGCGAAAAATCTATCGCTTCGCCGTCCGCTGGGGCGAGGCGCGCAACACCGACGACGCCGAAGGCGAAGTCATGGGGACCAGCGACATTCGCCCCGACTGCGATGCGATTTTGGCCGCCTTGCCGGCCTTCATCGGCACTATCGACCAAATCCCGCCGGCCTTTTCCGCCATCAAGATCGGCGGCGAACGGGCCTATAAGCTCGCCCGCGCCGGCGAGGCGGTCGAGATGGTGGCCCGCCAAGTGACGGTCAAAGGCCTGGAATTACTGGAAGAAACACCAGATTTAGCGCGCTTTGAGGTCGAGTGCGGCAAGGGCTTGTATGTCCGCTCGCTCGGACGCGACCTTGCCAAGGCCTTGGGAACATTGGGTTATATCGCCGAGCTGCGGCGCACCCGAGTGGGCCCGTTCGGCGAAAATGCCGCGATTTCCCTGGATAAGCTGGAGGCCCTCGGGCATAGTGCCGCCGCTTCAGAGACCCTGCTGCCAATCGAGACCGTGCTGGACGACATCCCGGCCCTGGCCTTGAGCGACACCGACGCGGCCCGTTTAAGACAGGGCCAGCCCGTGCAGGTTCTCGGTACCGGCTTCCCGGCGTATCGGCTTCCCGAAGATGGTGTGATCGCGCTTGCGACCGCCAATGGAAAGCCCGTTGCGCTGGCCCGCATGGAGCGGGGCATGTTGCGTCCGGTGCGAGTCTTGAACCTCTAAACGTCAGGAGATTGACGATGTCGATTACGGCCGAGCGCAAGACGGTGCTCATTGGCGAATACGCCACTCAGCAGGGCGACACGGGGTCGCCCGAGGTCCAGATCGCGATTCTCAGCGAGAGAATCAACAATCTGACCGAACATATGAAAACGCATAACCACGACTATCACTCGCGGCGCGGTTTGCTGGCCATGGTCAGCAAGCGCCGCCGGCTGCTCGACTACCTCAAGGGCAAGAACGTTGCCCGTTACAACGAGGTCGTTCAGCGTCTCGGCTTGCGTCGCTGAGCCACTAGGGGCTCAAGCAACGGCCGATTGATTCCGCGGGCTTCGGCCCGCGGGGCGCCCCGCCGAGGCGGCGGGTGCGTCGTGGAAGGTTGGAAGGAAGATCCATGTTTAATATCGTGAAGAAAGAAATCACCTGGGCCGGCCGCAAGCTGACCTTGGAAACCGGCCGCGTCGCCCGTCAGGCCGACGGCGCCGTCCTGGTCACTTACGGCGAGACCGTCGTGCTCTGCACGGCCGTCGCCGCCCGCGAACCGAAAGTGGGCATCGACTTTTTCCCGCTGACGGTCAACTACCAAGAGAAGGCTTTCGCCGCCGGCAAAATTCCCGGCGGCTTTTTCAAGCGCGAAGGTCGCCCGACCGAGAAGGAAGTTCTGTCTTCCCGTCTCATCGACCGCCCGATCCGCCCGCTGTTCCACCCGCTGTTCCGCAACGAGACGCAGGTCGTCACCACGGTCATCTCGCATGACCTCGAGAACGATCCCGATATCGTCGCGATGATCGGCGCCTCCGCCGCGCTCACGCTGTCCGGCGTGCCCTTCATGGGCCCGATCGGCGCCGCGCGCGTCGGCATGATCGACGGCGAGTTCGTCCTGAACCCGCAGCTCGACAAGATGAAGGACACTGCCCTCGATCTCGTCGTCGCCGGCACCAAGGACGGCGTGCTGATGGTCGAGTCGGAAGCGAAAGAACTGAGCGAAGAGCAGATGCTCTCCGCCGTCATGTTCGGCCATCGCGGCTTCCAGCCGGTGATCGACATGATCATCGCCCTCGCTGAAAAGGCCGCCAAGGAGCCGCGCGCTCTGCCGACGGTTCCGGAAGCGACCGCCGCGGTTGAAGCCCGCCTCAAGGCGCTGGCCGAAGCCGATCTGCGCAAGGCCTATGCCATCGTCGACAAGACCGCGCGCCGCAACGCCGTTGATGACGTGAAGGCGAAGGCGATCGAAGCGCTCAAGGCCGAAGAGCTCGATGCCGATCTCGGCAAGAAGCTGTTCAAGGAGTTGGAGAAGGACGTCGTCCGTAACAACATCCTCGACACCAAGCTGCGCATCGACGGCCGCGACGGCAAGACCGTGCGTCCGATCGTCGCCGAAGTCGGCGTGTTGCCGCGCGCCCATGGTTCGGCGCTGTTCACCCGCGGCGAGACGCAGGGTCTGGTGGTCGCCACGCTCGGCACCGGCCAGGACGAGCAGGTCATCGACGCGCTTGACGGCGATTACCGCGAGCACTTCATGCTGCACTACAACTTCCCTCCGTACTCGGTGGGTGAAGTCGGCCGCATGGGCAGCCCGGGCCGCCGCGAAGTCGGCCACGGCAAGCTCGCCTGGCGCGCCATCCGTCCGCTGCTGCCGCCCAAGGACAAGTTCCCCTACACGATCCGCATCGTCTCCGAGATCACCGAGTCGAACGGCTCGTCGTCGATGGCGACGGTCTGCGGCTCGTCACTCTCGCTGATGGACGCGGGCGTGCCGCTGATCCGTCCGGTGGCGGGCATCGCTATGGGCCTGATCAAGGAAGGCGAGCGCTTCGCCGTCCTGTCGGACATCCTCGGCGACGAAGATCATCTCGGCGACATGGACTTCAAGGTCGCCGGCACCGAGAAGGGCATCACCTCGCTCCAGATGGACATCAAGATCACGTCCATCACGGAAGACATCATGAAAATCGCTCTGGAGCAGGCCCAAGGCGGCCGTCTCCATATCCTCGGCGAGATGTCGAAGGGGTTGTCGGGCGCCCGTGAAGGCGTGTCGTCGAATGCGCCGCGCATCACCACCTTCTCGATCCCCAAGGATAAGATCCGTGAAGTGATTGGCACGGGCGGCAAGGTGATCCGCGAGATCACCGAGCAGACCGGCGCCAAGATCGACATCGAAGACGACGGCACCATCAAGGTCGCCGCGGTCGACAGCGAAGCGGCCGACAAGGCCATCGCGTGGATCAAGGGCATCGTCGCGGAGCCGGAAATCGGCACCATCTACACCGGCAAGGTCGTGAAGGTCGTCGACTTCGGCGCTTTCGTGAACTTCCTCGGCTCGAAGGACGGTCTCGTCCACATTAGCGAACTGGCCGCCAAGCGCGTCGCCAAGGTGAGCGACGTGGTCAACGAGGGCGATGCCGTGAAGGTCAAGGTGCTCGGCGTCGACGAACGTGGCAAGGTGCGCCTGTCGATGAAGGTCGTGAACCAGGAGACCGGCGAAGAGCTGGTCGCCGAAAAGGGCGTGCCGGCCGAATAAGCCCGCGTTCCTTTGCGCAAGATCGGAAAAGGGGAGGGCAACCTCCCCTTTTTCATGCCCGCGCGCCGCTGGCGACAGCTTCCTAGGCGGTTGGAAAGCCTGACAAAACGCCGCGCCGCAGCATGAGAAAAGCCTTTCTGCATAAAGTTTAATAAGGTATCTCTCGGCGGCTTGGCGTTTCGCTGCGGCGACCATATATAGCCAAGGCGGGGGCGAAGGTTCGGTCGGGACAGGAAAACCGGGCCGAAATGGGGCAGGCGCATAAGGCGCGACTAAATTTCTCCAGTCATTAGGGTTGGATCGGCGTGAAGACGCTCAAGACGTTGCTTATCTCGGGACGCGAAGCGCTACCCCTCGTCGAAGGCGGCAAGGGTATCGCCGTCTCCAACGGCGAGTCGTCGGGCGCCTGGGCGAGCGCCGGCGGCGTCGGCACCTTCTCCGGCGTCAATGCCGACTCCTACGACGCCAACGGCGACATCATTCCCGTCGTCTACAAGGGCCGCACGCGCCGCGAACGCCACGAAGAACTGATCGCCTACGCCATCCAAGGCGGCATCACCCAGGCCCGCATCGCCCATCAGATGGCCGGCGGCGCCGGCCCGATCCACATGAACATCCTGTGGGAAATGGGCGGCTCGGAACGCATCCTCAAAGGCGTGCTCGAAGGCGCCAAGGGCTTGATCCAAGGCGTCACCTGCGGCGCCGGCATGCCCTACAAGATGGCCGAAATCTGCGCCAGCTTCGGCGTCTACTACTATCCCATCGTCTCGTCGGCGCGCGCCTTCCGCGCATTGTGGAAGCGCGCGTATTACAAGTTCTCCGACTGGCTCGGCGGCGTGGTCTACGAAGATCCTTGGCTCGCCGGCGGCCACAACGGCCTGTCGAACAGCGAAGATCCCAACCAGCCGCAAAGCCCCTATCCGCGCGTTGCCGAGCTGCGCGCGCTGCTGCGCGAAGTGGGCCTACCGGAAACGCCGATCGTCATGGCCGGCGGCGTGTGGAATCTGCGCGAATGGGAGCATTGGCTCGACAATCCGGAAATCGGCCCGATCGCCTTCCAGTTCGGCACGCGGCCGCTGCTGACGCAGGAAAGCCCGATCTCCAACGAGTGGAAGCAGAGGCTGCTGACGCTCGAAGAGGGCGACATCTATCTCAACAAGTTCAGCCCGACCGGCTTCTATTCGTCGGCGGTGAAGAACGATTTCCTCAACGATCTGCGTGGCCGCAGCGATCGCCAGGTGGCTTACAGCCACGAAGCGGTCGGCGAACATGACACGTCCTTCCCGGTCGGCGCCCGCGGCCGCGAGGTCTTTCTCACGTCGCATGACGCCGAAAAGGCGCGCGGCTGGGTTGCCGCCGGCTACGACATGCCGCTGCGCACGCCGGACTCGACCCTGGTGTTCGTCACGCTGCCCGATGCGCGCCAGATCCGCACCGATCAGATCGAGTGCATGGGCTGCCTGTCGCACTGCCATTTCTCGAATTGGGCGCAGAACGACGAAGGCACCACCGGCCGGACGCCCGACCCGCGCTCCTTCTGCATCCAGAAGACGCTGCAGGCGATCAGCCATGGCAGCGAGGTCAAGGACCAGCTGATGTTCGCCGGTCACAACGCCTACCGCTTCAAGACCGACCCGTTCTACGCCAACGGCTTCATTCCGACGGTGCGGCAACTGGTCGAGCGGCTACAAACCGGCGACTGAGTTCCAGGTTTATTGTCATATCGGGCAGAAACCCCTGTGGGCTCAAGGCCTTGGCCCCTGCGCGTTCCTTTGAGTAGTTCCAGAACGCGGCAAAGGGCCCTGTTTCTTTTAGCTTTAATTTAATCGTCCACAGCCCTATATAGAGCCAGTGGAGGCGCGCGGTCGTTGCGCGACAGCCTCCGGAAAGAATTGGGAAGTGTGACATGACCAGCATGGATCGGCCTTTCAGCCGCGTGCTTGATCGCCTCAAGGATGCGGGCCTGCGCCCGACCCGCCAGCGCTTGGCCCTCGCCAAGCTGCTCGCGGAAGCGGGCGACTGTCATATGACCGCCGAGCAGCTGCACGCCCAGTCGCAGGGCGCCGGCATCCGCGTGTCGCTCGCCACCGTCTACAACACGCTGCACCAGTTCACCGAAGCGGGCATCCTGCGCGAGATCGTCGTCGACGCCGGCCGCTCGTATTTCGACACCAACGTGAGCGACCATCACCATTTCTTCTTCGAAGATTCGAGCCAGCTCCAGGACATCGACGGCGCGTCGGTGACCATCTCGAGCCTGCCGCAAGCGCCGCATGGCACCTCGGTCAAGCGCGTCGACGTCGTCATCCGCGTCAAGCAGGACTGATTCGCCGCGCCCGGCTGACGGCTGCGAGCGCCTCTCATTTTCCATATATTACTAGCCCTTCTATTACAGTTTAGATTTTCTCTAAACTGTTGACGGGGATGGCCGTTTGCGCCATAAAGGGCATCAGGTCGCCGTCGGAACCCATCCGCGTGCCCTGCCATCGCCGAGCGTCATGACGCGCGACCGATGATCCCAAGATTCAAAAACCGGCGCGATCATCACAGGGCGCGCCCAACATCAGGAGAGAGACCATGGCCAATCTGAAAGGCAGCAAGACCGAAGAGAGCCTGAAGGCCGCGTTCGCCGGCGAATCGCAGGCCAACCGCCGTTATCTGTACTTCGCCCAGAAGGCCGACGTTGAAGGCTTCAACGACGTCTCTGCCGTGTTCCGCTCGACGGCGGAAGGCGAGACCGGCCATGCCCACGGCCATCTCGAATTTCTCGAGGCCGTCGGCGACCCGGCGACCGGCAAGCCGATCGGCGACACCAAGCTGAACCTCGCCGCCTCCATCGCCGGCGAGACGCACGAATACACCGACATGTATCCGGGCATGGCGAAGACCGCGCGCGAAGAAGGCTTCGACGAAATCGCCGACTGGTTCGAGACCTTGGCTAAGGCCGAGAAGTCGCACGCCGGCCGTTTCCAGAAGGCCCTCGACTCGATCTAATCGACCCCAGTGAGCCGTTCCGGCTCGCCGCTCGTACACTTCTCCGAGGTGCGCGAGCGGCGCCGGGCGGCGCTGCATTCCCGCCGCTCCGCCTATCGCCCAATGGCTGCGTACTTTGTCGATAGTCTGCTGGGGCGCGCGACAAGAACCCCATGAAGAAGGATCAGGTCGATGGCGGAAGGAAGTCTCGAGGCGCCGACACGGCATGCCATCGATTGGAACAATCCCGACTTCTATGACGAGGCCAAGCTCGACGCCGAAATGCGGCGGGTGTTCGATATCTGCCATGGCTGCCGCCGCTGCTTCAATCTGTGCGACAGCTTTCCGCGCCTGTTCGACCTGATCGACGCGGGCGAATCGGGCGAGCTCGAATCGGTCGCGAGCCAGGACTTCAAGCCCGTCGTCGATGCCTGCACGCTGTGCGACATGTGCTTCATGACGAAGTGCCCCTATGTCCCGCCGCATGAATTCAATCTCGATTTCCCCCACTTGATGCTGCGCTATCGCGCCGTCGAGAAGAAGAAAGGCGAGATCCCCTTCGCCGTCACCCAGCTCACCGAGACCGACCGCAACGGCCATATCGCCGGCGCTGTCGCGCCGCTCGCTAACTGGGCATCGGACAGCCACAACGGCCTGACCCGCTCGGTGCTGCAGGCGACGGCCGGCGTCCATAAAGACGCCGAGCTGCCGAAATTCCACGGCAAGACTTTCACGGCGCGCGCCAAGACCGAGAAGCCGGCGCGCGACATGTCGGCGCCCGCCGCGGCCCGCAAGATCGCCGTCTATGCCACTTGCTTCGTGAACTACAATAACCCGTCGATCGGCGAGGCCGCGCTCGGCGTGCTGGCCAAGAACGGCGTCGAGACCGAAGTGGTTTATCCCGGCTGCTGCGGCATGCCGCAGCTCGAGAATGGCGATCTGGCGCGTGTCGCCGAAGGCGCCAAGCGCACCGCCGCCGCCTTCCGCCCGTGGATCGAGAAGGGCTACGAGGTCGCGGCCTTGACGCCATCTTGCGCGCTGATGCTCAAGTTCGAATGGCCGTTGATCCTGCCGGACAATGCCGACGTCAAACTGCTCTCGCAATCGGTGTGGGACATCAGCGAACTGATCGTCGATATCGCGAAGACCGAAGGCCTGGCGCCCGGCCTCGCCGCCGTCGACGGCGGCGTGACGCTGCATTCGGCCTGCCATTCGCGAGCGCAGAACATGGGCAACAAGGCGGCCGAGATGCTGCGTCTGATCCC
>CANJIM010000017.1 GCA_947474495.1 Rhodospirillaceae bacterium
GCCTTGCCCTGCGGATCGAGGACGCCGGTCTTCAGGGTAACGTGGACTTTGGCCTTCATGGGACTTTCGCAGAAACGAGAGGGGAACGACGGATTATTGGCCCGACCTTATTGAATCGTCTTGGGGCCCTTGTAGTCGGCCTGGCCGCCTTCCGGGAGGATGCCGAGACGGCGCGCCACTTCCTGGTAGGCTTCCTCGATCTTGCCGAGGTCGCGGCGGAAGCGGTCCTTGTCCATCTTCTCGTTGGTGCTGGCGTCCCACAGACGGCAATTGTCCGGGCTGATCTCGTCGGCGAGCACGATGCGGACTTCCTCATTGTCGTAGAGGCGGCCGAATTCGAGCTTGAAGTCCACCAAACGGATGCCGATGCCGAGGAACAGGCCGATCAGGAAGTCGTTGATGCGCAGCGACATGTTGAGAATGTCGTCGATCTCGGGCGTCGCCGCCCAGCCGAACGCGGTGATGTGCTCTTCCGAGACCATCGGGTCGTTCAGCTCGTCCTTCTTATAATAATACTCGACGATCGAACGCGGCAGCGCGGTGCCCTCGGGGATTCCGAGACGCTGCGAGATCGAGCCGGCGGCGATGTTGCGCACGACCACTTCGATCGGGATGATCTCGACCTCGCGGATGAGCTGCTCGCGCATGTTGAGGCGGCGCACGAAATGCGTCGGGATGCCGATGTCGTGCAAGCGCAGCATCAGATGCTCGGAGATGCGGTTGTTCAGCACCCCCTTGCCGGTGATGGTGCCCTTCTTCTTGTTGTTGAAGGCGGTGGCATCATCTTTGAAATACTGAACGAGAGTGCCGGGCTCGGGTCCTTCGAACAGAACCTTCGCTTTGCCTTCGTAGATTTGCTTGCGGCGGGCCAAGTGATCCTCACTGTGCGGGCGGGCGCCGGGGAGGGCCGTCAAGATGACGGGCTGGCGCCGCGAGGAAGCCGCAACATATAGGACTCCCCGGGGCCCCGCAACGCCGCCGGCCCGCTGTGGATAACCTTGCGGAAAAGCCTGGAAATCCTGGCGAAACGCCTAAAGTTTGACCCGTTCGTAGGCCGCTTCGTCGGGCCGCCCGCCAGCGAACAGCCAGATCGGCGCTTTCGGCGGATTTTGCAGCTTGGGCAGGGCGATCAGCGACGAGGACACCGTGCCGTAGGCAGTGTCGGTGACGATGTTGAGCGCGCCGCGCGGCCCGGCGTCCGGCGCATGGCCGCGCTGGCCCATCAGGACCGGCCAATCGCCCCACTCCCCGGTCGCGGGGTCGGGCGGGCGGGCGGCCTGAAAGCGCGGCAGGTAATCGCGGATGCGCGGGCTTGTCATATCGTTGAGATCGTTGGCGGTGATCATCGACAGGCCTTCTGCAATTTTATGACCGCGGATGGTCGAACCGTCGCTGCGCAGCCAAAAGGCGTCGCGGTCGTCGGCGATCACCAGGTTGAACGGCCGGTAGGCGGCGGGATCGAGCTGGACGAGAGAGGCCGCCGCCATGTCGGCGTCGGCATGGTCGAGCGCGTCGAGCACCAGTTCGCCGCGCGAGCGCTTGCCGGCGGCCGGGCCTAGGCTGCCGGGGCGGTTGAGAATGCCCGCGACCAGGCCGTGATCATTGAGGCCGAGCCAGCTGCCGCCGGCGGTCTCGTCCAATCCGGCGACGACCTCGGGCCGGTCGTCCCAGTGGCGGGCGGGGGCTTTCCACGGGCGCGTGCCCATTTCGTCGCGGTTGGCGGCGAGCAGCAGCGGCCAGTCATGGCCCGGGCGGCGCAGAATCACGAGCGTGCACATGACAAGTTCGATAGCACCGCCATCCTTTCTTGCCAATCGCGCGCTGGCGCGCCCGGCCTTGCCAATGCCGCGCAGAATTGCGCCCGGGCCCGCACGGCAGCGGTTGCCAATCGAGGTCCGGCACACTATGTCTCTGGTGCCATTTACTGAGGAGGAGCGCCCGATGTCTGGGTTCGACTGCGGCTGCTCTACGCGATCAACGAGGATCATCTGGCGTTGTCGCGCATGCGTCTGGGGTCATGACGGAATCATAAATAGGGAAGTTGATAAGATGACGTTGCGAGAGAGTGATGCCTCTTTAGGTTTAGGTCTTGGGTTTCTTGGAATGTTCTTGGGCTTGTTCTGGCTGATCGCCGGGTTGATTTTAGGTTATCTGCTTTGGGGCTAACGGACTTCGCTCGCGGAAGATGCAAACAGGCTCCTAACATGGATAAAGATGGAAAGGATGCTGCCGGCGTGACGATCGGCGTGGCGATGCTACCATTGGAATTTTAATAGGCTGGCTGGTGTGGGCTTAGCCTGTGCCCTGACGGCGCGCGAGCAGCTCGTCAAAGAGGCGTAAATCGCGCCCCAGACATGCGAAAAGGCCGCCCGTTCGGGGCGGCCTTTTTATTGGCGCGGGCCACGGCGCTTACTTGCGGGCGGCGGGCTTCTTCGCCTTGGCGGCTTTGCTTTTGCCGAACACCCGCTTGAAGATCGTGTCGACATGCTTGGTGTGATAGCCGAGGTCGAACAGCGCCGATAGCTCCTTGCGCGACAGATATTTCGTCACGTCTTTGTCGGCGGCGAGCAGCTCGAGGAAGCTGACGCGCTTCTCCCACACCTGCATGGCGTTGCGCTGCACCAGTTTGTAGGAATCCTCGCGCGAGGCGCCCTTCTGCGTCAACGCCAGAAGCACGCGCTGCGAATGGACGAGGCCGCCCAGCATGTCGAGGTTCTTCTGCATGGCGTCGGGGTAGACGAGCAGCTTGTCGATCATGCCGGTCAGGCGGGCGAGGGCGAAATCCAGCGTCACCGTCGCGTCGGGGCCGATCATGCGTTCGACCGACGAGTGCGAGATGTCACGCTCGTGCCACAGGGCGACGTTTTCCATCGCCGGGATGACCATGCCGCGCACCAGGCGGGCGAGGCCGGTGACGTTCTCCGACAGCACCGGATTGCGCTTGTGCGGCATCGCCGACGAGCCCTTCTGGCCCGGCGAGAAGAACTCTTCGGCTTCGCGCACTTCGGTGCGCTGCAGATGGCGGATCTCGGTGGCGAGGCGCTCGCAGGAGGAGGCGACGACGCCGAGCACGGCGAAGAACATGGCATGGCGGTCGCGCGGGATGACCTGGGTCGAATGGGGCTCGACGGCGAGGCCGAGCTTGCCGGCGACGTATTTTTCGACGAAGGGATCGATGTGGGCGAAGGTGCCGACGGCGCCGGAAATCGCGCAGGTGGCGATTTCCTGCTTGGCAGCGACGAGGCGGGCGCGGGCGCGGTCGAACTCGGCGTAGAAGCCGGCGAGCTTGAGGCCGAAGGTGACCGGCTCGGCATGGATGCCGTGGCTGCGGCCCATGGCCGGCACCATCTTCAATTCGCGGGCGCGGCGCTCAAGCACGGCGAGCAGCTTGTCGACGTCGGCGATCAGGATATCGGCGGCACGCGACAGCTGCACCGCGAGGCAGGTGTCGAGCACGTCCGACGAGGTCATGCCCTGGTGGACGAAGCGCGCCTCGGGGCCGATATGCTCGGCGAGATTGGTCAGGAAGGCGATGACGTCATGCTTGGTCTCGCGCTCGATCTCGTCGATGCGATCGACTTCGAACTTGCCGCGCTTCCACACCGCCTTGGCGGCGGACTTGGGAATCACGCCAAGGATGGCCTGGGCGTCGCAGGCGTGCGCCTCGATCTCGAACCAGATCTGGAAGCGGGTTTCGGGCGCCCAAATGGCGGCCATCTCGGGGCGGGAATAACGCGGGATCATGGGATATCTCGGCTGTCGAAAAAAATGGGCCCTACGTATAGCGGTCCGGCATTCGGCAGGCGAATCTCAAATGCAAACCGGCGCCGTTTCGGCGCCGGTTATCAAAGTCGTTAAAAGCTTACGGCAGCGGCTGGACTTGGGGGCGCGGCGCGGACGGGGCGGGCAGCGGGCTGCCGGCGGGGCGCGGCGTCATCAGCACTTCGGCCATTTTCTGCAGCGGCCCGAGGCGGCTGGCGAAACGCTGGCGGTTGACCGATTTCTCGTCGGCGAGCACGACCCCGAGCGGGCGCTGGTCGAGCGTCACGTCGGCGAGCAATTCGGCCTTGGTCAGCTTGCCGTCGCCGTTGACGTCGTAGCTGGCGAACAGATTGTTGATGCCGACGCTATTGCTGGCCCACAGGCCCATGTTGAAATTGGCGCGTTCGCGCGCCGTCAGCGTGTCGCCCTTCCAGGCATTCCAGGCGACGATCTGGTCGCGGATGGTTTCCACTTCGGCGAGCGAGAGGGTGCCGTTCTTGTCGCGATCGGCATAGGCCCAGCCGAGATCGACGCAGCGCCCCGAGGCTTCCGTCTGGCACGGCGCGGCCGAGGCGCGGACGAATTTTTCCAGCGCCAGGGCGCCCGGCGTCGGTTCGACCGGCGGCTTGGGCTGCGGTGCGACGCGGGCCGGCGGCGCGGCCTGGGCGTACTGCTGCGAAGCGTTTTGCGCCAGCGCCGGATTGGCGTCGAGCGCCAGCGCGAGGAAAAGCGCGGCGAGGCTGGTGGAGGTTGTCATCATGGGGCGCCTCTTACTTTGTCAAAACGGGTTGATCGGCCCCGGGGTAGGTTAGGCGCAGGCGGTTGATGGCCTCGTCGGCGATGAAGAAATCCTCGCCGGGACGCCGCCCGAATTCCACCATCAGCGTCGTCTGCGCGCGCAGCCATACCGAGGTGTCCGGCCAGGGCGGACCAAAGTCCGGTCCGTAATAGGGCCGGCCCGGCGGGCCGCGGCGGTTGGCGTAGTAGGGATAGGAATCGTAGGTGCTGCGCTGCACGTCGACGTCGTTGTCGCGCCGCGTGACGCGGAATTCCTTCTGGCCGTTGGCGAGTGTGAGCGCGGCGGCGCGCCAGATCGCCATGTCGTTGCTCAATGTCAGCAGCGCCTGACGACGCTCTTCGACGGCATTGCGCGAATCGACCGACGAGCGCTGCGGCGAGACGTAAGTCACCTTGAAGGCGGCATCGGCGATCTTCTGCTCGCTGTAGCCGAACGTGCCGGTGACGGCTTGCGGCGAATAGAGCGGGTAGCTCGGACCGCTGGCGCAGGCGGCAAGCAACAGGCCGGCGGCGGCGACGAGTCCGATGGTGAAGGGGAAGCGTAGGCGTGCATGCATGATGGGGTCCTCCGGCAGACCATAGTCCATCATTGAATCATGGCGCAAGAAAGGCACTTTTTCAGGCCGCGCGCTGCATGACCGATCCGTTCCGTGGTGCATTCTATTGCAACGCAGAGGCCGGCGCTTGGTTCCTCAACTGCCGGGTTTAGGCGCCGGGATGACGGCGGTGCTGTTGTAACCGGCCAGGTCGCTGAACGATATGCGCACCCGCCACTGGTCGGCGCTGGCGCGATAGGCCGCCGGATTGGCGAGCGGGATGCGCGCCGTGGTGCGCGCTTCGCTGCCGATCGGATCGGCGCGGCCGCCGCGGCCGAGCGGAATGTCGAACAGCACGCCGACATTGCCCATGCCGCTGCTGCCGCCGGAACCGCCGACCCCGACGCCGAGACCGCCGTCGTTATAGCGTCCGCCCGGCGCGATGCGCTCGCGGGTGATATCGCTCGTCAGGGTGCTGCGCCCGTCGGGCGAAATCAGTTCCACCTTCTCGACGCGATAGGCGTTGTTGCGGTCCTGCACTTCGACCACAACGACGTCGCCGGACAGCGAGGCCCGCCAATGGACGGAGGGGCCGGCATCGGCCGCCGGGCCGCCGGCGCGTGAGGCTTCCTGCGGCGTGACGCTGCCGCTCTGGCGGTCGGCGCAGGCGGCGAGCAAGGCGAGCAGGGCGAGGGCGGCGAAGCGAAGCGGGGCGGAGCGAGACATGCGGGAACCATTGACCGGAGGGATCGATAGAGGACCGGAGGGGATCGGCAGACTATGGAGCAACGCGCCGTTGCGCCATAGCTATCCGTTGTGAACGTGCGGGTATTCCGCTTGTCCCGCGGCACAGCCGAAATATGGCGGCCGATCTTGGCGGGCGGGTCCGGCATGACGATATAGTGCCGGAATGAGCCCAGCGCAGATGAGTCCGGATCTCTTTAGCACCCTGCCGCGCGACGAGACGTTGGGCGAGGACGCGCGCCTGCTCGGCGGCTTCGCCTTGCCGGTCGTGAATGATGTGCTGACGGCGATTGCGGCGGTGACCGCCGCTGCGCCGTTCCGCCAGATGGTCACGCCGGGCGGCTATCGCATGTCGGTCGCCATGAGCAATTGCGGCGCCGCCGGCTGGGTCACCGACCGCAAGGGCTATCGCTACGCGCCGGTCGATCCCGACAGCGGCAAGCCCTGGCCGGCGATGCCGACAGTCCTGGCCGATCTTGCGCAGCGCGCCGCCGCGGCGGCGGGCTATGCGGATTTCGCCCCCGACGCCTGCCTGATCAATCGCTATGTGGCGGGCGCGCGCATGGCGCTGCATCAGGACAAGGACGAACGCGACCAGACGCACCCGATCGTCTCGGTCTCCTTGGGCCTGACGGCGACCTTCTTGTTTGGCGGCTTGGCGCGCGCCGACAAGCCGCAGCGCGTGGCCTTGGCGCATGGCGACGTCGTCGTGTGGGGCGGCGCAACCCGCAGGGTCTTTCATGGCATCGCGCCGCTGAAAGCGGGAGAGCATCCGCTGGTCGGTGCGCAACGCCTCAACCTGACATTTCGCAAGGCGCTTTAAGCGATCAGCGGCGCGGCGACGGCCTTCAATACGCGCTGCGCGTCGGTGGGATTCAGCCGCACCTGCAAGCCGCGCTGGCCGCCATTGATATAGACAAGATCTTCGGCGAGCGCGACTTCCTCGATGGCGGTCGGCACTTGGCGCTTCTGGCCGAACGGACTGATGCCGCCGACATGATAGCCGGTGACGCGCTCGGCATCGGCCGGCGGCATCATCTCCGCCTTCTTGCCGCCGAAGGCCGCCGACAGCTTCTTCATCGACACCTCTTTGTCGGACGGCACGACGACGCAGACCGGCTTGCCGTCGACCAATGCCATTAAGGTTTTCAGCACACGATGGGGCGCCTCGCCCAAGGCTTCGGCAGCCTGCATCCCGATGCGCTCGGCGCTCGGATCGTAATCATAGTGGTGGACCGTGAAGGCCGCCTTGGCGGCGGTCAACGCCTGCGTCGCGCGGGTGGTGCTCGCCATGGCGTCAATCCTGGGCCAGTGAATTTTGGGGACGTCAATCCACGATGAAAAGCTTGGCGCCGCCGCGTGTCGAGGAACGATGGGCGGCATCGCCGAAGTCGGAGACTTGGTAGCTCATGCCGGGGGTCAGCGTGAAGCGGCGACCGTCGCGCAGTTCGGTTTCCAGTTCACCCTCCAGCACATACAGCACATGGCCGCGATCGCACCAATGGTCGGCGAGATAGCCGGCGCTGTATTCGACCATGCGCACGCGCAGGTCACCGACGGTGAATGTGCGCCACAGGGCCTTGCCGGTCTCGCCGGGATATTCGACGGCGGGAACGGCGCTCCAGTCGGTCGTGGTAAAAGCCAGCGCGGGAATTTTCATGCGGTTCCTATAGTTTTCCCAGCGCGCGTAGGCTGGCGTGGCCGTGGCGGCCGATGATGAGATGATCGTGCAGCGTGACGCCGAGCGCTTCGGCGGCGGCCCGCACCTCGCGCGTCATGGCGATGTCGTCGGCGGACGGCGTCGGATCGCCGCTCGGATGGTTGTGCACCAGAATCACCGCGACGGCGCCGAGCTCAAGCGCGCGTTTGACCACTTCGCGCGGATAGACCGGCGCGTGATTGACGGTGCCCTGGCCCATGCGCTCGTCTTTGATCAATCCGTTCTTCGAATCGAGGAACAGCACGCGGAATTCTTCCGTCGCGCTATGGGCCAGTTGCGCGCGGCAATGATCGAGCAGGGCCTGATGCGAGCTGATGACGTCGCGCTTCTGGGCATCGGCTGCGGTGAGGCGCAGGGCGGCGGCGCGCGTCAGCTTCAGCGCCGCGACCACGGTCTCGCCGACGCCGTCGACCTTTTCGAGTTCGGCGGGGTCGGCGGACAGCACGCCGGCGAAGCTCTTGAAACGGGCGATCAGGGTTTTCGCCAGCGGCTTGACGTCGCCGCGCGGCAGGGCGAGGCAGAGAAGCAATTCAAGCAGCTCGTAGTCGGGCATCGCCGCGCCTTCGTCGCGCAGGAAGCGTTCGCGCAGACGCTTGCGATGTCCGAGATGGTGCGGCTTGTCGGGCGCGTCGGCCTTCCCGCTCATGTCGCGCCCCCCGACGCTCAAGCTCAGAGCGAATAGGGCGGCCGGTCGAGGCCCTTGGGCGAGAGCGTGAAGATCTCGTAGCCCGTGGCGGTGACGCCGATGGAATGCTCGAACTGCGCCGACAGCGACTTGTCCTTGGTCACAGCGGTCCAGCCGTCCTGCAGGATCTTCACCTGCCAGCCGCCGGCGTTCACCATCGGCTCGACGGTGAAGAACATGCCTTCGCGCAGGGCGGTGCCTTCGCCGGCATTGCCGTAATGCAGGATGTTGGGCGCGGCGTGGAAGGTACGGCCCAAACCATGACCGCAGAAATCGCGCACCACCGAGAAGCGGTGGGCTTCGACATAATCCTGGATCGCCGCGCCGATGTCGCCGAGGCGGGCGCCGGGCTTGACCACTTCGATGCCGCGCATCATCGATTCATAGGTGACGTCGCACAACTTCCGCGCTTTGACGCCGACATCGCCGGCGAAATACATGCGCGAGCAGTCGCCGTACCAACCGTCGAGGATGACGGTGACATCGATGTTGACGATGTCGCCCTTCTCCAGCTTCTTCTTGGGGTCGGGAATGCCGTGGCAGACGACATGGTTGACCGACGTGCAGATCGATTTCGGAAAGCCGCGGTAATTGAGCGGCGCCGGAATCGCCTCATGGCCGACGATGAAGTCATGGCAGAGCTGGTTGAGGTCTTCAGTGGTGACGCCGGGCTTCACATGCTCAGTGATGAAGTCGAGAGTCTCGGCGGCCAGGCGACCGGCCTTGCGCATGCCGACAAAGGAGGCTTCGTCGTGCAAGACGATGTTGCCCGCCTTGCGCGGGGCGGGCTGTTCGCTGTTCGAGACATCCATGTTCATCTTGCGCGTATCCTGAAGGCCCAACGGCCGCAAAAAAAAGACGAGTGTAACTATAACTCAACCGGCAGCGGGCGGCCCCAGTCTATGGACTCGGTGGTCACCCGGCAATCGTAGCAAATCGCCTCGACCCCATGGGCCATGGCCTCGCGCAATGCCTTGCCGTAGATCGGGTCCAAGTCGTCGGCGGTGGTGAAGCTGTCGCAGTCGCCGCGCTGGACGACATAGAGCATCACGGCCCGGTGTCCGGCGACGACCATATCGGTCAATTCGCGCAAATGCTTGGCGCCGCGCTCAGTGCGGCAATCGGGAAATTCGGCCACGGCTCCGGGCGTCGAGCCGCGCTTGAGGTGGACGTTCTTCACTTCGACATAGCATGTGGGTTTTGCGTCGTCCTGCAGCAAGAGGTCGATGCGCGAATTGATGCCATACTTCACCTCGCGGCGGACCGACTTATAGCCCTGTAATTCTTTGATTTTTCCCGCCGCCAGAGCCTCAGCGGCGAGCGGGTTGGGCCAGGCGGTGTTGAGCCCGACCAGAACGCCGTCCACTTTGATCAGCTCCCAGCTGTAAGCGAGCTTGCGCTTGGGATTGTCCGATTTCGACAGCCAGACTTCGGAGCCGGGGGCATTGAGGCCGAGCATGGCGCCCGGATTGGCGATATGGGCGGTGATCTCGGAACCGTCGGGAAACTGGATGTCGGCGAGGAAGCGCTTGTAGCGCTTGAGCAGCGTGCCGCGCACGAGGGGCGTAGGGAATTTCATGTGGCGGGACCATAACGGCCGGCCTGGCGATTGGCAACGCAGGGCCAAAAACGCGGCGGGCGGCGGCCCGTCGAAACCGGCCGCCGCCCGCGCGCTGCCCCAGATGGGCCCCCGAGATGGGATCGGCTACTTCGTGCCGGTGTTGGTCAGCTCGATGGTCTTCTCGACGACGGCCTCAGGCTGCTCGTGCATGCGGCCGATCAGGGCGGTGACCTGCTCGCCGGTCATCGGACTGTTGAGGTCGATCTTGCGCTTTTCGGCTTCGGCCAGGAACACCGGGTCGGCCATCGTCGCGTCGAAGGCGCGGCGGAGGACGCTAGCGACATTGGCCGGCGTCTTCGGCGGCGCGAAGAGCGGACGGCCCATCTCCTGCGGCGCGAAGATCAGTTCGAGGATAGATTTTTCCTCGGCGGTCTTGGCGAGGTCGGTGATCAGCGGCACGTTGGGCAGGTCCGGATGCTTGCTGAGCGAGAGCTGCAGCAGGATCTTGATCTTGCCGTCGCGCAGCATGTCGCTGTGCGCCGCCTTGATCGAGGAATAATTCCAGCTGGCGACGCCGTCCAATTCGCCGCGCTCGACGGCGAGCATGGCTTCGCGCGAACTGGCGTAGCCGCGGATGATGTCGAACTGCGTGCCGAACATGCGGTTCATCACGGTCGGCGCGATGACATTGCCGGACGTGGCGCCGCCGCCGCCGACGATGAATTTGCGCTTTTTGATATCCTCGATGCTGGTGACGCCGGTGGTGTGCCAGGCGATCGTCGCGGCAACCTCGCTGGTCATGCTGCCGATCCACACGAACTTGCTGGGATCGAAGCGGATGTTCGGCGTCTTGAACAGCTTGGCGGTCGCTGTGTTGCCGCTGGCGATGCCGATGAAGGTGCCATCGGCCGGCGCCACTTCATAGGTGTAGTTGGCGGCCGCCAGCGTGCCGGCGCCCGGCACGCCCTGGACGATGACGGTCGGATTGCCCGGCAGGTGACGCTTGAAATGCGGCGCCAGCATTTGCGCGTAGGTGTCGAAGCCGCCGCCGACGCCGCCGCCATAGCCGAGGGTGACGGTCTTGCCTTTGTAGTCCTGCGCCCAAGCTTGATGCGGTGCAGTACCGGCCATCAGGGCCAGACCGGCAAGCACGCCGACGAAGATCCATGTCGTTTTCATGTGGTCTCCTCCCAGAGAGTGACGCGCCGATTCCGGCGTCGTTGTTTTATCGGTTAGGTTTTGGCGTTAGCTCTTGGCATTCTGCGGCATGCCGGCCGGCGCCGGTGCGGGCAGGCCCGTCGCCTCGCTCCAGTAGCTCATGTCACAGAAGGTCTCGGTCGATTTATGCGGCGGCTTGTAATAGCCGAGCTCGATGCGCAGCTCGATGTTCTTGCGGATCGCTTGCGGGTTGATACGGCCTTTGGGCACGACTCGCGCGTAAGCCTCTTCGGCGCGCTTTTCCGAAACCTTCTCATGCTCCATCAGCAGCTGCAGGGTCTCGCGTTTGTTTTCGGGCTTCTGCAGCCAATCGGCGGCATTGGCCCAGCCGCGGATGAAGCGCACGACGGTGGAGCGGTTGGCCTCGACCCAGCGGCGCAAGCCCCAGCCGCAGGCAAGCGGCCAATCAGCGATGTGATCCTTGCCCTCGGCAAGGATATGACTGCCGGCCTCGACGGCGCGGTCGGTGTAGGGCGGCACCAGCATGGCGGCGGCGACCTTGCCCGCCATGAAAGCTTTGGCGCGGTGCGGAGTGTTGCCGAGGATATCGATGCGATATTCGTCTTCGCTGACGCCGAAATCGCGCAGGATTTTGTTGCGCACCAAATCGAAGTTGGAATCGACCGGATCTGCGGCGAGCAGCTTGCCGCGCAGATCCTTCGGTGAGGCAATATCCTTCTGGCCGACGAGTTGGACGTTCAATCCTTCCTCGGCCTGCATGAACATGACGTAATCGACGCCGTCCTGAGTGGCGCGCGCCAGCATGGTGTCGGCGGACGACAGCGTCATATTCCACACGCCTTCGGCCATCTCGCGGTTGTGGTCGGGCGCGAGATCGACGAGATGGAAATCGACGTCGAGGCCTTGTTGCTCAAAGAAGCCTTTGTATTTGGCAACCAGGTGCGGCGGACGCCGGTAATAGCCGGTGACGGTCAGCTTCTCCACGCGTGTCTCCCTATGCGCGCGGCGCGATAGGCCGCTTTTATAGGAAAGGCCGTATCAGGCGCGATGGGATCGAGTCAATGAATGTAGCGCCGAAACCAGCGATGCGTCTTATAGAAGTGTTGAAGAGGCTTGTGGTTAAGCCTTGCGAATGCCGGCGTTCGCGGCGAGGCCGAGCGAGATCGCGGCGGGCGCCTGGCCCGGTGGCGGCAGGAAGATGCGGGTGATGTCCTCGGCCGGCTGCGGCTTGCTCAGCAGGAAGCCTTGCACCGCGTCGCAATCATGCGCTTCGAGGAATCGCAGCTGCTCGACGGTCTCGACGCCCTCGGCAACCACCTTCAGGCGCAAGCTATAGGCCATGGCGAGAATCGCTTTGACGATGGCGGCATCATCGGGATTGACGGTGATGTCATTGACGAAGCTGCGGTCGATCTTGAGATTGTCGATCGGGAAGCGTTTTAGGTGATTGAGCGACGAGTAGCCGGTGCCGAAGTCATCGATCGAGATGCGGACGCCCATATTTGCCAGCAGACAAAGCGTCACAGTGGCTTCGTCCGGATTCTCCATGACGGCGCTTTCCGTCAGCTCCAATTCCAGGTTGCCCGGCGGCACGCGGCTGTCTTGCAGCGCGCGCGTTACCACGTCGAGCACGTTCTCCTGGAAGAACTGACGGCTGGAAAGGTTCACCGCCATACGCAGATCTGGATAGCCGGCGCTGATCCATGCGCGCGCTTGGTTGCAGGCGGCCCGGAGCACCCATTCGCCGATCGGCACGATCAGGCCGCTTTCCTCGGCGAAGGGAATGAATTCGCCCGGCGGGATCAGGCCATATTCCGGATGCCGCCAGCGAAGCAGCGCTTCGACGGCGGTGATCTTGTGCGTCTTCAGATCGAGTTGGGGTTGATAGTGCAACAACAACTCATTGCGTTCGACAGCGCGGCGCAGGTCGTTTTCCAGCGTCAGGCGGCGCGCCGTCTTGACGTTCATGTCGAGCGTGTAGAACTGGAAATGATTGCGGCCTTGGCTCTTGGCCCGCGTGAGCGCCGCATCGGCGCTGCGGATCAAGGTTTCCACTTCGTCGCCGTCGATCGGGAACAGGCTGACGCCGATGCAGCAGGTGACGTAGACCTCATGGCCCTCGATAACGAGCGGCAGGGTGAGGGCGTCGATCATCGATTGCACGATCGCACCCGCCGCCCGCGTATCGCGCACGCTGTCGATCAGGGCGATGAATTCGTCTGGCCCGTGGCGTCCGATGAGATCGCGTGGGCCGAGACAGCTGCCGAGGCGTTCGGCGACCTCTTGCAGCAGCAGATCGCCGCGCTGCTGGCCGAGGGTCTCGTTGATCAGGCGGAAGCGGTCGAGGTTGATCATCACCACGGCCATCAAATCGTCCATCGGCACTTCGCCGGGGGCGCGGGCGGCTTCGCGCGTTGCGCGCGCGGCGACATTCTCGCCGAGCTGGCGGCGCATGACGTCGCGATTGGGCAGGCCGGTGAGATGGTCGCGATGGGTGAGGCGGTGGATTTCGCGCGCCAGCGTCATGCGTTCGACGGCGTGGCGCAGAGCCTGGCCGAGCAGGCGTTCGTCGCTGGCGCCGAGGGCAACGCAGTCCTGCGCGCCCCAGCTGCGCACTTCGGCGGCGAGCGCGGGGTCGTCGGTGGCGGCGCAGAGCAGGATGGGGAGATGCGGATGCGCGGCCCGTAGGGCTTTCACGAGGGCGGCGTCCTGCGGCTCCGCCCCGGGGCCTGTCAGGGAGATGAGGGCGACATCGGCTTCGCCGCGCGCAAGCATGGCCTGCAGATTGCTGGCGCTGGTGGCCTCGATGACCGTGAAATGAGGTCCATGGGCGGACAATGCGGCGAGCAGAGCCTGCAGGCGGGCATTGAGCACAGGCAGAGGAACGAGGACGGCGAGACGCGGACATGCGACATCGGCGACCGTTTGGTCGCTGATTGCGCGGGGCGCTGTCTGATGGCCCTCGTTCCGTCGCGGAATCCGGGCCGCTGAGTTGTGTTCGTCCTGAACCATTTTCCGTCTCGTCGGCGTCCTGCCGGGGAGAAGCTCTATTGGTAAACCCTTGATTTCAGAGAGTTATTCTCATCATCACAGAATTTTGTGCCAGTAGCGCTTGCGGGCACTGTGCCCCGTCGCTCCTTACTAATTGATTAAAAGGCCCGACATATCCTGTGGACAGATGCGGCGCCGCGGCTTGTTCTTGCGGCTTATTTTCCTCCAGCTGTCTTGGATCGCACGACATGGCCCCTGTACCCGTCACTGCCGCCGTCATCTTGATCGGCAACGAGATTCTCTCCGGCCGGACGCAGGACGCCAATCTCGGCTATCTCGCCGAGCAGCTGAACGCCGTCGGGGTGCGCGTCATGGAGGCGCGCGTCGTCGCCGACATCGAGGCGGACATCGTCGCGGCGGTGAACGCCTGCCGGGCGCGCTATGACTATGTCTTCACCACCGGCGGCATCGGCCCGACCCACGACGATATTTCCTCGGCGGCCGTCGCCAAGGCCTTCGGCGTGCCGTTGCTGCTCAACGCCGAGGCGGCCGGGCGGCTGGAGCGGCATTATCCGGCGGGCAAGCTCAACGACGCGCGCTTGCGCATGGCGATGGTGCCGCAGGGCGCCAGCCTGATCGACAACCCGATCAGCGCGGCGCCGGGCTTTCGCCTGGACAATGTCTTCGTGCTGGCCGGCGTGCCGGTCATCATGCGGGCGATGTTCGACGGGCTCGCTCATACGCTGAGCGGCGGCGCACCGATGCGCTCGCGCACCTTCCGCACCAACTTGGCGGAAGGGACCATGGCGGCCGACCTCGGTGCGCTGCAGGACACCTATGCCGACGTCGAGATCGGCAGCTACCCGTCGTTCGGCCGGCCGGGCGAGCAGGGCGTGCGGATCGTGCTGCGCGGCACCGACGCGGCGCGCTTGGCGGCGGCCGGCGACGCCTTCGTGGCGATGGCCGAAGTGCTCGGCGGCAGCGCCGTCGAGATCGAGATCGCAGGAAAATAAACGGGCTTAGCCGGCGATCAACCGCTCGGGCGGGAAGGTAATGGTGACCGTGGTGCCTTTACCGAGCGCGCTTTCCAGATCGAGCCGGCCATCGTGCAACTCGGCGAAGGCCTTGCTGAGCGGCAGGCCGAGACCGGTTCCGTGGTGCTTGCGGCTGAGCGTGTTCTCGATCTGGCCGAACGGCGTCAGCGCCGTCTGGATGTCGTCCTCAGCGATGCCGATGCCATCGTCGCGCACGCGGAACACCAGTTCGCCGCTGCTCTTCTGATAGACGTCGAGAATCACGCGGCCGCCCGGTGCCGTGAACTTCACCGCGTTGGACATCAGGTTCAGCAGGATCTGCTTGATCTTGCGCGTTTCGCCGCGCAGCTGCGGCAATTCGTCCGGCACGTTCGTGATCAGCAGCACGCCGGCTTCTTCAGCGCGCGTCCGCAATATTCGGATGCAATTGGCGACAGAGCGGGGGATATCGATCGATTCCTCGTACAGCTCGATGCGGCCGGCCTCGATCTTCGAGAGGTCGAGGATGTCGTCGATGATCGAGAGTAAGTGGCGACCCGACAGATTGATGTCGCGCGCGTATTCCTCGTACTTGTGATGGCCGAGGGAGCCGAACATGCGATCGCGCATCATCTCGGAAAACCCGATGACGGCATTGAGCGGCGTGCGCAATTCATGACTGACGTTGGCGAGAAATTCACTCTTCGAGCGATTGGCGACTTCCGCTTGTTCTTTTGCCGAGATCAGCACCGTTTCAGCGCGTTTCTGCTCGGTGATGTCAACGTAAGTGATGACGAAGCCGCCATTCGGCATGGGCGCGCGGCGCACCAGCATGCAAACTCCGTTGGCGCGGGTATATTCGCGGCGATGATGTTCCTGCCGGGCGACCGAGGCGAGGTACTTGCGCACGGTTTCTTCCGGATCGCCGGGACCGAATTCGCCGCGCAGCGCATTGAAGCGCAGAATGTCTTCGTACTTGCGGCCGGGCACGGCGAGGCCAGGCGGCAATTCGAGCAACTGGCGGTGGACGTCGTTGCTGATCACCAATTCTTGGTTGGCATTGTAGACAACGACACCGTGCGACATGTGATGCAGCGTCGTTTCGAGCAACGTTGACTGGCTGACGAGCGCGCTCTGGGCGCGGCGCTGCTCGGTGACATCGGTGAAGGTGCTGATGCAGCCGCTATCCGGCATCGGCCGTCGGCAGATCGCGAGCACGGAGCCATCGGCCCGCACGCGCTCGAAATCCAACGTCTTTTCAGGGCCGGCATGAAACACGATCCGTTCGGCGACGATCTTTTCGATGTCGCCGTCGCCAAAATCGCCACGCCACGCCAAGTCGCGCATCACGTCGGCCATCATCATGCCGGGGCGGATGAAGTTTGGGTCGAAGCCGAGCAGTTCGAGATAGCGCGCGTTGTAGCTGACGAGCCGCAACTCGGCGTCGTAAACGCAATAGCCCTGCGACATGTTCTCGAGGGCCGTCTCGCAGAGCGACAGCTTGCGCGCCATGGCGCTGGCGCGCATCGTCGCCAGTCGTTTCGCGACCATGCCGCCGGTCGCGCGTTTGCGCGCAGCGGCCATCAGCGCGGCGCCGAGTGGACGTTTGACCGGTGGCTGAATGGGCGTTCTAAGCACGCGGTGGATCCCCCGAGATTTTTTACGGCCTATAGGCGCCTATGGCCGGGCTGCGCGATGACTGCCAGGATCTGTGGGTTGATCTAAATTGGTTTAGGTTAATAAGGCGTTATGTTCGCTCTGAGGCGCCGGCAGCAGGTTTCACGACGGAGAGGGCGCGCCAGCTCAAAAGGGCTTGGCGGGCCGCGTCGAGATTGACGGCCACCCGCTCCGGCGCCTGACGGCGACGCCAGCGGCCGGCGCTGTCCAACAGACGCCAGGCGCGCGCCTGTTGCAGACTGGCGGCGTCAGCGCGTCGCGCGGCGGCGTGGGCGTCGCGCGAGCCGTGACGGAGGCGATCCCAGGCCTGCGGCGGCAACGGGCCATCGTGGCCCCGCTCAAGCGCGGCGAGAGTGGTCAGGACCGCCGCCGCGTCCACGCTCATGCTGCCTCTCCTCACCCGATTATGAAGAGGAAATAGTAAGTAAATCTTACTATTTTTTCAATAAGAACTTACGCAGTTTCGAGCCGGCAGCGGCGCATTTAAGCCGGCCTAACGCCGCGGCCGGTAGCGGCGATGCTCGATCAAGGTGCCTACGATGCGGCCGGGCTGCTCGGCATTGATCATCAGGGTGGGCCAATCGGGATTGATCGGCAGTAGCTCGATGATCGGTGCGCCGTCCTTATCGGACCCGCGCGGACGGTACTTCTTGAAGGTGGCTTCGTCCTCGCGGTCGAGCTTGGCGACGACGAAGTCGCCGGGCTGCGGCGCCACCTCGGGATCGATGATGATCTTATCGCCGTCGCGAAACTCCGGATCCATGCTCTCGCCGCGCACCACCAGGGCGAAGGCCTTGGGCGACAGCTCGAGGTCGGTGGCGATGTTGTTCATGCCGCCGCCCGGCGCATAAGGATCGGCGACGGCGTCCCATAGGCCGGCGCGGACATAGTCGATTACCGGGATTTGCCGGCGGGTGGCGGCGGAGGGGAACGGCGAGGGCCCGTCGGGCAGCGACTGGTCGCCGGCAGTGAGCCAGGACAGCCAGACATCGAGCGCCTTGGCGGCGCGCACCAGGTTGTCGAGGCCGGGCCGGGTGACGCCGGCTTCCCATTGCGCCACAGCGGCGCGGCTGACGCCGCACTGCTTGGCGAGCTTCTCCTGGGTCAGGCCGACGGCTTCGCGGCGGGCGCGCAGGCGCGTGCCGAGAGTCGCCGGCGATGGCGCGGCGACAGGCTCGGCTTCGAACGGAACAGGGCCCTCGTTCGGCTCGTCAGGGGTTTCGGTTTCCGACATAGCACGCATTATGAAAGCTAAACTTACGACGGTCATGGTAAGAATTACTTGACTAAACGTAAGTTATAATTACTATGGGGTCCATCAGAAAAGCGCGGAGAACCCGATGACGCCAGATGGAACGCCCCTGGCCGGCAGGATGCCGGCTGACTCGAAGGATCCCGGCAGGGCTGATTCAAACCAGCTTTCGACCGCGGTCAAAGACGCGCCGCGTCGAAGCCCGATGCTATGGCAGGGGCTCAAGCCCGGTGCAATCATGGGGGTGGTAGATACGCCAAACCGCCTTTGGTACTTCGACGACCACACATCGAATCTGCCTTTCTTCCACTGGCTACCGGAAGAGATAGCGCTGGGCTATACGGCTCGCTGCGACCGCGACCTCATTAAAGATCTTTATAAGTTACCGGCGAGTGAGGGTGCTATTGGACTTCAGCGTTGGGGACGCGGCATCAGCTATCACGATTTTGAACTCGCGCTTGATGGCCTTCCGCCTATGAAGATTGCTGCAGCCTATGGCCCGCATGAGCGGGCACGGTTCTTGCCAAAGCTTATCAAATGGCACGTCTCGGTAGACTACGCTTTCTACAAGACGCTTCGGCGCATCGCGCGTGAGTTGGATCCGGCTTTCTGCGAGCCGTATCTAGAGTTCTTGGCTAAAAAGCCGAATTAGCCCAGCTGGTGCAAGCATATTTCACCAACTCAGATTCGGTTTTTAGCTGGTGGAGCTAGGGGCAGGTTAAACATCGAGCCGCTACTATTTATTTTGTCCGCTCAGAAAGATGAAGTTGCAAATATAGCCCTTGGTTTCAGGGTGCGCCTGATCCCGTGGTTGTCGGAAGTCTTCTAATGGGTGCTCGACTCCATGAGAGATGAATTTCCCACTGTATCCAAACTGCTTTAAATAATGAATCACACTAGAAACGGCATCTTTCCGGTGCCTTTCTTCGGCTTCAATGATCAGAGCGGGCTTGGATTTTTTTATTGTTTCAAAGGCACCTTCAAGAACCGCCAATTCATATCCCTCGACATCAATTTTCATGAGGGAAACATTCTCAAACTCAAATGAATCGATCGTGCGGGTCGTCACGGATAAATGAATTTGCTCGGCTTGTGGCCAAGTGTTTTCGCAACTGGCGTAACCGTATAAAGGGTTGCCCGTCACAACAGGTATGTGGATCTCCGTCGTCCCGTTGGTATTAGACGCAGCAATCGGATGTACAGTTATCGAGCTCTTGAATCGCCGTTCTAAAGTCGTTGCCAACTCGGGAATTGGCTCAAAAGCCTCAACCAAAGCGCCCGATCTCTTCATGAAGTAACTATAAGCGCCTGCATTCGCCCCGACGTCGATGCAGCGGCTCCCCGGTCGCGCCAAACGCGCGGCCATGCGTATCTCCGGTTCGCCGAGATACTTCTTCCAGCACCAGGCGCGATAGCGCAGGGCATCCGGCAGCATACGTCCTATCAAACTCATCCAATCCCCCGTTGTGACCGCAATCATAGCGGCGCAGTCGGTGCCGGTCCATGCGCCGATGTGGTTCAATCCTCATTCATATAGGAGGCATCGATGCCCCGTGCGTCGGCGAACTCGAAGCTTTCGCAATCGCAGCTGACGCTGCAAACCCATGAACTGGCCGTCACGGCGGTGACCCGCATCGAAGCCCATGAGGCGGAGTGCAACCGCCGCGAGGCGGCCCGGATTCATCGGGAAACGCAATTTCTGCGTCAATACGAGACGGATATCGGCGAGATCAAGCGAGGGCTCGATCAGGTCCATGGCCGTATCTCCAGCCTGGCCGGCGGCCTGCAATCGCTGGTGCGCGGCACCGGCGGAGCCTTGATCGTCGGCCTGTGCGGCCTCGTCGCCTGGCTTATTCTCAACGGCCGGCCCTGGGAATAGCGGCTGCCCTTTCTGCTTCATCGAGGAGCACTCATGACTTTGGCCGAAAAAATCCTGGGAGCGCCTGTCGGTGGCGCTATCGATGCGGTCGGCAATGTGCTCGACCGCCTGTTTGCGAGCGACGACGAGCGTCTGTCGCGCGAAGAGGCCCTGACGCGGCTCGCCCAGGCGCTGCATCTCGCCCAGATCGAGCTGAACAAGATCGAGGCGGCGCATCCATCCGTCTTCGTCGCCGGCTGGCGCCCCTTTATCGGCTGGGTGTGCGGTATCGCGTTCGCCTGGCATTTTATCGGCTACGATTTCTTCGTTTGGCTGACGCTGGCGGCCGGGCTGCCGGCGCCGCCGATTCTTGCCGGCACGGAAGAGCTGATCAGCGTCGTCGTCTCTCTGCTCGGCCTCGGCTTGCTGCGCACGGTGGAGAAATCCCGCGGCGTGACGAAATAGCTGATTTCGTCTTCGTCGCTGGTGCCCGCTCCCGGACTTGAACCGGGACAGCCCTTGCGGACCTACAGATTTTAAGTCTGCTGCGTCTACCAATTTCGCCAAGCGGGCATTCCGGCGCGGTGCGCCGGGGAGCGACGGTGGGGCGGGATCATGACGGAGCGTTGCGCGCTTTGCAACGAGCCGCGTGCCGGCCGTTTCGCGGCATCGTGCGAACGCTGCATTGCCGGGGCTGCGCCGTTTACATCGTGACAAGCGCGCAATGGCTCTCCTATCATTCCTCCGCAACTGGGCCGCGCATTTTGGCGTGGCCGCGTCCGGCCTCCTCGCCCTATCATTTTGTTTCTGCGGAGATACCATGCTCGCCAAAACCAAACTCGTCGAAACGCTCGGTCCGGACCATACCGCTCTGGTGCTGTTCGATACGCTCAACGGCTATTTGCATCCGGCAGACCCGAAAAAACAGGCCTTCCTAGCCGAGCGCAATATCCTCAAGAATATGCAGCGGTTGCTGAAGGGCGCGCGTAAGGCCGGCCTGACCACTTTTTATCCGATGGGCTCGCACACGGCCGGCGGCGTCGACACGGTCGCGCGCCTGACTGACACGGATATGGACCTCAAGCCGTTCGACAAGAAGAAGCAGCAAACCATCAAGCCGCGCTTCTACGCCGGCAGCAAAGAATCCGAGATCGCGCCCGAACTGGCGCCGCTGCCGACGGATGTGGAAGTGCCGAAGCATCGTTGGAATTCCTTCTTCCAGACCAAGCTCGAGCTGTCTCTCCGTGTGCGAGGCCTGACCACCATCGTACTGGCGGGCGGCTCGACTGACGTCGGTATCGCCAGCACGGCCTATGCCGCGCGCGATCTCGATCTTGGCCTCGTCATCGTGCGCGACTGCTGTTACTCCGCCCGCGGCAACAACAATCAGTTCTTCATGGAGCGGATCTTTCCGCGCATGGGCCGCGTGATGGATACGGATGAAATCGTCGCGCTGATGCTCAAGGGCGCGAAAAAAAGCAAATAAGGGGACATTCGTCATGACCACGGTCAATCAAGTCGCCACCAAGACCGTCACGCTCGCTGGCGGCATGCCGGCTTTCGTGGCGGCTCCTGAGAACATGGGCAAGGTGCCGGTGATCGTGCTGATGCACGAGCGCTACGGCTTGGCCCAGCATACCCTCGACCTCGCCACCCGCTTCGCCTGGGACGGCTATGTCTGCATCGCGCCTGACTGCTTCTATAAGCATCCCGATCAGACGGGACTGCGCGCCGGCTCTGCGCGCTACGACATGACGGATCCGGAATCGGTCGAGTATCTGAGCATCGCCATCGACTACGCCAAGGAGATCCCGCAAGCCGATCCGAGCAAGGTCGCGGTCAAAGGTGTTTGCCAGACTGGCCGCCATCCGCTGTTGATCGCCGCCGCGCGGCCGATCAGTGCCGCGCTGGTGTGGTATGGCGCCGCTTCGCCGCGCGAATGGGAAGTCACCAAGCTGTTTCCCAAGCCGCTCGAGGACGTGATCGCCAAGGTCGAATGTCCGATTCTCGGGATGTTCGGCGAGGCGGATCACATCATCTCGCTCGACGACGTGCGTAGATTCCGCGGCGTCCTCGAAAGCAAGGGCAAGAACTTCGAGATCAACATGTATCGCGGTGCGCCCCACGGCTGGCTCAACGACACCATGCCGGGGCGTTATCGCCGCGTTCAGGCGGAAGCCGCCTGGGCCGATCAGCTGATCTTCCTCGACGAAGTGTTTGCTGGCGGCTTCGACGACGCGACGACCCGCGTGCAGCGCTACAACGCCGAGGTCGGCGCCGACTACGATTTCAAGAAAAACGTGCGCCTGGAATAGCGGCCATGACCGCTCAGGGAGCCGCGAACAGTGTCCTGCGCGCCGGCGACGGCTTGGTCGTCACCGGCGCGGCACAGGGTATCGGCCGGGCCGTGGCGTTGCGTCTGGCCAGCCAGGGCGCCCGCTTGGCGCTGTGGGACGTCAAGGCTGACGGACTGGCCGAGACGGCAGATCTTTGCGGCAAGTCCGGTGTCGAGGTTTTGACCGCCAAGGTCGACATGGGCGAGGCGAGCGACGTCGTCGCCGCGGCCCAGGCGGTCGGCGCGGCTTGGGGCGCCCCTTTCGGCTTCGTCAGCAATGCCGGCATCTTTCCCCGTTCCGCTATTCTGGAGACCGATCCTGCCGTATGGGAGCGCGTGCTCAAGGTCAACCTGATCGGCGCGTTTCTGTGTGCGCGCTATCTGGGACCGATGATGGTGCAAGCCCAGCGCGGCGCTGCGGTAATGATCGCCTCGGGTCGGGCCTTGCAGGGCACCCCGCGCGGCGCCCATTACGCGGCCTCGAAGGCGGGACTGGTCTCCTTCACGAAATCGCTGGCGCTCGAATTGGCGCCGCAGGGGATCCGCGTCAATTGCGTCATCCCGGGCGTGACGGAGACGGCCCAGCCGCTGGAAGATTCGACGCTGGAAGAAGTGCGCGCGCGCGGTAGTCGCATTCCCTTGGGCCGCATCGGCCAGCCGGAGGACATCGCGGCAGGCGTCGCCATGTTGCTCAGCGCCGACGCAGCCTATATGACCGGGCAATCGATCGCGCTGAACGGCGGCGCCATCATGCTTCCCTGAACTTTCTCACCCTGCGCAAACAAAAGCCCCGGACCGTTGGTCCGGGGCTTTTGTCATTTCAGCGTGCGTTCTATTTGGCGTTGTAAAGCGTGAGCATGCGCGCTTTGGCCGATTCCGGCGCATTGTAGGTTTCAGTCAGCAGTGCCGCGATGGCCTCGCCGGACTTGGGATCGGCATCGACTTCCAGGTTGGCCTTGGCGGCCGCCTCGAGGAAGTCCTTGTCCTTGAAGGTGTCCATCAAGGCCTTGCGCAAGGCGGCGACGCGATCTGCCGGGACATTCTGCGGCGCGAGGTACGGACGGCCCGCCTCGAGCGGCGCCATCGAGACGTCGAGGAGGGCGCGATCCTCGTCGTTGGTCGCCATCTCGCGGGCGACCGGTACGTTCGGGAGTTCCGGATGCGGCTTACGGCCATATTGCACCAGGAGCTTCACTTTGTTCTCCTTGATCCATTCCGGTTTGGTCGCCTTTAGGCTGCTCCAGAAGGTGCTGGGATAGCCGTCCAACTCACCGCGCTCAATGGCGAGAAAGGCTTCGGTCTGGCCAGGATAGCCGCCGACCATCTTGAGCTTGGTGTTGAACACTTCGTTGAGCACGCGGGCGTAGAAGGCCGGGGTCGAGGCGGTGCCGGACGTGCCGACGACGGTTTCCATGGTTCTGGTGTCGGCGATCGTATTGGCTTTGGCCGTGTGCCACAGCAGCAGCAGGCCGATCTCCGTATTCGGCGAACCCAGCCAGTTGAACTTCAACGGATCGAACTGTGCCGCTTTGTTGCCGAAGATCGGCTCGAACGGCACGGTGTTCTGCAGCGCGCCGATGACTGAGCCGTCTTTCAGAGCGATATTATAGAGATTGTTGGCGGCGGTGATGCCGCCGGCGCCCGGCATATTCTGCACGACGGCATTGGGCGTGCCGGGAATATGCTTGCCGATGCTACGCGCGATCATGCGCGCGTAAAGATCGTAACCGCCGCCCGGGCTCGAACTGACGATGATGGTCAGATCCTTCCCCTTGTAGAAATCGCTGATGGCATCGGCCTGCACCCCGGTGGCGCTGGCGATGGCGGTGGCGAAGCCGATGAGCGGAAATGCGAACCGTGAGAAGCGCGAGGGGAGCATGGGGGAGCCTTTGCATTGGGGGTCTATCGACGAAGCGCCATCCATATGGAGCGGCGCAGCAGAACGCGATGACAGTGAAGCAAGAGCCGTGCCGCTGATGAGTATGCAGCAATCGCTTAGCGTTGGATCGGCGCGCGTTAGCGGCAGCCGCTGATGCAGCTTCCTTTTTGTGCAAACTTTAGGAGTGGTGCCCGCAAGCGTCAATCGACGTAGGCGTTGCCGCGCGGGCTTTGCGGAACATGAAATTAACGCCGTTTCATCGTCGCGGACGACGAAACGGCGTTCATCAAGCGGTCTGCGTTTTACGCAGCTTCCGGGACGTCTTTTTTCGATGTCACGCGCCAGGCGAGATATTTGCCGAGGCCGACGACGAAAGCCGCACCGAGGATCTTCGCCGCCCATTCCGTCCAATGGGGCAGATGGTGGACATAGTCGGCGAGCGCTGGATCGGTCAGGAAGATCTCACCGGCAATCCAACCGAGCAGGCCGCCGCCGAACATGACGAGGATCGGGAAGCGGACCAGCACCTTCAGCATGATGGTGCTGCCGAAGACGATCAGCGGCACGCTGATGACCAAGCCGATGATGATCAGGAGGACATGGCCATGCGCCGCCGCGGCAATGGCGATGACGTTGTCGAGGCTCATCACGGCGTCGGCGATAATGACCGTTTGCACCGCGCTCCAGATGTTGTGACCGGCTTTGATCTTGTCGCCGTGATCTTCATCCTCGGGGATCAGCAGCTTCACGCCGATGTAGAGCAGCAGCAACGAGCCGACCAATTTCAGGTAGGGCACGTCGAGCAGGTAGACGATGAAAAGCGAAAAGATGATGCGCAGAACGATGGCGCCGACGCTGCCGGCGATGATCGCTTTGTTGCGCACGCCGTCCGCCAGGTTGCGGCAGGCGAGCGCAATGACCACGGCGTTGTCGCCAGAGAGAATGATGTTGATGCCGATAATTTCGAGCAGGCCGAGCCAGAAATGGTCCCCGACCGCCAAGTCCATGCCGAACATTTGATCCGATACCGTAAGTTAATAGGTTCAAGCTCGCCGATATTGACGGCTTGTGTTTATACGGCCCCGTCATCGAAGCCGTTACCCGTATAGGAAGGGGTCAACGGGCTGTCCAGGAAATTCCAGCCGGCTTTAAGTCCCTAGGAATTATCCTGTGATTCCAATCGCTTCCATTTGCGATCCAGGTACTTAAAACTGAGCGGCGCGACCACGACGGCTAGCACGATACGCACCAAATGGTGGATCGTGATAAAGGCGACGTCGATCCCGAGCGCCAAGGCGATCAGGGTCATTTCGACCAAGCCACCGGGCGACAGCGACAGCAGCAGCGCTTCGCTCTTAAAACCTCTGACCCAGTGGATGCCGTAGGAGAAGACCACGGCACAGCTCATCAGCACCAGCGCGGAGCCGAACGACACCTTCAGGGTGCCGGCGATCTCGCGCAGGCGCACCCCGACATAACGGCAGCCCAGGCTGGAACCGAGGATGATTTGCGCCAGAACGATCAATTCAGCTGGCGGTTTTGAAGCGGTGAGTTGCGTCAGATGGGCAATGGCGCTGGCGATCAGGGGGCCGGTGAAGCGATAGGCCGGTAGATGCAGCAGCTTGCCGGTGAAGAATCCGACCGTGCCGCAGGCAGCTAGGATCAGTCCATCGATCACGGCGAAGTGGCTGAGCGGCACGGTGTTGGAGCCGACACCGAGACCGCCTTGTGGCACATAGCCTTCGACTAGCCGAAACCACACGGGGATGGTGATGACGACGAGCAGAATGCGTGTGCCATGGGCGAGGAAGATCTTGCGGTCATCGCCGCCCATTTGGCTGCCCATGACGACCATTTCCATCAATCCGCCGGGGATCGACGCGAAGTAGCAGGTGGCGAAGTCATAGCCGCCGACTTTTCTGAAGTAGACCATGAGCAAGGCGACGGTGAAGACGACATAGAGCGCCAGCATCGTCATGCTAACCGCATATTCGCGGGAATCCTGTAGGGCATGCGGCGTGAAGGAGCTGCCGAGCATGACGCCGATGAGGATCACCATCGGTTCACGCAAGATATACTGCACGCGCACCTTGGCGCCGGCCAGGGCGAGGCAGGTAACGACGCAGACAGGGCCAAGCATCCACGGCAAAGGGAGCGTCATTGCGCGAAAGGCGATGCCGCCGAGTATGCCGGGGCCAAGGGCCAAAGCGAGCGGTCCAAGGTGCTGGACCAGGAATTGTCTGGGCCTCACGGGGTGAAAGTCTCCCGAGAAAGAATAATGCTGGGGCGCCGGTCAGCGGGTGCAGATGCCCGCGACCATGTGAAGCAGAAAAGCTTCGCAACGCGCGAGTTGGTCGAGGGCGATGAATTCGTCGGGTTTATGCGCCTGGGCGATATGGCCCGGGCCGCAGACGATCGTGGGAATTTTCGCCCCTTGGTAAAGGCCCGCCTCGGTGCCGAAGCTGACTTTGCGTGCGATATTATCCCCCGTGGCGGCGAGGGCAAGCTTGAGCAGGGCATCATCGTCGTTCGGTAGCAAACCAGGGGCGCGCGAGAGCTCCTCAAACATGATCGCAGCATCTGGCGCGGTGCGCCGCATGTCGGATAGCACGTCTCCAAGTGCGTAGCGTTTCACGTCTTCGAACAGCCCGAGCGGGTCTTGCGACGGGATATTGCGGATTTCAAAATCGAAACTGCAGTGGCGCGGCACGATATTGAGGGCCGTGCCGCCCTCCACAGTCCCGGTATGCACGGTACTGTAAGGCGGATCGAAGCCGGGTTCGTGGGGGCCTTCGTCGCGTAGCCGCCGCGCCATCGCGCGTAAGCGGCCAATAATCTCGGCGGCCGATTCGATCGCGTTGCAGGCTTGCTCCGGCATGGCCGAATGGCCTTCACGGCCATGCACATGGCAGCGCATGGCGAGGCGGCCCTTGTGGCCGTTGACCACATGCATGCCGGTTGGCTCGCCGATCAGGCAAAAGGCCGGGCGTATCGGCATCTCGCGCAGTTTCACGGCAAGATCCTTGGCGCCGAGACAGCCGATTTCCTCATCAAATGTGAAGGCGAAATGCACGGGACGGCGGAGGTCTTGCCGGCGCAGGGCCGGCAGCAACGCCATGGCTACGGCGATGAACCCTTTCATGTCGCAAGCGCCGCGTCCGTATAGTAGATCGCCGCTTTCGCGCAAGATGAATGGATCGCTCGACCAATCCTGGCCGTCGACCGGGACAACATCGGTATGGCCCGATAGCATCAACCCGCCGACGTCTTGCGGCCCCAATGTGGCGTAAAGGTTGGCCTTGGCGCCGCTACCGTCGCGATAAAGCGTCGAATCGACACCATGATCGGACAAACGGTCGCGCAGGTATTCGATTAGTGCGAGGTTAGAATTGCGGCTCGTGGTATCGAAACCGATTAGCCGGCGCAGCAGATCGACGGAATCGGAAACCCCCGCGCCGCCGGTCGGTTGCGTCATGGCTCAAATTGCTCCTTGACGATCCGCTCTTCGAGATTGTGCTCAGGATCGAATAGCAATGTCATGTCGATGTCGGGCTCTTCGGTGACATGGACGCGGACGACATCACGGACTTCCGTGTAATCGGCGACGGCGCTGACCGGGCGCTTGTCATTCTCGAGAATGTCGAAGGTAACACTTGCCTTGCTCGGCAACAAAGCGCCGCGCCAGCGCCGTGGTCGGAAGGCGCTGATCGGCGTGAGCGCGAGAAGGCCGGCGCCGAGTGGGATGATGGGCCCATGCGCGGAGAGGTTATAGGCGGTGCTGCCGGCCGGCGTAGAGACCAGGGCGCCGTCGCAGATCAATTCATCCAGACGTTGCACACCGTCGATCGAGATACGGATCTTGGCCGCCTGACGGGTTTCGCGAAGCAAGGAGACTTCGTTGATCGCTAGGGCCTCATGCTCTTTGCCGTTGGCGGTGACTGCGCGCATGCGCAAAGGATGAACCGTCACCGGTGCGGCGGCTTTCAGGCGTTCGAGCAGTCGCGTTTCCTTGTAGGTATTCATCAGAAAACCGATAGACCCGCGATGCATGCCATAGATCGGAACCTGGCGCTTGATATGGCGATGCAAGGTTTGCAGCATAAAGCCATCGCCGCCGAGAGCGACGACGACATCCGCCTTGGCCGGGGTGACGTTGCCGTAGCGTTGGGTCAAGCGCAGCAGGGCTTCTTGGGCTGGCTGGCCGCGCGCGGCGACGAAGGCGATCTTGCGGTTCGGCATGGGACAATCTGCAAAAAACGGCTGGCGGACGAAATGAGATTATCGCCAGATTACACCGCACGCGGCCAAACAGCCAGTGGCTGGCGGTCAGTTGCGCGAGGCCGCTTGCATCAGCCGGATAGTTTCAGGGTTGCGCGCCTGGTTGGCGTAATCGAGCGCTGTTTTTCCGCTGCGGTCACGCAACGTTGGATCTGCCTTTCGTTGCAGTAAAACCCGGACGACGTCGGCATGGCCGTTCCATGCGGCTCGCATGAGCGCGGTGAGACCCTCTTGATCGCGGGCGTTGACGGGCACTTCGGCTTTTATCAATCTTTCGGAAATGGCCGCGTGTCCGTTGATCGCCGCCCATATGAGGGCCGTCTTGCCGCTGCCATCTGTGACCTTTGCGTCGGCGCCCTGCTCGATGAGTGCATCTAGAATTTTGCCGTAACCGCGCCATGCCGCTTCGATCGCCGCCGTACGGCCATCCTCATCCGGCTTGTTGGCGTCGGATCCTTGGGCCAACAGAACATAGACGGCTTCTTCGTCGCCGAGCGTCGTGGCGATGCGCAAATCTTCTTCGAGCGGCTGTTTCTTGGCAGGATCGAGGACTTTCGGCTGAGATAGCACGAAGACTTGACGCAATTGATTGCGGCGCTGCCGCGCGCGCAGATCGTCGCGGACGGTCATCTGCTTCTCGAGTTCTTTCAGGGTTTCGGCAGCGGCCTTGCTGCCTTTCTCGGCGGCGATTGAAAGCCAGGCATGGGCCTCTGCAATGTCGCGTTCGGCCACGCTGCCCTCGATCGCGATCGCCGCTGTCAACAATTGCGCCGGCAGGTAACCATTCATGCTTGCGCGCATGAGGTACTGCTTACCGCGCGCGACATCGCGCGGTTGGCCATCTCCCGTTAGATAGATTTCGGCGAGGCTGAATTGCGCATGGGCATAGCCTTGCTCGGCTGCCGTGGCCATGCGGCCAATCGATTGTTGCAGCGCCGGCGTGCCTTGAGCCGCGAGGCGTGCTGCGGCTGCATCGCGCGATTGAGCCACGAGAATTTCGCAGATGGTGCTGTCCAGTCGGGGCAGCGCGTCGGCTAGGGGCAGCAGCGTTTTCGCCACAGCATCTGCGTTGGCCAGAATCGCCGAGGCTGATGGCGGCGGTGGCGAGGCGCTGGGAGGTGGTGGCGCGGCGTTTGGCGGCGGCGCGGCGCTCGGCGGCGGTTCGGCTGGCGCATTGGCCGTTGCAGCGGCACTCGGTGCGCTGGCCGGCTGAGACGCTTGGCTCGGCAGAAATGCGATAGAGGGTTGCGCAGGAGCAGCGGCTTGCGGCGGTGGTGGTTGCGGCGTCGCCGGTTGTGGCGGCAAAAGGGGAGTGGGCAGCAAGGGCGTCGGTTGCGCGACTTGCGGTACCGGCGGGATGGGTTCGGGAGGGATCGGCCGAACTGGATCCGGCGGCTGCGGCGGCGGCGGAACAACGTCCCTTACGGGAGTCGGTGGCGGCTGCACGACGGGCGGTTCGATCCGAGCGTCTTGCGGTTGCGGCTCAGATGGCAGCGTGGGCGCCGGCGGCGTCGGGTCGGTTGGAGGCCGTTCGGCGACGGCATCCGTCGGCGGCGGCGGCGTGGGCGGTTGGTTCGGCGTTGGGGTTTTTTCGTCGATCTTCGATTCGGCAGGGCTGGTCTGAGTGCTCGATGCGGCACGGCTCTGCAGGATGGTCCGACGATCTTCGGGCGTTTCCGTATTGATAGCGTCGGTGCTCAAGCCGCTCTTGCCGCCGGTGGGCGAATCGATATCCGGCAGCGGACGGGCGGCAGCCTTGTTGATGGCGGCAGATTCTTCGGGCGTGATGGCGGCGACTTGAATGTGCGTCGGCTAAATCGGCTCCGACTCTTCCACGAACCGAATGAGGCTGGGCAGGCCGAAGATGAGGCCAGCCAGCAGAAGCCCATGCAGTATGGCGGAAAAGGCACTGCCGCGAATCACGATATGTCCTGATGACGGCGAGACGCGACGGGGTCGTGCGTCTAGTTCCTGCTCATTTTAGAAGGCAATCTTCTGATACGCCATATTCACCTGCATCTCAGGCGGCCGGGGGGAACAGCGCTACGCATTTGTTGGAGTTCATCGTGTAGGTCTCCAGCAGCTCGCAATAGGACGGCTTCTGCCCCAGTTCGGCCATGGCGCCGACAACCGGATACCAGTTGAGCAATTCGTGCTGGCCGGAGGCCTCCAGCTGGCTGAGGGGCAGGTCGCGCCAGGCGGCGTAGTTACCGGCCTTGAGCTCAGCAAAGCGCTCACGGTCGGCCGGCAAGTCGGGATAGAGCCTGTGGTTCTTATCGGTGAGGAAGGCGTGGGAGAAGCTCGCCGTCGCGACCAGGGCGATGCGCCAGGGGGTTGGCTTTAAAGCCCGCGCGATGGCGACGCCGAGATCGTAGCAGCGTTTCGGAGACGGGCCGGGCGGATCCATCTCGGCATCGTCGCTGCCGGCGCCGTCGAGACCGCCTTTTTCGCGGATCAAGGCCGAACCGTAGGCGTTGATGGCGAACGGCACGATGGGATAGGGCCACCCCTTACGCTCATGATCGAGGAACAACAGGGTGTTGGCAAAGGCGTGGCCGAGATAGTCCTGGTGCGGCAGCGAATAGCTGTAGGCCGGATCGAAACCGTGCCCAAGCAAGTCAGCGGCGAGCGTCTTGGCGATTCGGGTGGCGCCAGGATAATCGATCACCGTGTCGAGAGGGTCGTTCCACATGTTGATCGCCGACCCGCCGATGCCGCGTGCCCGTTGATAGGGTTTCACCTGAAACTTGTCCATGATGAAGACGCAATAGGGCGGCACCAGGTCTTCACGGAAACATTCGTATTGGTCATCGCCGAAAATAATGACGGCGTCCGGCTTGAACTCGTCCAGCGCTTTGCGAATCTTGCCGACGCCGGCAAAGAACTCCGCCTTATGTTTGGCGGCGAATGCGGCGCCTTGATCATTGCCCCATTCCTCGCGCATGCGCGCCGGCCAGTTGGCGGGATCACGCAAATGATCGGGCAGCTTCGGGCTCTTCATGGCGGCGCCGATGCGTGCGGCCATTTCCTCGTCGGGAAACATGAAGCCGCCGAAATGGGTCAAGCCGAGCCCGAGAATCTCCGCCATAGGTGTCGCTCTCCGATTGAAAGATTATCATCTGACTCTGAGACGCATTCCGTTTACTGGCTGTGTCGTCAAGGTCTGCTCGTAATAGCTTGTAAGATGGTCCAGGAACACTTCAAGTTTGCGCGGCAAAGGCGCGGCTTGCGGATAGATCGCGGTCAGGGTCCGCGTTATGCACATAGCCTCGGGAAACAGCGAGACTAGCTGGCCCGATTGAATATGGCTCTCGACGGCGGGGCGTAAAAACAGACCGATCCCGCAGCCTTGCAATGCGGCTTCAATAATCGTTGAGCTGGTATTGCTTGAGAAAGTGCCGGACGGATGCACACCATACTGGCCCTGCGGGCCGTTAAAATACCACGTCGATTGAGTCGTCTTTGAGGAGTGCAGAAGGCAGTTGTGATAGATGAGGTCCTCTGGACGCGCAGGTTTTCCGAAATTGCGCAAATACTCCGGCGAAGCGCAGGCCACGAGGCCAAAGCTGGCGATGTTTCGGTAAGCCACGCTGGTGTGATGAAGCGACGGATCCGTCGCGTTGGTCATGCGAATCGCCAGATCGAGGTGATGCTCGATGAGGTTGATCAAGCTGCCCAGCATGAGATCGATGCTGATCGTCGGATGGCTGCGCATAAAAGACGAGACGACAGGTAGAACGAGCATTTGGCCGACGCCTTGCGTGCTGAACACGCGGAGGTGGCCGGAGACTTCCGCGTTGATGCGGCGGGCCGCCGCGATCGCGTCGCCGACTTCGTCGAGGATGCGCGCGCAATAGATGTAGAAATCGCGGCCGACGTCGGTAAGCGAAACTTGCCGCGGCGAGCGCAGCAGCAGCTTCACTCCGAGATTGTCCTCAAGCCGCTTGATGCATTTGCTGACGAGCGACTGGGAAATGCCCAAGCTCATGCTGGCCGCCGTGAAGCTTTGCTTCTCGGCGACTTTCGCGAAAATCCGCAGCGAATTGAGGTCCGGAATCTTCTCGTGCATTTGCAGGGGCCGGCAATCGGCCGGCCGTCTCCTTCATGGCTCCCCGCGCATCGATATCCCCGCTTTTTGGCTTGGGCGGGCTAACTTATTGATCCGCAAATCATCTTCGCCAAAATAATAACCGATGTGGCGACCCGGGCAAGGCTGGCGAGCCCCTCATTTTGGAATAATTATCATTTTCTGGCTTCTACGGCTCAAGCCGCTAACCTATTGAGAAATCGGCCAGACCACGCCAGTGGCTGTCCGTAGCGCACATAGAGGCGCATAGCAGGGAGAGAGATGTCATGAGCATAGCGAGAAGCCTCGCCTTATCCGCCATTTCCGTGGTCGCATTGTTGATCGGCGGGGTTTCGCCGTCGTCGTCCGCTGAATTGCCGGCGCCGACGAAGAAGATGTTGTCCGAGCTTAAGATGCAGGACTCTATCCTCTCCGGCCTCGATCAAGAGTTGGCCGTCCCCGACGAGTGGATTGTGGCCGCTAAGAAAGAGGGCGCGGTGCGGATCGGCGGCTCCTGGGATCCCGGCAACTTTAAGTCAATGATCGCCGCCTTCTCCGCCCGGTACCCCTACATCAAAGTCAGCTATTCGCGCGGCAGTTTCCAATCGCGCGCAATCACGCCGCTGATGGCCGCCAAGGAAGGCCGTTATGTGGTTGACGTCGTCGGCAGCATCGGCGGCGCCTTGCCGCATTATTTTGAAGCCGACCTGCTGGAGAATTTGAACAACCTGCCGACTGCTGAAAAGGTGCCGGTCGGCATGAAGGACCCTAAGGGGCGTTGGATCGGCATGCGGTTGCGTCATTGGTGCATGGCCTACAACATCGAGAAGGTCAAAAAAGCCGAGCTGCCGACTACGTGGGACGACTTGTTGACTAATCCGCGTTGGCGTAATGGAAAAATTGGCATCAACAACTTACCGCAGGTCTGGCTGCTGCCGCTGTGGGGCGAATTCGGCGATGCCTGGGGCGCTAATTTCACGACCAAGCTTTTCCAAGACGTGCGTCCGCAAATTCGCAAAGAAGGTGCCAACGCGCTGGCGGAACTGCTGATCGCCGGCGAATTCGATGTCGCCATCCCGGCTGGCGATCACCGTATCGGTGAGCTTGCCGAGAAAGGGGCGCCGATCAGCTGGCATTGCCCGGCGCCGACGCCGTCAGCTATCGGTGAGATCGCTATTTTGAAAGGCAGTCCCAACATCAATAGCGGACGGATTTTCGCCAATTGGTTGCTCAGCAAAGAAGGCCAGATCGCCCAATATCAATGGGAGCAGGCCAAGCCGGTTCATAAGGATTTGCAGTTGCCGATCTTTGAGAAGTTTCCCGAGGAAATTCTCGGCAAGAAGATCGCCTTTCGTGATCCGTCACTTAACGAAGAAGACAATAGCATGATGAGCTTCTGGAATAAGTTGTGGGAACAGAAGCGCTAATCCGCGGACGAATAAAATCTATATTGCGCAAAGGAGACTCTAATGACACCCGAACAGAATGAAGTCTTAACGCGGGTTGGTCCGGGAACCCCGGGTGGCGAATTCTTGCGCCGTTACTGGTGGCCGGTCTGGTTCAGTCAGGAGCTGACGAAGAAGCAGGTCGAAGTCCGTCTTCTAGGGGAGAGTTTCGTGCTGTTCCGTAAACCGAATGGCGAAGCCGGGATGCTCGACATCGCATGTCCGCATCGCCGTGCGTCTCTGATCCATGGTCGCGTGGAGGATTGCGGTTTGCGCTGCTGCTACCACGGATGGCTTTTCGATACGGATGGCAAGTGTGTAGAAATGCCAGCCGAGCCGCCGGGTAGCAAGCTGCACCTAGAAGTGCATCAGCGCGCCGCCAAGATCGAAGAGGCGGGCGGCTTGATCTTCGCATATCTCGGACCGGATCCTGCTCCTGTTTTCCCACGCTACGATCTGCTGTTCCGGGAGAACTGCGATCGCACCGTCTGGGCGAAGGAAGACCAGTGCAACTGGGCACAGCGCGCTGAAAACGGCGTCGATTCGTTCCACAGCATGGTGCTGCATGCGCCGGTCTATCCCTCCATGGCCATGAAGCGGCCAGAGGTGACTTGGACTCAGACGCCGCAGGGCTTCCGCATGCATTCGGTCTATCCGGGCCGCAAGGAAAACGTCAGTCACCATATCTTCCCGTCGACCTCGCGCCGGCGCAACGAGCGCATCGGTTCGGCGCCCAGCGACTTCATGCATTTCCGCGTGCCGAACGACGACATCCAGACAACAACCTTCTACGTTAAGGTCGTCACGAAGACGGAAGGGCCCTACAAACAGGAATGCAAGGGCATCGAGCGTCCGCCTCGCGGCATCTACGAGCAAGTCGACGACGGATGGTGGGGGCTGGCATCCAGCGAGCAGGATCGTGCGGCGCAAGAAAGCCAAGGCCTGATACACGACCGCACCAAGGAATTCCTTGCGACCTCGGATTACGGCGTGGTTCTGTGGCGCAATCTGGTGTTCGAATCGATCGAGGCTGTCAAGAGGGGCGCGGACCCTTATGGCATCATGCGCGATGACTCCGCAAAGGATAAACTCATCGTGTTCGATGCCGGCAAGAATTTTACCGATCACGACAAAGATCATCCGGTTGAAGAGAACGCCTTGGCATGACGACAGGCGTCATGGTGCGTATGGAGCGAGTTGATGGCACGCTCCTCACGTGCCTGTCGTTATAAAAAAAGAAGACCAAGTGATGGGAGGCGTTTTTGCTGAGGAATGTGATGCGAACAGTTGACAGCCAGCTGCTCGAAGGAAGGACCGTATGACCTTGGCCGTTGCCGATTTCCGTCGTGCCCGGCTCACCTTGCCGAAGATATGCGGCGCATCGATCTGGCAGCATGCAGTATTGATAGTGGTCGTTCTGATGGTTCTGACACCAGTTTTATTCCTGGTGCTCGGCAGCTTCAGCAAGGCACGCATGCCGTCGGAGTTCTCGTTCTGGACGCTGAGTTTCGACAATTACGCCAAGGTCTGGAGCGATTCGAGCACCTACGGTGTGCTCGCGAACACGTTATGGTTCGCAAGCGGCAGCACCGCTGTGGGGCTGCTCTTGGCCACGGGATTGGCGTGGCTCGTCGAACGCACTAATCTGCCCTTCAAGATATGGGTCTATGCCGGCGTGCCGATGACGCTCGCCATGCCTGGGATGCTGCAAGCTATGGCATGGGTGCTGCTTGCCAGCCCGAGAATCGGGTTCTTCAACAAGATTTTGATGAGCGCGTTTAACTTGGAAAGCGCGCCCTTCAATGTTTACACCCTCAGCGGGATGATACTTATCGAAGGTCTGCGCATGGTGCCGACGGCATTTCTAATGCTGGTGCCGTTGTTACGGAGCATGGACCCCTCGTTGGAAGAGGCCGCGGCCATGTCAGGGGCTCGGCCGACATCAACGCTGCGCAAGATCACGCTGCGCCTGATGGCGCCGGGCCTGATCGCAGTGGCTATTTATCAGTTCACCAGCGCGCTGGAAGGTTTCGAGGTTCCCGGCATTCTGGGCCTGCCGTCCGGCATTTTTGTCTTCAGCACGAAAATATATAATGCTTTGCATTCCGCATCGTCCTTGCCCGCTTATGGCGATGCGAACGCGCTCGGTGTGGTCTATCTCGTCATCGCCATCGTTGCGACATATCTCTATAGCCGCGTCATCTCACGATCAGAGCGCTACACCATCATTACCGGCAAAGGCTATCGGCCGAGGATCACCGATCTTGGCGTATGGCGCTGGCCAGCGTTCGGTTTGGTAATGCTGTTTCTCATCGTTTCAATCGTCATACCGTTCCTCGTGCTGGCTTACGTGTCGTTCCTACCGTTTCTTCAGGTGCCGTCGGCCAAGGCCTTCGCCACGTTCTCCTGGGCGAATTACCTCAAGGTCTTCAGCAATGACACTCTTGGAGTCATCCTGCAGAATACCTTCATGGTAACGGTTGCCGTGGCGATCGGCACGATGATCGTCTCCTTCTTAGTTTCTCTTGTCGTAGTCCACAGCAAGTTCTGGGGATCGAAGCTGCTAGATCAATTTGCCTTCATTCCTCATGCGATCCCAGGCATGGTGATGGGACTGGCTCTTCTGTGGATGTTCTTGCAGGTTGACAAGATCGGAACGAATCTCTTTGGATCCATTTGGTCGCTCTCGATCGCCTTCGTCATCGGCTACATGGCTTACGGCACGCGGGTGATGAACTCGGCGATCATGCAGATCCACAAAGATCTCGAAGAGGCCGCGCAAGTCAGCGGCGCCCGGCAATGGCGCGTCATGCTGCGCGTCTACTGCCCGCTCTTGATGCCGGCCATGGTCGGCGTCTTGATTTGGACGATTTTGCATGTAGTGCGTGCAGCCGGTTTGCCGCTGATGCTGACCGAAGGCCAGGAGAACACCGTGCTGGCCGCAGCCATATGGAACATGTGGGACGACGGCCTCATCGGCACCGTCGGAGCGATTGGCACGATGTTGATGCTGGTGCTGCTCGCGTTAACCTTGGTTATGCGGGTGATAGGATTCGGCCGCAGCGTGAAACTGCAGGATGCGTCAAAATCCTGATTTTCTTGGCGAAGTTTCAAGAAGGGAGGACGTCATGAACGAAGAGTCGGGTCACCCTGTTAAGTATGAGATGAGCGAGGCGGAGCATCTGGCCGCCGAGGCTATGATGCAGCCGTTTTCGTACAAGAAGCCGGACACGTCGGAGCTCAAGCGCTCGAAGCGGTTCGACCTCGGCAAGACCGACATCGTGCGCGGCGTCATGCAGGTCTGGAAAACGGGCGGTGAAACCGACCTACACTATCACGCGCTGACCGACAGCCTGTGGATCGTCATCAAAGGCCGGGCGACGTTCTACGGGCCCGACAACGTGCTGATCGGTGAGTTCGGCGAGCAAGAAGGCGTCATCATGCCGCGCGGCGCGCGCTACTGGTTCGAGAACAGCGAGGAAGACGACCTCGAAATCCTGCAGGTCGTGTCTTCGTCGGTCAAAGGCGCCAAGGGCAGCAGCCGCACGATCATCGGGCCGGCGAGACAGGACGGAGCCTGCTAAGCCAGTTGCTGAGCCGCGCGGATCAGCCGCCGGTGACGCTCATGTGACGCGCCAGCGCCGGCTTGTCCTGTCGGCGGTCGATGATGAAGTCATGGCCCTTGGGCTTGCGCGCGATCGCTTCGGCAATGGCGACGTCGAGCAGCTTGTCGTCGGCGCCGGCGCGCAGCGGGGCGCGCAGATCGGCGGCGTCGTTCTGGCCGAGGCACATGAACAGCGTGCCGGTGCAAGTGAGGCGCACGCGGTTGCAGCTTTCGCAGAAGTTGTGCGTCAGCGGCGTGATGAAGCCGATCAGGCCGCCGGTTTCGGCGATTCGCGCATATCGCGCCGGGCCGCCGGTGCGGAAATCGCTTTCGTCCAGCGTCCAGCGACGCTGCAGACGGGCACGCACCAGCGAGAGCGGCAAATATTGATCGGTGCGATCCTGGTCGATCTCGCCGAGCGGCATGGTTTCGATCAGCGTCAGGGTGAAGCCTTCGCGGCCGCACCAGGCGATCATCTCGTCGTACTCGTCTTCGTTGACGCCCTTGAGCGCCACGGCATTGATCTTGACCTTGAGACCGGCTTCTTTTGCGGCGCGCAAGCCGTCCATCACGACGGCGAGATCGCCGCGCCGCGTAATGTCACGGAAGCGCTGCGGATCGAGCGAATCGACGGAGACGTTGACGCGCCTGACGCCGGCGCGCACGAGATCGTCGGCGTATTTGGCGAGCTGCGAGCCGTTGGTCGTCAAGGTGAGTTCTTCCAATGCGCCGGTCTTAAGGTGGCGGCCTAGCGAATTGACCAGGCTCATGATGTTCTTGCGCACCAGCGGTTCGCCGCCGGTGAGGCGCAGCTTCTTTACGCCGTGGCGCACGAAGGCGCTGCACAGGCGGTCGAGTTCCTCCAACGTCAGCACGTCGGTTTTGGGCAGAAAGGTCATGTCTTCGGCCATGCAGTAGACGCAGCGAAAATCGCAGCGGTCTGTCACGGAGACACGGAGATAGCTGATATGGCGGCCGAACGGATCGATCATGACCGTTATATTAGAACGGATACGTCCGACTTCAAATGCACGTTTGCGCGAAGCCTTTGCCGTAAAACGGCAAAATCGGCGTTTTCACGCCAAATTGTAGCCGTCGATAATCTTGACGGGCTTGGCCAAGGGCAACGTCAGGGTAAAGCGCGAGCCGCGGCTGGGGGAGCTTTCCACCGTCAAATCGCCGCCCATGAGCTGAGCCAGATGGCGCGAGACGCTGAGGCCAAGGCCTGTGCCTTCGGGACGCTGGCTCATGACGTCGGCCTTGACCTGATAGAAGCGCTCGAAGACCCGATCCAGCTCGGCGTCCGGAATGCCGATACCGGTATCCCATACGGTGATGGCGAGACGGCCGTCGGCATATTCGCGGGTGTCGATGCCGATCGAGCCGCCGTCGGGGGTGAATTTGACAGCATTGTTCAGCAGATTGACGGGAATCTGCCTAGTGCGCAGCCGGTCGGCGAGAATCGTCCAATGATCGGCGATGTCGACGGCGTCGATATTCAGGCACTTTTCTGCTGCGCGCATGGCGATTAAGGCTTTCGCTTCCGACATCAATTCACGGGCACGCACTGGCGCGACACTAATCGTTAGGGTCTGCGTCTCGATGTTTGCCGTGTCGAGAATATCGCTGATGATGGCGAGCAGGTGTCCGCCGGCTTTGTGAATGTCGCTGAAGTAATCGACGTAAGGATCGCTCAGCGGTCCAAGCACACGCTGAATGGCGGCGTCGGAAAATCCGATGATGGCGTTGAGTGGCGTGCGCAGCTCATGGCTCATCATGGCGAGAAATTCGATCTTGGCGCGTTCGGCGGCGCGCGCGTCCTCCAGAGCGAGATCGAGTTGCGCGTTGCGCGCCGTCAGTGATTGCATCGCCTTGGCGAGCTCGGCTGAGGTTTGACGCTCAGCATTTTCTGCGATCTGCTGGCGCGTCACGTCCGTACCCGTGCCGCGGTAGCCGAGAAATTTTCCGCTGGCGTCATCGAACACCGGTACGCCACTGAGGTGGATCGAGCGCAATAAGCCTTTTTCATCCGGCATGACAAATAGCGCCTGGCGGAACGGCAAGTGACGCTGCAGCAACTCCTTCGGCGCCTCATGATCGACGGCGGCGAATTGACCGAGGCTTATCAGGTGGCGGCCTTTCAAAGCGTACGGCGGCAGGCCAATTGTCTCCGCGATCCGCGCCGATACGAAGGTGAGATTGAGATTGCCGTCAGTCGCCCAGATCTAATCAGAGGCGGAGCGCACGACATCCTGGAGCTACGTTTCCATCTGGCCGGCACGTTGCGCCGCCTGATTGAGCGGTGTCACATCCGTGAAGCTGCCGCCGAAGCCAACAATTTCACCAGTTGCGTCCTGCAAGGGAAAGTGGCGGCCGACGAACGTCCGGTTAGCGCCCCCGATATCGATGGTTTCCTGGGTTTCGATCGGCCGGCGCGCGAGATAGAGCCGTTCGATAATGCGCATCAGGGCGACGGGAGTTTCATCAATTGCCTGCGCTTCGGCAGGCAATTCAAACAGAGCGCGGGCGATTTGCGCGAACGCAGGATTGGCATAGACGATATTGCCAGCGGCGTCAGCGGCGTCAGTGGCGTATGCTGGCGATAGGCGTTAGCAGAGTCCGCGCAATAGGTCGCTCTGCGGATCATTGCCGATCTGGCCGATGGCGATATGAGGCGGTGGCGGCTCGGACGGGGGGAGCGGAATGGAGGCCGCGCCTGGCGTCTTCTTACCCATGGATTTCGACTTAGGCGGGGTCATGCAAGGCCCCGTGCCGTTCGCCGCAAATGCCGATGTAATGCGCAGTGACCGTTACTAAGAATGTGGGCAGAGGCATGCGAACGGCGGCGTGAAGATGCGCTGCAAGACGCGACCAGCAGAGCCGGCCCCGCGTTTCCGCTCAACATATTCTTTCCCCGGCTTCAGCAACCACTCATGGCCTAAGATCGGCCACATCAACGGAATTTGCGACAATTTATAGATGTGCCCAGAACCGTTCAAGCGCAGGGGTTGCAGAGCGGCCATGATTTTTGGACATTAACCAATTCATCTTAGCTGATGTCATCAAGACGCATGGGCACAAGGTTAATAACGGCGGCGTTGATCAGCTGTTTGCCGACGTTCTCGAAATTAACGGTAATGCGCATGCCGATAGCCGATTGAATCTGGCCTATTCCCCATTCCGGATGATCGGGGTGGCGGACGTAGGTTCCAGGGGTGAGATCGGCGGCATTGGACATCGTTGGATTAGCTCTTAAACATCATCAGTCTGACAGTCGCGGGCTGGTTGGCGTTTTTGCTTAGGCTGTTGTCATTCGCCGGTGGCTGCGGCAGTTTAGACCGTCGCGTCGGGTCTCGCCCGAAAAATGGCGGCTCAGTTCATCGACGAAGGAGGCGGCTTTGTGCCGCCGGTGACATGGATCAGCGTATTGAACCCCGGCTGTTCGAACTGCTCAATGCCCGGCTGTGCCACAATCTCATCAGCCCTGTCAGTGCCATCAACAATGGCATTGAGCTGATCTTAGAACTTGCAGACGATCCTGGCGGTGAGGCATTGGGATTGGTCGCCACGAGCGCCAAGGAAACGGCGCGCCAATTGCAATTTTTCCGCTTGGCCTTTGGCTCAGTCCGTTTGCCCTCTGGCGCCGATGCCGGATTGGCTTAAGCGCGGGCCGCCATGCTGGATTGGCCCTTTGGCGATCGGATCGCTGTTGTATGGCCGGAGGGGGGGGCTTCTCTCCCCATCCCGCGCATCGGCGCTAAATTGATGCTGCTGTTGGGTTTGGTCGCGCTTGATTGCTTGGGCGGCGCCGGGCAGCTCATCTTCTCGTCGCAGGCGACAGCCGATGGATTGTTGTGGAGATCGAAGGCGATGGGAGAGCGGGCAGCCCTGGCGGCTGATATGGCCGCGGCGTTATCCGGGCAGGCGGGGGTGGGGGATTTGAGCGCGAAAACGGCGCCGGCTGCTTATGCCATGGTGCTGGCGGAGGGCTTGGGCGCACGGATATCGAGCATGGCGGCGCCCGAGATGATCAGGCAGGAGTGCCTGATCCCGGCGACAAGCTAAAAACTGCTGAACGCTTAGACGGGGGCGACCACGCTGTCCGTGCCCGTGGCGAGGTGCGGATCTTCATTGGGATCGCGCAGCACGTAACCACGGCCCCAAACGGTCTCGATGTAGTTGTCGCCGCTCGTCGCGGTGGCCAATTTCTTGCGCAGCTTGCAAATGAAGACGTCGATGATCTTCAGCTTAGGCTCGTCCATGCCGGCATAGAGATGGTTGAGGAACATCTCCTTGGCCAGTGTCGTGCCCTTGCGTAGCGAGAGAAGCTCAAGGATGCCGTATTCCTTGCCGGTCAGATGAAGCGGCTGATTGTCCACTTCGACCGTACGGGCGTCGAGATTGACGACGAGGCGGCCAGTACGGATGACCGATTCGCAATGGCCCTTGGAGCGGCGGATAATGGCGTGGATGCGGGCGATCAACTCGCCTTTGTCGAACGGCTTGGTCAGATAATCGTCGGCGCCGAAGCCGAGGCCTTTAATCTTTTTGTCGGGTTCGGTGAGGCCGGACATAATCAACACCGGGGTGTTGATGCGAGCGGCGCGCAAGCGGCGCAGGACTTCATAGCCGTCGATATCCGGCAGCATGAGATCAAGGAGCATGAGATCGTAATCGTACAGCTTGCCGATCTCGAGGCCATCTTCGCCAATATCTGTGTAATCAACGACGAAACCTTCCGACTTCAGCATCAATTCGATGCTCTTCGCCGTGGCGCTATCGTCCTCAATCAGCAAAACACGCATGACCGGATCCCCGCAATTTCTTCGGTGGGCCTTAACCATAGAAGTCATTATGGGGGGGGGGCAAGTTAACAAAACCTTTACTTAAAGCTTCCTCAAAGGCCGATTTTTATGGGCTTTCTCGTGAAGCGCCTGTGGGCCTGATTGGCAAAATTCGGTCCTGGCTTCAGTGAATTTTAAGCAGTTAACGACATTATGGGGTCGTGCCGGTTGGGCCGCCGTTGAACTGGCCAAATACGGCCCGCGCGTCTGATTGGCTGCCCAGGCCTGCTCGGTTCCCGGCCCTGCCCCAACAAGCTATTGAAATTAATAGATAAATTTGCTGCAGCCCAAAGCGCCCCGGCCTTGCCGTGACGCCCGCGTCTCCATATACTCCGCGCGCTTTACTGCGCTTGTTCCTGGGGTGGTGTTCGAGATGTCCGTGACGTTGTCTCCCGATTACCGGCCGTCCGATGACGAGCCGTTCATGAGTCCGAAGCAGCGCGAGTATTTCCGCCGCAAGCTGCTGGCCTGGAAAGAAGAGCTGCTCTCCGAATCGACAGAAACCCTCCTGCATCTGCAAGAGGGCGGTTTCCGCGAGCCCGATCTCGCCGACCGGGCGTCGCTTGAAACAGACCGCTCGCTCGAGTTGCGCACGCGCGACCGGGCCCGCAAGCTCGTTTCCAAGATCGACGAGGCTTTGGAGCGGGTCGACGATGGCAGTTACGGTTACTGCGTCGAGACCGGCGAGCCGATCAGCTTGCGCCGGCTCGAAGCCCGCCCTATCGCCACTTTGAGCGTCGAGGCCCAGGAGCGCCACGAGCGTCTCGAACGGACCCGTCGCGACGATTAAATCGAAGCGCTCGCTGTACGAATCGAAAAGGCCCCCATCTTGCTCAGGGCTCGCCGTGGCTTTGACGGCCTGGGCGTCGGTCGGTCGATGCGGAGTCTGTCGGTCGGGCAAAGCAATCCCCGTTCATGCGCCTCATGGGCGCGGCGCCGGATGCGGCCGGGCAGAAGCCTCACGAGCAGACTCGTGCAATATGCTTAATTTTTAGTTAAAGGCCTGAAAGCGCGGCGAAAATAACGGCTGTCCTGCAGCTGGCCCTAGTCGCCCTTGGGCGGCTTGACGAGGCTGGGCAGGTCGAGCCCTTCGGCGGGCAGGTCGGTTGCACCCGCGGCCTTGTTCTCTTCCTTGATGCGCTCATGGATTTCGCGCCGCAGGACCGAAACTTCGGGCGGAAAGACAAAGCCGAGCTTGATGGATTTGCCGCGGACCTCGACGACGGTGACCTCGATCGTGTCGTTAATGACGACCGATTCGCCCACCTTACGCGTCAGATACAGCATTGGTTCTCCTTCGCCATCCTGGCGCCCGTGGCGTTTCGCCCACCTGGCCATCCTTGCTGGGGTAGGGGAAGGGTCCCCCGGGGCCGTGCGGAGATTAGCCTCCTTTACTCTATTTTAACAGTGGCCCTGCATTATTTGCCCATCGCCGCCCCGGTCGGCCCCTTTCAGGCAAAGGCCGGGCCAAGCGGCAGCTGCTGCAGCCGAAGGCTTCACCTGGGTTTTAAACGATGGATTTAATAAAATTCCGCTGTTCTCGGCCATGAGCCGGCGCATGACCTGGCTCGGTCAGCGCCAGGAATTGCTCGCCCAGAACATCGCCAACGCCGACACGCCAGGCTACACGGCGCAAGATCTCAAGCCGCAGAATTTCAGCGACGTGCTCAAGAGCAAGATGGGCGCGTCGCTGCAGATGGCTTCCACGTCCGGCGGCCATCTCGGCGGCGTCGCGCATGACTTCAACAACCTGCTCACCGTCATGATCGGCTTTTGCGATCTCTTGCTGCTGCGCCACCGGCCCCGCGAGCAGACTTTCGCCGACATCATGCAGATCAAGCAGAACGCCAATCGCGCGGCGAACTTGGTGCGCCAGCTGCTTGCCTTCTCGCGCCAGCAGACCCTGCAGCCGAAAATTCTCGACGTCACCGACATCCTCGCCGAGCTGTCGAACCTGCTGCGCCGCCTGATCGGTGTGAACATCCAGCTCAAGGTGGTGCATGGCCGCGACCTCGGCCTGGTGCGCGTCGACCAGGGCCAGTTCGAGCAGGTCATCATCAACCTGGTGGTCAACGCGCGCGACGCCATGGCGAGTGGGGGCACGCTGACCATTCGCACCGCCAACGTCATGCTCGATCACGAGATCCAGCGCGGCGTCGAGATCATGCCGGCGGGCGACTATGTGCAGGTCGAGGTCATCGACACCGGCACCGGCATTCCGGCCGAGAACCTGGAGCGCATCTTCGAGCCGTTCTTCTCGACCAAGGAAGTCGGCTCCGGCACCGGCCTCGGCCTCTCCACCGTCTACGGCATCGTCAAGCAGACCGGCGGATTCGTCATGGTCGACAGCGTGATGGGGCAGGGCTCTACCTTCAGCATCTATCTGCCGCGCCATCACGCCACCGCCGCCGAGCGCGTCGTCAGCCATGACGACGAGGCCAATGCCGGCGCGGCGCGCGACCTCACCGGCGTCGGCACCGTGCTGCTGGTCGAGGACGAAGACGCCGTGCGCCTGTTCGGCGCCCGCGCCCTGCGCAACAAGGGCTACAAAGTGCTCGAGGCCAGGAACGGCGAGCATGCGCTGGAAGTCATCGCCGCGGCGTCGGAGCCGGTCGATCTCGTCATCACCGACGTCGTCATGCCGGTGCTCGACGGCCCGGAACTGGTGCGCCGCGTGCGCGAGGCCAATCCCGAGATGAAGGTGATCTTCATCTCCGGCTACGCCGAGGACAACCTGCGCGAGAAGCTGGCGGAAAGCGCCAACGTGCATTTCCTGCCCAAGCCCTTCAGCCTGCAGCAGCTCGCCGGCAAGGTGAAGGAAGTGCTGGCGGGGTGAGGGCAGGCGGCTAGAATGGTCGCAGACGATTTCCCGCCCAGCTCCCCCGCGAGGTTCCCATGCGCTTTGCCAAAAATCTCATCGCCGCCGCCCTTCTGACCGTCACAGCCGCCGTGCCCGCCTTCGCGCAGAACGCCGCACCGCGCGAGACGCTCTTGATGGAGACGAGCAAGGGCCCCGTCGTCATCGAGCTGCGCCCCGATCTCGCACCCAAGCATGTCGCGCGCATCAAGGAGCTGACCGGCAAGGGCTTCTACGACGGTCTGAAGTTCCACCGCGTCATCGAAGGCTTCATGGCGCAGACCGGCGACCCTAAAGGCAACGGCACCGGCGGCTCCGGCGTCAAAATTCCGGCGGAAATCTCCAACGCGCGCTTCACGCGCGGCACCGTCGGCATGGCGCGCAGCCAGTCCTTCGACTCGGCGGACAGCCAGTTCTTCATCTGCTTCAAGGACTGCGCGTTTTTGAACGGCCAATACACCATCTGGGGCCAGGTCGTGCAGGGCATGGAGAACGTCGACAAAATCACCCGCGGCGAGCCGCCGCGTACGCCCGACACCATCGTCAAGATGACGGTGGCGAAGTAATTCGCGGTTTTCTGCCAAACAAGCCGCTTTCGCTAAATTTGTAGGAACACCCTGAGAACATAGACTGAATTATTGTTATAATTCAATCTATTAACGACCCCCCTTGCAAAAGAGAACAAACCATGAATATCTGATCGCATTGCGCCGGTCGGGGCGCCATGGAATAAGGAGGGTCAAGCCTATGGGCGTCACCGCGTTTCCCCTGGAAAAAGCAAATATGGACAAGAACAAAGCCCTCGAAGCGGCGCTCGGTCAGATCGAACGCAACTTCGGCAAGGGCTCGATCATGAAGCTCGGCCAGCGCGAGGCCTCGGTCGAAGCCGAAGTGGTTTCCACCGGCTCGCTCGGCCTCGACATCGCCCTCGGCATCGGCGGCCTGCCGCGCGGCCGCATCATCGAAATTTACGGCCCGGAAAGTTCGGGCAAGACGACCCTGGCGCTCCATGTCGTCGCCGAGGCCCAGAAGGCCGGCGGCACCTGCGCCTTCATCGACGCGGAGCACGCGCTCGATCCCGGCTATGCCCGCAAGCTCGGCGTCAAGATCGACGACTTGCTGATCTCGCAGCCCGACGCCGGCGAACAGGCGCTGGAAATCGCCGACACGCTGGTGCGCTCGGGCGCCGTCGAAGTGCTGGTGATCGATTCGGTCGCCGCGCTGGTGCCGCGCGCCGAACTCGAGGGCGAGATGGGCGATTCGCACGTCGGCCTGCATGCCCGCCTGATGAGCCAGGCGCTGCGCAAGCTGACCGGCTCGATCTCGCGCTCGAACTGCATGGTCA
>CANJIM010000018.1 GCA_947474495.1 Rhodospirillaceae bacterium
CTGGCCTCGGCCATTTCAAACGCCAGAAGGTCAAATAGCGGGACGTTTCCTTCGCCACGAGATGATGCTAAATCTGCGTCATGACGTTCGCTGGGATCACCCGCCATGACCGACGCCGCCTTCGCGCTTCCCTGTTGCCGGCGCTCTTCGCCGTGCTGCTCGGCATGCCGGCGTGCGTTCAGGCCCAGGAGTCGGCTGTGACCGCCCCGAGCTTGCCCGCCGGCGCGATTGCTACTGGCGACGAGCTTTACATGGTGCCGATCGCCGAGGATGACATCGGCTGCATGCAGTACCGCATGTATTCGCCGACCAAGGCGGTGGCGCAGGTGATCTTTTACCGCGCCCCCGATGGCAGCTTTACGGCCGATCGCTCCAAAGCCGACTGCGCGAAAAAGACGTAACCGCTAGTTGAAAAGCTGCAGCAGGTTCTGCGGCATCTTCTGGGCCTGGCTGAGAACGCTGATACCCATCTGCTGCAGGATCTTCTGTGAGGTGAAGCTCGTCATTTCGCTGGCGACGTCGAGGTCCATGAGGTCGGAGCGGGCCTTTTCCATATTCTCGACCACGGTGTCGGAATTGCTCGAGGCGAAGTCGAGGCGGTTTTGCGCCGCGCCGATGTTAGCGCGGATGTCGCTCAAGCGGTCGATCGCCGCCGAAAGCTTGTCGGAGGCATCGTCGGCGTTGGCTTGCGTGTCGATCTCGACGTCCGATAGGCCGAGGCTGAGACTCGAAATCGACTGGGTGTTGATGAGCAGATCATCGCCGGTGCCGGTGCCGCTGCCGATCTTGAAGCTGAATTCCTTGCTCGGCGAATCGCTGAACGACTCGTAAGCATCGGCGACCTTGAACAAGGAATCGGCGAAGGCGGCGCTCTGGCCGCTCACCACGTTCAGCTGGTTGGAGACCGAACTGGCCGAGCTGGCTGTGACATTGATGTCGATCCGCAGCTGCGCCATCGTGGCCTTGTCCATGTCGATGATGCCGCGGCCATAGGTCGTGTCGATCCCCTCGTCGCCGAGATCGGTTGTCGTCGAGAACACGAGATTGGCGATCTCCGCGCCGCTCAGATTGGACGTGCTGCCCGAGCCGTACAACTGGCTCAGCACGGCGACGGCGCCGGCGACATGCGGCGCGGCCATCGATGTGCCGGAATGGACGACGGTATTGCTGGTCACCGTGGTGCCGCCGTTGAACAGGTCGGAGGTGATGCTCACGCCGGGCGCGGTGACTAGGAAGCTTTTCACGGCGCCAGCCTGATTGGAGAAGCTGGCGATTCCATTCTGGTCGTCGGTCGCGCCGACGGCGATCAAAGCGCCCTGCGCCGTCGCATCGATGGCGAAACTGGCCGGGAAATCGGGGTCGGCAAGCGCGGAGTTGCCGGCCGCGGCGACGATGACGACGCCGGCGTTGATCGCGCGCACCATGGCAGCCGTGACTTGGTTTGGTATGCCGACGCCCTGGCCAAAACTGAGCGACATGTTGATGACCTTGGCGCCGTTGAGGCGCGCGTAGTCGATGGCGTCCGACACGTCGTCGGCGTCGAAGGTGCCGGTGCCCGGCGCCGTCGCCTTGATGGCGAGAATGTCGGCCTCATAGGCGACGCCCATGGTGCCGGTGCCGTTACGTTCGCCGGCGGCGATACCGGCGACATGAGTACCGTGACCGTCCGACGCATTGCCGTCGTTGGTGTCGTTGCCGTTGCCTGACGTGGTGCCGGCGGTGGCGGCACCGCCTTCGAGCACGCCGTCGACGATATCGACGCCGCCGACGATGTTGTTGTCGAGATCGGTGTGGTAGCGATCGACGCCCGAATCGATGACGGCGATGGTGACGCCGGCGCCGGTGCCGCCGCGCCCATAGGCTTTGGAGGCGTGGATGTTATTGAGGCCGGTGGAGGCGAGATATTCGCTGTCTTCGAAGCTTTCCGAATTGAGTTCGCCGGTCAGCGTGCCGAGCGAATAGCCGTCCTTGTTGGAGACGCTGACAACCAGGCCATCCGACGTGCCGCTGCTGTTCTCGTAAGTGACGCGCCCGTTCTGCACATCCGAGAGATTGAACGTGTCGTTGAGGACCAGCGCCGTGCCATCGAGATAGACGGTGCCGTTGGCCGGCAGTTGGCGCAGGGTAAAGACGATGCCGCTGTCATCGACCAATCCTTGGCCGTTGAACTGCGTGTCGCGCGCGATGCGGTCGATTTCGGACTTGAGCGCCTGGAATTCCGTATCGAGCATGCCGCGCTCGACGCTGGACAGCTGGCCCGAACCGGCTTGCACCGACAGGGTCTTCATGCGCGTGAGGATGTCGTTGACCTTGGACGAGGCGCCGTCGGCGATCTGCAGCACGGAAACGGCTTGGCGCGCGTTGATGGCGCCTTGGCGCAGCGCGGCGACTTCGACATTGAGGCGGGAGCCGATGGCGAGCGAGGCTGCGTCGTCGCGCGAACTGAGGACGCGCGTGCCCGACGACAGACGCGCGAGCGAACGAGTCGCGGCGCGATCGGCCATATCGACATAGCGCGTGGCAACAGTCGCCGCGCCGTTATGCGCGATCGTCAGTGTCATAGCTCGGGAATCCGAAGCAGTTTCACGGCTTTACCTAAGCCAAATGTTGCCCGTTGCCGGGTGTCACCCTCCTGGTGACTTTGCCACTATGAGAGCAAAATCCTAAAAATAGGTAAAATTTGTACAATCGGATTTCTCCGATTATTCAAAGGCTTAATAAAAAATATCTGGAGCTTTAGCTGAGTCCGTAGAGCGCCCTGGCATTGGCGCCGAGAATCTTATCGACGGCGGCGGGGCTGATCTTGCCATCCTTTTTCAGCAGGCGCAGAGCCTCGATCTCGGTCGAGGTGTCGTGGTGGCCGTAATCGGTGCCGACCACCAGATTGTCCTCGCCGGAGACCTTGATGATGTCGCCGAGGTCGTCGGTGACCTGGCAGGCGACAAACATGCGGTTGTCCTTGAGCGGATTGGCCGACAAACGCTTGCCGCGCCGCTTGAAGCGCAACGCCAGGTCGTTCATCACGTAGGGCAGCCATTGGGCGCTGACCTCGACGAAACCCCAGCGCGTTTTTGGGAACATGGTCGGGATGCCTTCGATCATCAGGCCATGGAAGGCGCCGACGACCGACAGCTTGAACTTGTTGAAGCCGCTTTCGTCTTGGAAGAAGTCGTGAATCTGAAAGGCGTTGGTGCCGGAATGCAGGCACAGCGGCAAATCCAGCTCCTGGGCGGCCTCATAGAGCGGATAGAAGTAAGGGTCGGTCAGGCGCTTTTCCGCTTCGAAGCCGCGCATGAACACGCCGCAGGCGCCGTTATCCTTGGCCCAGGCCAACTCGTCGCGCATCTTGTGCATTTCCAAGAGCGGCGGCATGGCGACCCAGCGCAAACGGCCTTTGCCCTTCTTCCAGATTTCGGCGAGCCAGCGGTTGTAGCTTTTGATCAGGGCCGTTTCGACCTGGGCCTTCAGCGTCATCGGGCGCAGGAACAGCGTCGGATAGAGCACCTGGATGTCGATCTCCAACTCGTCCATATGCTTGAGCCGGCCGTCGATGTCGCGCATTTCGCGCGCCTCTTCGCTCGTCGTCGTGTGGCCGACGTTGGCGTCCTTCGGCTGCAGGCGGCCGTCGACCACCCACCATTCCTTTTGCATGTTCTTGCCGTCGTTCGCCGCTTTGGCGGCGCCTGACGTCTGGGCGACGATCATCGGCGCATATTTGCGCTCGTCTTCAGCCATGAATTCCCAGGTATAGGGAATTTCGAGGACGTGCGCGTCGGCGTCGATGGTACGCAAGGTCATGACTGATCTCCCAAGGGGGGCGGCCGTATCGCCGCTCATTCGCTTCTCCGAGCGGCAACAGTTTACCGCCAGGCCTCTGTCGTCAACAGCGATTCAGTAGATTTTCGTCGGGTGGAATGTTGCGCTGCGTCCACTTAATCGCGACAATCCGCCCGCTCGTACGGGATCGTACCAAAAGCGGAATTTTGTGTTGTTTTAGAAGCGCCGCGTCTCAAAAAAGAGCGCGACGACAGGGAGACGAAAGAGGATGGCTAAAGACCGCATCGGATTGATCGGCGCGGGCCGCATCGGCCACGCCATTCTCCGGCATCTGTTGAAAGCGGGCCATCCGGTCACGGTGAACGACGCCAACGCGGACGCGGTCACGCGGGCGCTGTCGGCGGGCGCCCAAAGCGCGGCAAGGCCGGCGGATCTCGCCAAGGATTGCAGCTTCGTCATCATCGCCGTCGGCGACGATGCGGAGGTGACGGCGGTGGTGAGCGGCGCGGATGGCTTGCTGGCGGCGCTCGCGCCCGGCGCCCTGATTGCCGTGTCGTCGACTGTCGCCCCGGCGACCATGACCGCGCTCGCCGCCACCGCAGCGGCGAAAGGCGTCGAGGTGATCGACGCGCCGATGTGCCGTGGCGGCTGGGCGGCCGACGAGGGCGCCATGCTGGTGCTGTTCGGCGGTGCCGCCGCCGCGGTGGCGCGGGCCCGCCCGGTTTATGCGAATTTCTGTTCCGATCTGCATCATCTCGGCGTCATCGGCCACGGCCAGGTCGGCAAGGCGGTGAACAACCTGCTGCTGTGGGCGAACGGCGTCGCGCTGCTGGAAGCGGGCAAGCTTGCCGAAAGCACAGGAATCGATCTCCCCAAGCTGCGCGACGCGCTATTGATCGGCACGGGCAATTCCGCCGCGCTGGAAGACTGGGACCAACTCACCTTCACCTGGGCGCTGCAGGACATGCAGATCGTCGAGCAAATGACCGATGCCGCCGGTCTCGCGCTGCCGCTTGCCGGCGCGGTGAAGGAGCTGGTGAAGGACGCGCGCCGCGTCAAGACGAACGGCGGCCCCGACTGGACCGGCAAGAAAAAAGGCGCCCGACCGGCATGAAGCCGGGGGCGCCTGAAGGACCGGAGATATGAAGGCCGCCACAGGATTCGACGGGCGTTGGGGGGCAGCGCGATCGTCGCTCGGCGGCGGCCTTCCTCTTTGAAATAGGCCCGCGCGCTATCATCCTCAAGTCACGTCGGGTCACATGCTTGTGACAGTCATTCTGACGGCGGTTCGTCCGGCAGCTTGTGGCGGTTGAGCAGCGGCGTCTGCGTCAGGGCGAAGACCAGCGTCAGCCCCATGATGCCGAAGACCTTGAAGTTCACCCACAGATCGGTGCTTTGCGTGCGCCAGACGATCTCGTTGAGCGCCGCCATGGCGAAGAAGAACAGGCCGAAGCGGAAGGTCAGCTTGCGCCAGCCGATCTCATCCATCGCCCAGGCGGCGCCGAGCACCGGCTTGAGCAGGGCGCGGCCGGTGAGGAGGCCGCCGAGCAGGATCGCGCCGATCACCGCCTGCACGATGGTCGGCTTCATTTTGATAAAAGTATCATCATGCAGCCACAGGGTCAGTCCGCCGAACAGGCCGACGACGAGGGCTGTGATCAGCGGCATCAGCGGCAATTTGCGCGCGATGATCAGCGACAGGGCCAGCGCCACGGCCGTGGCGGCCATCAGAGCGATGGTGGCGGTGGTGAGATCGGCGCGCCAATAGGCGATGAAGAAGGCGATGAGCGGGCCGTATTCGGTCAACGGCTTGAGCCAAGGCGGCGAGCGGCGCGGCGAGGGGGAGGGCGAAGTGTTTGTCATCCTTGAATCTTTACCAGAAAGGAAACGCACCGCCAAAGGGATCGGACACTCTGCGAAACATTTTTACGCGATGAGGGATGGCACGATCATTGCTACTCTTGCAGGGCAATCAACAAGGGCAGGGCCGGTCGCCGGCTTATGCGCAATTGCCGGCCATGGTCTGAACCTGGCGGCTTGATGAGGGAGAGTGCGATGGGAGCGATCGACGCCGATGCCCATGTGATCGAGACGGCGCAGACGTGGGCTTATCTCGAAGGCGCAGAAAAGCGTTTCACGCCGCGCCTTCTGACGCAAAGTTCGGGCGAGACGCTGCTGAGCAACGAAGGCGATGCGCTGCGGGAATTCTGGGACATCGAGAACCGCACGCACGGCAAGGACCGCAACACCGGATCGGACACATCGCGCGAATCGCGTGAGCTGCTAAGCGCCGCGGCGCGGCTCGCTCATATGGATCAGCTCGAGATCGAGGTGCAGGTGCTTTATCCCACCCTGTTTCTCCGGCCTGTGGTGGTCGATCCCGAGCGCGAGGCGGCGCTGTGTAAGACTTACAACCGCTGGCTGGCGGACATCTGGCGTCAGGGCGGCGGGCGGTTGCGCTGGGTCGCTATGCCGCCGCTCCTGCTGCTGGAGAAATCGCCGCAGCGAGTGCGGGACGAAATCGCCTGGGCAAAGGACAACGGCGCGGTCGGCATCTTCCTGCGCGGTCTCGAATGCGAGCGCAATCTTGCCGAGCCCTATTTCGACGCCCTGTGGCAAATGGCCACGGAGTTAGACATGCCGATCTGCATCCATTCGGCGAACGGCTGCTTCCTGCACCACGACTTTTTCATGAAAGACACCAGCTTCACGCGCTTTAAGCTCGCCGTGGTCGGCGCTTTCCATACGCTGCTGGAGAAGGAAATTCCGACTCGCTTTCCCAAATTGCGCTGGGGATTCGTCGAAGTGGGCGCGCAATGGCTGCCTTACGTGCTGAGCGATCTGCGCGAGCGCTTTCGCAAGAAGGGCAAGCCCTGGCCTGAAAAGCCGCTCGCGGCCAACCGCATGTTCGTTGCCTGCGAGAACTGGGAAGACGTGCCCTACATCCTGGCCCATGCCGGCGAAACCGATCACATCATGATCGGCACCGATTATGGTCATAGCGATCCCTCGACCGAGTTGAACGCCATCCGGCGCTTGCGCGACGATGCGCGGCTGGAACCGGAGACGGCGCGCAAAATCCTTGAGGTCAACCCGCGCCGGTTCTACGGCTTGGCTTAAGCGAGGCCACGGCGAGCCCCGAGGCGGACCCCATTGTCAGGACCCGCGTGAGCCTGTAGGGGTTTGCGGTCCTCACCCGTTCAAAGCGAGCCCCATGGCTTTTCTCTCGGATCCTTTCGCCCTGCTGATTTTCGCGGCCGCCGTGCTGCTGGCATTCTTCGCCGGCCGGCTCGGGCGCAAGGGCTTGCTGTGGTGGCGGGGGCGTAAGGCGCCGCCGCCGTCCGGCCCGCCGCCGTCGCGTCAGGTTCAGCGGGCGCAGCGCCGCCGGCAAGAAAAGCGGATGCGAGACTGACCAAGCGTCAGTTGAAGATGCGATTCCATTCGGCTTCCGGCGCGCCATAGGCGCCGTTGGCGATCAGTTTCAGGCCGTCACGATCGTTGATCGAGATGGCGCCGCGCCGAGGCGTAATCAGCCCTTTATCTTCCAGCAGGCTGAGCGCCGTCGTGACGCCAGGGCGGCGCACACCCAACATCATCGCCAAAAGTTCATGCGTGAGGATCAAATCGCCGCCGCTTGAGCGATCATGTGCCATCAGCAGCCAGCGCGCCAAACGCTCCTCGAGCTTGCTGCGTCCATTGCAGAGCGCGGTATAAGCGACCTGCGTGAGAAACACATGGGCATAGCGTGTCAGAGCGCGTCGCAATGACGCACTCTCTTCCATGGCGGCGCGCAGATGCGCCGCGGAAATGCGCGATGCATAGCCGCTGAGCTGCATGTAGGTTTCGTGCGGCGAGCTGTCCACGCCGAGGATCACGGGCATACCCGTCACACCCTCATGGCCGATTACGCCGACTTCGGTATTGTTCAGGTTTCGATTGCTGGCCACCACGGAGGCGAAGCCCGCGTGGAGGAAATACACATATTCGATGCGGCGGTTTCGCGCTTCGAGCATCTTGCGAAAGGGAAGGTCGACGATCGAGAGATTCGGCTCGAGCAAACGGCGATCCGATGGCGAAAGACGCACGAGAATTTTATTTTTTATCTCGCCGCCTTGAGGCTGATTCGCCATGGCATTTTCCAGCAGGCGATCTATGAGCGTGAAACAGCTCTTAGGTACCTACACCTATTTTTTACAAATGACGCGCTAAGCTACTCCGTGGATTGATGTTTTCAATGTGGGACATGGTACGTTATCGAACACTGAGATCGACAAATTCGCGCAAATTCGCCACCGCCAAACTTATCACGTTCTACCTAGTCACCGGCTTTAATCGGCGGCTGTATTGCAATGTGAAGTTTGCGTCGCGCGCCGCTATTGCATTGCGGGCAACTGCACAGTGACATTGTTGGCGGCGCGGAACTCACCATGTTCCGCCAGCCTGTACTATCTCTATCGAAGGCAGGTTACTAAGCGCGGCGCTCGAGTTTGCTTGCCTCGTGCGTGAGTTGTTTTGGTCGCGCGATGGCAGTCGCAGCGATTTTCTTGCGCCGCGTGATGTCATGTTCCGGCGAAAGGTCGCCGATTTCCACGCCCGCCAGCTTATCCATCAGGCTGTGCCGTGCGCGCGACAGGCGCGAGCGGATGGTGCCGACCGGCACCCCCGTGACCGCGGCGGCCTCTTCGTAGCTCATGTCTTCCAGGGCGACCAGGATCAGCGTCGCGCGCTGTTCTTCCGGCAAGGTCGCGAGCGCGGCCTGCAGATCGTCCAACTCCAAATTCGCGATTTGGTTGGGGCGCGTGTAGAACCCCGTCATGCGCTCCTCGGCCTCTTTCGCACCGAGGCGCGCGCGCGATGCTTTGCGTGTGCCGTCGATGAAGCAATGGTGGACGATGGTCATCAGCCAAGCGCGCAAGTTGGTGCCGGGCTGAAATTGTCCGAAGCTGGCGATGCCGCGCACCAGCGCGTCCTGCACGAGATCGTCGGCTGCGGCGGTGTTGCGCGTCAGCGCGCGGGCGTAGCGACGTAGATAAGGAATTTCCGCGACGAGTATGTCGGTGCGGCGAGCCGTGTCAGTAGCCATTGACCATCTCCTATTGTGTGGAAAGAGATGACGTCATCGCGGCTGCTGTGGCGCGTGTTCAATAGTGGACTGGCTGTGGCAAACTAGAGCTATTCCAAGGACATATGTACGCTTCGGAACAATTCTCATCATGTGGAACAAGGCGATAGCGATGCGCTCTGCCATTAAGTGGACGGAACGCGGCGGCGGCAAAACATCGCAATTTCGCCAAGACGCCCAAGTTCCGGCAGCGATCGGTCCAACGCCGCACGTCCGCAGACCGGGTGCCGGGGCCTTTGAGCCTTGCCAGTCTCGCTGTGATGAGAGCTTCGGCTTCGCCGGCGGCCTTGATGAAGCCTGCCTGGCGCGAGGATCTGCGAGTCCACGCTCATCGAGAAGAATGTCTTTCGATGCTGAGCGGGTCGTGCGGGGATGGCCGAAGGCGGGAATGGTGGGCGCTGCAGGGATTGAACCTGCGACCCCTACCGTGTGAAGGTAATGCTCTACCGCTGAGCTAAGCGCCCATTCCCGTGGGTCCGGAGGGGCGTCCGGAGGGGGACCATATACTGGCCCCCGGGATGGGGTGTCAAGGAAGCCCGCCGCCTCGCAGCAATGTGTAGGCCGGACGATATCGCCAAACCGGCGGCTTTGTTACACTTGTCCAGCTTCTTCTTTTTCGTCGATCGGCGCCGTGATGACCATGCTCCGCCAGACCAGACGCCTTGTCTTTGCCTGCGCCGGCCTGCTGCTGGCGGCCGGCCCCTTGCGCGCGGACGAGCCGCCGCCGGGCCGGGTCATGGACCTGGCTTACGAAGTCTATCTCGGGGGCCTGCATATTTTCAGCATGAACGTGACCATGGCGCAGCGGGCCGGCAGCTATAGCGTCGCGGCGGCCGGCGGCACACGCGGCATGATCGGCTGGATCTATAAGTGGGACATCAAGCTCGCCGCCGAAGGCGCGGATGCCGCCGGCGCCATCCGCCCCAAGAGCTATGCCAGCGAAACCGATTGGCAGAGTACGCCGAAGACCATGCGGCTCTATTTTGGCGAGGGCGGCAGCTACGATGTGCAGCGCAATCCGCCGGAAGAGATCGACGTCGCCGACGAGGGCGAGTTGCCCGCCAGTCTGCCGGCGGGTGCGGTCGATCCTTTGAGCCTGGCAGTGGCGGCGACCCGCGCCCTTGCCGCCACTGGCAAATGCGCGCAGACCTTGCCGGTGTTCGACGGTAAGCGGCGTTACGACCTGACCGTGAAGGATCTGGGCGAGGCCACCATCGCCAAGAACAGCTATTCGATCTATCAGGGGCCGGCGCTGCGCTGCGGCTTCACCATGGAGCGCATCTCCGGCTTCAGCAAAAAGCGGCGCTATACGCGCCAATGGGACGAAGAAACGTCGGAGCCGCCAACCATCTTTATGGCGCAGATCCGGCCGAACATGCCGCCGGTGCCGGTGCGCTACGAAGGCTCGATTGCGCTCGGCAGCATTATGATCCATCTCACCAAGGCGGACGTGCGCAGCGAACTGGCTGCCAACGCGCCTTAGGCCGTCACGCGCCGCTAGCGCGGCAAGCGCTGCGCCAGAATCGGGAATATCTCTTCGAGACTATCGACCAATGCGTCGGCCCCCAATTCGTGGGGCGGCGTGTTGGAATAGCCGTAGCTCACCGCCACGGTATAGAGGCCGGCGATGCGGCCGGCGATCACGTCGTTGGCGGAATCGCCGATCATGATGGTGTCCTCGGGCGTGCCGCCGAGCTGCTCCATCAGCGCCTGGATCGGGCCGGGGTCGGGCTTCTTCGTCGCGAAGGTATCGCCGCCGACGATGGCGCGGAAATGCTGCGCCGCGCCGAGTTGGCCGAGAATGCGCTTGGCCGGTTTCTCCGGCTTGTTGGTGCAGACAGCGAGCGACAGGCCCATGGCGGCGAGCCGCTCCACCGTCTCGCGCGCGCCTGGGTAGAAGCCGGACGGCGGCTGGCGGGCATATTCGCCGCGCACAACCTCGAGGGCTTCGGCGAGTCCGGCGGCGTTAAGCCGGCGGCCCGAGGCGGCGAAGGCGCGCTCGGTCAGCGCCATGGCGCCGTCGCCGATCATGGTCTTGACCTGCGACACGGTGACCTGCGGCAGCTTGTAGTGCGCCAGACCGCCGTTGACGGCGGCGGTCAGTTCGACGGCGCTGTCGATCAGGGTGCCGTCGAGGTCGAAGATGATGGCGCGCAGCGGCTGAGTCATGAGGGCGGGGAAAGACGCGAGTTCGGGGGCCAAAGGTGGCCCATGACGTTGGGCAAGCGGGATGCTAAAACGAATCGCCCCTGGTGTAACGAAATGTCACAAGACGTGACTTGGCCAGCGGCGCTTCTCTATGGCAGTTTCACCGCCGATGAACAAGCGCGATCCCCGTTCCCGCCGCCGCCGACAGGCGCACGCAGCATGACAAAACCCGAGAAAAGCCGGGCCAAAAGCAAGACCGCCCCGCGCAAGCCGGCCAGCGCGCCGGCGCGTGCCTGCGCCGTCGTCGTGCTCGCCGCCGGCCAGGGCACGCGCATGAAATCCGCCCTGCCCAAGGTGCTGCATCCGATCGCCGGGCGGCCGATGCTCGGCCATGTGCTGGCGACCGCCGAAGCGCTCGCCGCCCAGCGCACGGTCGTCGTCGTGGCGCCGGGCATGGATCAGGTCGCGCGTGCAGTCACGGATGGGGCCGCCAAGCCGGCCGCCATCGCCATCCAGCAGAAACAGCTCGGCACCGGCGACGCCGTGAAGGCGGCGCGCGCCGCGCTGAAGGGATTCGCCGGCGACGTGCTGGTGCTGTTCGGCGACACGCCGCTGCTACGCGCCGAAACTTTGCGCGCTGTGCTCGATGCCTTGGACGAGAAGACGGCCGTCGCCGTGCTCGGCTTCAGGCCGGACGGCGCCAACGAATATGGCCGCTTGGTGACGAAAGCCGGCGGCATCTTGGAGCGCATCGTCGAATGGCGCGACGCCTCGGCGAAAGAGCGGAAGATTCCGCTGTGCAATTCCGGCGTCATGGCGGTGCGCGGCGAGCATCTGTTCAGCCTGCTCGACGGGCTCAAGGCGAACAACGCCAAGGGCGAGTTCTATCTGACCGACATCGTTGCCCTGGCGCGCAAGGCCAAGCTGCGCGCGCGCGTCGTCGAAGGCGCGGCGGAAGATCTGCTCGGCGTCAATTCGCGCGCCGATCTGGCGGTCGCCGAAGCCGTGCTGCAGCAGCGCCTGCGCGGGCAGGCGATGGCGGACGGCGTGACCATGACCGATCCGGCCACCGTCTATCTGGCGGCTGACACGCAGCTGGCGCGCGACGTTTCGCTCGGACCGAACGTATTTTTCGGGCCGGGTGTGTCGATCGGCGAAGGGACGGTGATTCGCGCCTTCTGCCATATCGAAGGGGCGACGGTCGGCAAGGATTGCATCATCGGCCCGTTCGCGCGGCTGCGGCCCGGTGCAAAGCTCGCCGACGAGGTGCATGTCGGTAATTTCTGCGAGATCAAGGCGGCGACCGTCGAGCGTGGCGCCAAGGTCAACCATCTCTCCTACATCGGCGATGCGCGCGTCGGCCAGGGCAGCAACATCGGCGCCGGCACGATCACCTGCAATTACGACGGCTACGACAAGCATCTCACCGACATCGGCGCCAATGTCTTCGTCGGCTCCGACGTCGCCTTTGTCGCGCCGGTGAGCATCGGCGACGGCGCAGTCATCGGGGCGGGCTCGGTGGTGACCAAGGACGTGCCGGCGGACACGCTGGCGATCACCCGCGCCGAGGAACGCCAAGTCGCCGCCGGCGGCGCGCGCTATCGCGAGCGCAAGCAGGCGCTTAAAGCCGCCAAGAAAAAGAGCAAGGCGTAAAATATGTGCGGCATCGTCGGCATCGTCGGGCAGCGGCCCGCAGCTTCGATTCTGATCGAAGGCCTCAAACGCCTGGAATATCGCGGCTATGATTCGGCCGGCATCGCCACGCTGGTCAACGGGCATATCGACCGCCGCCGCGCCGAAGGCAAGATCATCAATCTCGACAAACGTTTGCTTGACGCGCCGCTGGCCGGCACCACGGGCATCGGCCATACGCGCTGGGCGACGCATGGCGTGCCGAGCGAAGCCAACGCCCATCCGCATGCCAACGGCCAGGTCGCCGTCGTGCATAACGGCATCATCGAGAATTACCAGGAGCTCAAGGCCGAGCTGACCGCCGAGGGCGCGGTCTTCGAGAGCCAGACGGATACGGAAGTCATCGTCCATCTGCTGTCCCATTACCTCGCCAAGGGCGAAGCGCCGATCCAGGCGGCGCGGAGCGCCATCGGCCGCCTGCACGGTGCTTTCGCGCTCGCCATCATCTTCGCCGGCGAGAATGATCTGATGATCGGCGCCCGGCGCGGCAGCCCGCTGGCGCTCGGCTACGGCGACGGCGAGATGTTTCTCGGGTCCGACGCCTTGGCCCTGGCGCCGCTGACGCGCCGCATCGCCTATCTCGAAGAGGGCGACATGGCGGTACTGCATGCCGGCAGCGTCCAACTGTTCGATGAGGCGGGCCGGCCGGTCACGCGCAAGGTGCAGGAAACGCAAGGCGTTGCCACCGATTTCGGCAAAGGCAATTTCCCGCATTTCATGCTGAAGGAAATCTATGAGCAGCCGACCGTGATCGGCGATTGCCTGCGTGGGTTTCTGGCGCCCGATACGGGCGAGATCACCTTGCCGGACCTGCCGTTCGATCTCGCGGCTATCCCGCGCGCCACCATCGTGGCTTGCGGCACATCGTTCAATGCCGGCCTGGTGGCGCGCTATTGGCTCGAGCGTATCGCGCGGCTCGCCGTCGACATCGACGTCGCCTCTGAATTTCGCTATCGCGACGCGCCGCTGCCGCAGGGCGGTCTCGCCATCTTCATCTCGCAATCGGGCGAGACGGCGGACACCCTGGCGGCGATGCGCCACGCCAAGCTGCACGGTCAACATACGCTCGCTGTGGTGAACGTGGCGGAAAGCAGCATGGCGCGCGAAGCTGACGCTGTGCTGCTGACCCATGCCGGCCCGGAGATCGGCGTCGCCTCGACCAAGGCTTTCACCACGCAGCTCACGGTTCTCGCCGCGCTGACGCTGGCGATGGCACGGGCGCGCAAGACCATCGATGCCGCTACCGAATCTCAGCTCTCCACCGCCATCGCGGAAGTGCCGGAGCGCGCCGCCGAGGTGCTGAATCACGACGCGGCGATCAAGACGCTTGCCGGCGAGGTCGTCGATGCGACCACCATTCTCTATCTCGGGCGCGGCACCGGCTTTCCCATCGCGCTGGAAGGCGCGCTGAAGCTCAAGGAGCTGTCCTACATTCACGCCGAAGGCTTCGCCGCCGGCGAGATGAAGCATGGCCCGATCGCGCTGATCGACAAGACGGTGCCGATCATCGTCGTCGCGCCGTCGGACAGCTTCTTCGACAAGACGGCGTCGAACATGCAAGAGGTGATCGCGCGCGGCGGCCGGGTGATTTTCCTGTCGGACGCGGCCGGCATCGCCAAGCTCGGCAGCATGGCGGCGGCGACCATCGAGATTCCGACAGTCGACCCGTTCGTCGCGCCGATCCTCTACACCATCCCCGTGCAATTGCTCGCTTATCACGTCGCGGTGCTGAAAGGCACCGACGTCGATCAGCCGCGCAACCTGGCCAAATCCGTCACCGTGGAGTGAACCGATGATTCTGGAAGTCGCCATTTTCGCCGTGAAACCGGAGGCCATTGCTGACTTCGAGGCGGCCTACAAACAGGCCAGCCCGCTGATCGGCCGCGCCAAAGGCAATCTCGGCCATGAGATGCGCCGCTGCCTGGAGACCAAGGGCCGCTACATCCTGACGGTGAAGTGGAACAGCATCGCCGATCATCTCGAGGGTTTCCGCAATTCGGCGGATATCCAGGAATGGCGCCGATTGCTCGGACCGCATCAGACCGGTCCGGCCCTCGTCGAGCATTACGAAGCCTTGCCGAGTTAACTATTAGCGGTATGTATTTATAGGCATAATCAATAAGTTGTAATTGCCACTCATTTTAATTAACGAGTTTTAAAGGACGCTATAGTTAACTGCATACCTGTGAATGCCCCTGCCAAGGGACATTTCGAAGCGTTCCCAGTAGAGACGGTTATGCAGATTATCGGCGTCCCTTTTTTGCGTTCGCGCTACTTGCCGCGCCTCATCGTTTGGTGCGGGTCGCTTTTGATCATCGGCATGATCGCACTGTTCGGCGGCGCTATCTTTTGGCTGCATCAACAGGCGTTGCGCGACTCCGAAAGCCGCCTGTCGCAACTCAACCTCGTGTTGACCGAGCAGGTCGAGCGCAGTTTCCAGTCGATCGACACCGTTCTGCAAACGATTGCCGCGGTTGCGGTTCGCGGCGACTTGTTCGATCCGGCCGTCGCGCCCCGCATGCAGGTCTTTCTCGCCAATCAGGCCGAAGCCTCGCCGCACGTTCGCGGCTTTCTGGTCATGAACCGTGCTGGCGATGTCATCATCGAATCGAGCCGCCCAGATCCGCGTGCTTACAACGGCGCTGACCGTGAAAACTTCCAATTTTTAAGTTCGGCTACCTTGCAGGACGTGCATATCGGCGCGCCGCTTCTTGGACGCTTGACCGGCGACTGGCTGTTCACCGTGAGCCGGCGCCTCGAAGACAGAAATGGCGAATTCGCCGGCATCATCGCCAGTGTTGTCGATATTCGTTATTTCGCGCGGTTTTTCGATAGCGTGAATCTCGGGGAGGACAGCCGGATCACTTTGTGGCGCAACGACGGCACCTTCCTTGTCGGCACGCCGTTCGTCGAGCGGCGTCTCGGGAAGAAGCATGACGAGATGGAGTCTTGGATCAACAGCCTCGGAGGCAAGACCGCCGGCGTGTTGCGCCAGAACGGCATGGTCAGCGGCGAAGAACGCATGACGTCGTTCAACTTCATGAAGAGCTACCCGGCCATGGTTCAGGTCACCCGCTCGATTAACGGGATCCTGGGACCGTGGCGTGGCGAAGCTTATGCGATCGGCCTCTTCGGCCTTGTGGCGACGTTGATCCTCTGTGGCATCGGCTGGGTGCTGCTTGTCATGGCAAAGGGCCAAGAAAATTTGCTGCTCGGTTCCTATGAAGCGCGTGCCCATGCGGAGTACGCGACCAAACTGGCGGAGCGCGCCAACCGCCAGAAAACCAAATTCTTCTCCGCAGTCAGCCACGATCTGCGCACGCCGCTTTGCACGATCAGCGGATTTTCCGACCTGATGCTCGCCGGCCATGCCGGCCCGCTCACGGATAAGGCGCGCGACTATGTCGAGAACATTCAGAACTGCGGCAAATACCTGCTCGAACTGCTGAACGATTTGCTCGATATGGGCAAGATCGAGGCTGGGCGATTGACCCTGCACGACGACGAATTCGGTTTACGCAGCGTCATCATGGATTGTTTGCGGCAATCAACGGCCTTGTCGACGGCGGCGCGCGTCGCAATCGCGCCCTATGTCGGCGCCGACGTTGGCCTGCGCGCCGATCCGCTGCGCATGCGACAGATCCTGTTCAACTTGCTGTCGAACGCCATCAAATTCACGCCGGCCGGCGGTCGCGTCGAGGTCACGACCGCGCGCGGTCCGGATGGCAGCCTGCGCATCGCCATCATCGATACCGGCATCGGCATGAACACTGAAGAGACGAAGACTGCGCTCGAACCCTACGGCCAGGTGCGCAACGACTTCACCCGTACGCGCGAGGGCACGGGTCTCGGCTTGCCGCTGGTCAATGCGCTGGTCGACATGCATGGCGGACGGCTGGAGATCGAGAGCGAGGCCGGCGAAGGCACCACGGTCACGATCGTGCTGCCGCCCGACCGCGTGCTCGAAATCAGACCCGGCGCCCGCGTCGCCTAAAATTCACTGAAACGCCTTGGCGATCCACTCCGCCGTGCGCGGAATCGCTTTGTCGCGCGCCGCCGGGTTGGGCCCGGAATGCACGGCATGATCGCCGCCGCCGGAATTCACCACATGGGAGGTGACTTTGCCGACCGGATTGTCGAAGGCGTGATAGGCCTCGGGATAGACGTCGATCTCGGTCGGCGCCGCGCCGCGGCCCGCGGCGGACTTGGCCATGGCGACGCAGTTCTTCGCCGGCGTCCAGTCGTCTTTCTCGCCGAGTTGCATCAGCAGCGACACTTTGTTCACATATTTCGTCTTGTTCAGTTCGACGCAGCCTGGATAGAAGGCGACGGCGGTGAGAAAGCCGGGCTCGGTCCAGCCGACTTGCTTGATCATTTGCTCGGAGATCGTCGATAGCGTCGTCATGGCGCCGTGCGACCAGCCCATGATGGCGATCTTCTCGCCATTCACGAAAGGTTGCGCGCGCAGCCAGCCGAGCGCGCCATAGGCGTCATAGGGGCGGTCCTTCTCGGCGGTGATCGGGCGCTTGCCGTTGGTGCAGATGCTGGCGAAGCCGCGCGGGTTGAAGCTGTCGAGCAGCAGCACGACGTAGCCTTTGCCGGCGAACAGGTTCATCCAGGCGCGCTCGCGGGACGCGATCTGACCCTTCGACGTGATCGGGCCGCCGCAGCCGTGCAGCAGCAGCACCGTCGGCGCCGGCGCATCATCGGCTGGCTTCAGCAGATAGCCCGTCAACATCGCCTTGTCGCGGTGCAGGCTCTGGATTTGGACCTGGACGGGCTCGGCGGTTTGCGCCGTGCCCTTGGCGAATAGGGGGACAAACAGCAGACACAGACTGGCGAGGAATATGCGCATGGCGGAATCCGTCTCGTGTTTCGTGCGTCAAACCGTAAGGTCCAACGGTGAAATGAGGATTAACAGACTATCGGGGGGCCGGTATAGTGGCGTCCAATTCCCGCCCCCGCCGGCCGATCGCGCTGTTTTGGCGCTCAATAAGCCATAAAAATCAGGGGCTTCGAACGACCGGCCCGGCCGTGCGCCAGTGCCGGGCTTCATCAGGCAGAGGACATCATGAAAATTAAGGACCAGCGCCTTTTCCGCCAGCAGTGCTACGTCGATGGCGCCTGGATCGACGCCGACTCGAAAGAGACGGTGAAGGTCAACAACCCGGCGGACGATTCGATCCTCGGCACCATCCCGAAATTCGGCCGTAACGAGACGCGCCGCGCCATCGACGCGGCGAATGCCGCCTATCCGGCCTGGCGCGCCAAAACGGCCAAGGAACGCTCGGCCATCCTGCGCAAGTTCTACGATCTGATGATCGAGAATATCGACGATCTCGCCGCGATCCTCACCCTCGAGCAGGGCAAGCCGCTGGCCGAAGCCAAGACGGAAATCCTCTACGGCGCCTCCTACCTCGAATGGTTCGCCGAAGAAGCCAAGCGCATCTACGGCGACACCATTCCGCAGAACGTCAAGGGCCGCCGCATCGTCGTGATCAAGGAGCCGGTCGGCGTCGTCGCCGCCATCACGCCGTGGAATTTCCCCTGCGCCATGATCACCCGCAAGGTCGGCCCGGCGCTCGCCACCGGCTGCACCATCGTCATCCGCCCGGCCTCGCAGACGCCGTACAGCGCTTTCGCGTTGGCTGAGCTGGCCGATCGCGCCGGCGTGCCGAAGGGCGTGCTCAACGTCGTCACCGGCGCCGCCACCGAGATGGGCGCCGAACTGACGAGCAATCCGATCATCCGCAAGATCTCCTTCACCGGCTCGACCGAGGTGGGCAAGCTGCTGATGGAGCAGTCGGCCGGCACCATGAAGAAGCTCTCGATGGAGCTCGGCGGCAACGCCCCCTTCATCGTGTTCGACGACGCCGACCTCGACGCCGCCGTGCAGGGCGCCATCGCGTCGAAGTATCGCAACACCGGCCAGACCTGCGTCTGCGCCAACCGCCTGCTGGTGCAGGAAGGCGTTTATGACGCCTTCACCAAGAAGCTCACCGAGGCGGTCGCCAAGCTGAAGGTCGGCCAGGGCTTCGAAGAGGGCGTCACGCAAGGCCCGCTGATCGATCTCAAGGCCGTCGCCAAGATGGAAGAGCATATCGCCGACGCCGTCGCCAAGGGCGCGACCGTGGCGATGGGCGGCAAGCGCCACGCGCTCGGCGGCTCGTTCTTCGAGCCGACCGTGCTGACCGGCGTGACCACCAAGATGCTGGTGGCGCGCGAAGAGACCTTCGGCCCGCTGGCGCCGCTGTTCAAGTTCAAGACCGAGGAAGAGGCCATCAAGATGGCCAACGACACCGAGTTCGGCTTGGCGTCGTACTTCTATTCGCGCGACATCGGCCGCGTCTGGCGCGTCGCCGAAGCCCTCGAATACGGCATCGTCGGCATCAACGAAGGCCTGACCTCGACCGAAGTGGCGCCGTTCGGCGGCATGAAGGAATCCGGCCAGGGCCGCGAAGGCTCGCTCTACGGCGCCGACGACTATCTGGAGATCAAGTACCTCTGCATGGGCGGCATCGGCACCTAAGCCGACCGCACATCGTTAAACGGGAACGGGCGCCGAAAGGCGCCCGTTTTCGTTTTAAGGCGCCGTCTCCGCGATGAAGCTGCGGATCGCCTGGCCGAGTTCGTCCTCCGCCGTATTCAGCACGGCGATGGTCGTCGTGTGGTTATGGCCCTTCATCCACAGGAAGGGCGGGGCCTTGCGCTTGGCGACGGCGAGTTTGTGGGCCAGCTCGAAGCAGTAAAGATCAATCAGCGGATTCTCGAATTCGCCGCAGGCGATGAAGGTCGGCAGGCTGTCCTTAGTCACATGCGTGACCGACGACATGTCGTCGAACGTGGAATTGTCTTTGCCGTAATATTCCTCGACGCGCTTGGCGTTGGGGTTCTCCGGCAGATTGTCGGCGCGCACGCGGCCGCTCAGCACGAGAAGGCCGGCGAGGCCATGGCCGAAGCTCGGCTGGCCGCGCTTGTCGTAGGCATAGGTGCCGATATGGGCGCCGCCGGCCGAATGACCCATCAGGAAAATCTTGTCCGCGCCGATGCCGAGCTTGCCGGCGTTGGCGCGCGTCCAGCCGACGACGCTGCCGATGTCTTCGCTGACGCCGGGGAAGGTGACGCTGTCGGCCAGGCGATAGCCCATGTTGATGGCGAGGATACCGTGGCGCGCCAGGTAGTAGCAGACGTTGGCATAGATCTCCGGCGTCTTGGTGCGGTGGCCTTCGGTGAAGGCACCGCCGTGGACGAAGATCAGCGCCTGGCCGGTCGCCGTGCCGGCGGGCGGCGTGTAGACGTCAAAATTCTGCCGCTCATGGGAGCCGTAGACGATGTCGCGCTCGACGCTGACGCCGTCGGTCGGCTGATTGGCCAGCAGCTTGCTGAACTCGGCGATCATCAGCTGGATATGGCCCTTGGTGTTGCTGCCCCATTTCGGGCCAATCTCGGCCATCACTGCCCATAAGCTATCCGGGATGGCCGGCATGGCGGCGTCCGAGGCGACGGGCAGGGCGGGCGAGCGGACGGCAAGTTTGCTGTTCATGAAGCGTTTCCAGGCGAAAAGATCGTCAGCGATGCTTTAGTCTAGGCAGGCTGCGTCGCTTGGCCAGATTTTTGTTCGGGCGCAGTGCGCTTTAGAACAAGACGGCGCCGGCCATTGGCACCAAAGATGCAACGATTTCTTCACCTCACGCATATGAGAGAGAGCCCATGTCTGAACCCATGACGACCCCCAAGGTGGCCCAGAAGGGCTCCTACCCGACCGAGCTCGAAGCCGGCAAAGACTATTACTGGTGCGCTTGCGGCCTGTCCTCCAAGCAGCCGTTCTGCGACGGCAGCCACAAGGGCACCGGCCTGACGCCGATGAAGTTCAGCGTCGAAGAAAGCCGCACCGCCGGCCTCTGCGGCTGCAAGCAGTCGGCCAAGGCGCCGTTCTGCAACGGCAGCCATAAGAACCTGCCGTAACAGGATCAAGAGACCATGGCCGATCCGCTCTTCACCATGATTGCCGGCGCGCCCACGCCGGTGGCGCCGTTCAGTCATGCGGTGGAGGCGGACGGCTGGGTTTTCATCACCGGCCAGATGCCGACCTGGCCCGACGACGATTCGCGGCCCTTGCCCGAGGGCGTCGAGGCGCAGACGCGCCGCGTGATGGACAATCTCATCATCGTGCTGAAAGGCGTCGGCCTCGAGCTTCGCCATGTCGTGCAGGTCCGCATTTATCTCACCGAGTTCAAGCGCGACTACGCGGTGATGAACAGCACCTACGCCTCCTACTTCCCGGAGAACCGCCGCCCGGCGCGCACCACCGTCGGTGTCACCGGCCTGGCGCGCGACGCCTTGGTCGAGATCGACATGGTGGCTAAGCGCTTCTAATCGCTGGCTTTGCCGCCGAGCGCGCGGCGCGTTGACGCTGGCGCGGCCCGCCGATAATATATCGCTACCGATATAGTTCGCGTTTGAGGGAGCTTCCCATGACGTCCGCCGTGGAAAACGAACTGCTGACGCGCGTCGGTCCCGGCACGCCGATGGGCAATTTCATGCGCCAGTTCTGGGTGCCGGCGATCATGTCGTCGGAGCTCGTGCCCGATGCGGCGCCGACGCGCCTGATGATCCTCGGCGAAAAGCTCATCGCGTTTCGCGACACCCACGGCAATGTCGGCATCTTCGATCATCGCTGCCCGCACCGCTGCGCCTCGCTGTTCTTCGCGCGCAATGAAGAGGGCGGCTTGCGCTGCGCCTATCACGGTTGGAAGTTCGACGCGACCGGGCAATGCACCGACATGCCCAATGTGCCGCCGCGTCTGGAGTTCTCCGCCAAGGTGAAGGCCAAGGCCTATCCGGCGGTCGAGCGCGGCGGCCTGATCTACATCTACATGGGCGATCGCAAGACATTGCCGCCGCTGCCGGAGATCGAGCCGACGCTCTGCCCAGCAGACGACACCATGGTGATTTGCCGCCAGCGCGAATGCAATTGGCTGCAGGCGATGGAAGGCGATCTCGACACCTCGCATTTCGGCTTCCTGCACGGCGGCCTGGTCGAGGCGGCCGATCTCGATCCGGCGACGATGGACCGCTTCCAGGTCAAATACCGCGCGCCGGAATATTACGTGAAGGAGACGGAGTGGGGCACGATGTATGCCGCGCACCGTCCCGCCGAGGCGGACGAGACCTATTACCGCTTCGCCCAATTCGTGCTGCCGTTCTGGACGCTCTATCCCAACGGCGCGCTGACGCACAATATCGCCGGCAACATCTGGGTGCCGATGGACGACAGCCACACCATGGTCTTCAACGTCGGCTGGAAGCAGCGCGTCGCGCCGCTCGCCTATTTCAAGGACGGCGCGCCGATTCCCGGCCTTGAGCGCCGCGCCGAATATCTGCCCAATACCAATGACTGGTTCGGCCGTTGGCGCTCGGCGGTCAATCAAGACAACGACTACATGATCGATCGCGACATCCAGCGCGACAAAAGCTTCACCGGCATTTCCGGCGTCACCCATCAGGATATGGCGGTAACGGAAAGCATGGGCGACATCGTCGACCGCACGATGGAGCATCTGGCGGTGAGCGACCGCATGATCATGATCACGCGCCAGCGCCTGCTCGACGCCGTGACGGCTTACGCCAAGGACGGCACGCTGCCCGCCATGCTGGATCGGCCGGCGGTGGCGCGCTACGCCCGCGGCGGCGATGCCATCGCGCCGAAGAGCCAGGACTGGCTCGAGGTCTATGACCAGAACATGAGCCGCGCCGAAGGCCCGCTCGGCAAGGCCAACGCGGCGGAGTGAGTCTTACTGCAAAGCCCAGTGCAGGGCGTCTTTGCCGGCGATGTAGTTGAGGCCCTGCTGCGCCGGATTGCGGTTGATGAAGTCGCGGCCATAGCCGGGATGCAGCAGACTGCGCACTTCATGCTCCAGCTTGTAGAGCAAGCGGCCGTCCTCGGGATCGATCATGTCGATGAAGCGGTATTCGTGCGCGTTGGTCTCCATCGAGATCAAGCCGCGCGCCTTCATCTGTTCGTAAGGCTTGCCGAACTCGCCGACATAAATCTGGATATGGTGGTTGTCGTAGTCCGGCAGCGGCGCGTCGGTTTCGCGGAACAGCATCCATTGCTCGCCCATCGGCACACGGGTGACCGCGCCTGCGTTGGTCTCGCTGTATTCGGCGGGCGCGACCATGATCTGCTGGTAGAAGCGGGCGATGCCAGCGGCGCTGCCGACCGGCACGTCGAACTCGACATAGGGCAGGCCGAGCTGAATCGGGCCGAACCGCTCGCGGTCGGGCGTGTGGCAGCGCAACTTGTTGCCCCAAGGGCAATGGACTTCGACGAAATCCTCATGCTCGCGGACCAGGAACTTCGTGCCGGCGAGTTGCTTGGCGACGCGGGCAAGGCGGTCGAGCAATTCGGCGCGGTTCGGCAGCACCAGGCCGGTCCAGCCGCGAATCACCTGCGGCTCGCCGGTCGGCAGGTGAAATTGCTGGCGCCCGATATTTACCCACATCAGGTTGGTGCTGACGTTGACATAAGGGTCGCGCGTCAGGCCGAGGCCGGCGAGATAGAACAGCGTCGCGGGTCCCTGGTCGGTGACCTTGACGTTGACATGCTCTAACTTGACGATGTTGCCGACGGTCGCGGCCGCGCGGTCATAGGGCGCGTACATGGCTGGCTCTCCGTTGTCGCTTGCCGGAGGATAGCGCGGAAAGGGAGCGCTTTCCAAACTATAAAGGTACCGATATTTTATGCGCGCCGGCTGTTCGGCTGGTCCAGACCGAGGGGAAGATCGCGATGCTGCATGTGATCAAGGCGACGCCGGAAACGGTCCATTGGGGCTATTTCGATGCGACGCGCGCGCCGGTGCTGAAAGTTAAAAGCGGCGATTGCGTGCAGATCGAGGCGATCACCCATCATGCGGGCGACGCGCCGGATCTGATGTTCGATGAAGGCGTGAAGCGCATCTTCGATGAGACGCCGGAATCGGACCGCTATCCCGGCGTGCATATCATGACCGGGCCGATCTTCGTCGAGGGCGCCAAGCCGGGCGACATGCTCGAAGTGCATTACCTGGAAATGACGCCGCGCCTGCCTTACGGCTCGAACCTCGCGGCGAGCTGGGGCCATCTCTATAAGGAGATGGGCGAGAAGGAACGGGTGACGATTTATCAGATCGACGCGGCGAGCAACACCGCCTCGGCCGCCTTCGCCTACGACTTTCCCGGCAAGTATCTGATCCCCGGCACGGTCACGCAGCCCGACGAATGCTGCCGCGAGCAGGCGCTCGAAGGCGTCCGCATTCCGGTGCGGCCGCATCTCGGCACCGCCGGCGTCGCGCCCGACGCCAAGGGCCGCGTCTCGACCGTGCCGCCCGGCGCCCATGGCGGCAATATCGACAATTGGCGCATCGGCGCCGGCGCGACGATGTATTACCCGGTGCAATGCGACGGCGGGCTGTTCTCGGTCGGCGATCCGCATATCTCGCAGGGCGACGGCGAATTGTCCGGCACGGCGATCGAATCCTCGCTCAACGTGCTGTTGCAAATCCGCCTGCGCAAAGATTTCAAATTCCCGTCGCCGCTGCTGGAGACGCCGACCGACTGGATCGTCCACGGCTTCGACACGGATTTGAACGTCGCCATGCGCAACGCTTCGCTCGACATGCTCGGTCTGCTCACCGACCATCGCGGCCTGTCGCGCGTCGATGCCTATTCGCTGATGAGCGTCGCCGCCGACTTCGCCGTGACGCAAGTGGTCGATGGCCGCCAGGGAATCCATGTGCGCATACCGCGCGGCATTTTCCCGCCGCGCAAGCCGAAGAGCTGACATGGCGCCGCTCGACATTCCCTTCATCAGCGTTACTGCCGACATGCCGGGTCTGACGCCGACGCAGAGCGCCAATCTGGGCCGCGTCTGCCAGGTGATCCAAGATCGCTTGCGCGAGCCGGACTTGACGCTCGGCAAGGTGGCGGCGGCGAGCGGCATTTCGCCGCGCTATGTGCAGAAGCTGCTGCACAATGTCGGCCAAGGGTTCGCCGGCTATGTGCGCGACTGCCGGCTGGAGCGCTGTCGCGCCGATCTTGCCGACCGCTGCTTGGGGTCTTTGTCGATCACCGAGATCTGTTTTCGCTGGGGTTTTAACGACGCGGCCCATTTCAGCCGCTCGTTCCGCGCGCGCTACGGCCTGGCGCCCAAGGATTTCCGCAAGGCCAGCGGCGTGCGCTGGGACGAAGCCTGGGCGCGGATGAATTGCGCCGAACGGGCGGCGGCGCTCGCCCACTGATTGGCGCTCATTGAGCAGATGCAAGGGGCGAACCGCCGTTCGATGGGCGAAATGGCGGTCGCCGCAGCGGCCAGTTGCGGTAGAGGAGCGCCCAGGATAGGCTTCCCGCCATGATGACTTTGTCCGGCAAGCGCGGCTTCCTGCATATCGCGCGTTCCCTCGTTTTGGCGCTCGGCCTGGCTTTCGCGTTCGAAAGCCTGCCGCTTGACGCCGCGCCGGTACAGGTTTGCGCGCAGGCTGCCGATTGCATGTTGGCGCCGCTGGAAGAACCCCGCGAGCGCGAAGAGGCCGTCTTCATCGTCGGTGTCGCGTCCGAAAGCCTGCAAAAAGAAGCCGCTGAAGAAATGCCGTCGGCCCTGCCGCCGGTCGTCGTCTTCGCCATGCAGGCCCTGCCGCCGTATGGCCAGGACAGGGACCAGCGCCACATTCGTGGCCACGATATCCTTCCCGATAAGACCGGTCCTCCGCGCGCCTAATTCGTTTGAACGCGTTGTCCATCGATGACCGATGGCCGCGCCGAATCGTAAGCAGTCGAGGATACTTCCATGGACAAGAACCAACAAACCGCCGTCCGCGCCGTCGAGGACATTCCCTGCTCGCGGCCGGGTCCGATCGCTATCGTCGCGATGGTCATTGCCTTCGGCATCATTATCGCCGTCGACAATTGGTCGTTGATCAAGCGTCTCTTCAGTTGAGCTTAAATAATAAAAATCCTTCGAGTCGGGGTTGCGGCGCATAAGCGCCGATGAAAGGGCGGGACCCACGGTCCCGCCCTTTTCTATTGAGCGATTGGGCATTATGGCCCGCCATATTCGGCAAACCGCCGAGATCCCCCGGCCCCTTATCAACTGATGGGATAGGCAATCGCCCTGCGCTTGCCTACATTGCCGGAGCGGGACGCTCGATTCCGCCCTTATCATTCGCGTTTCCCTGAGGTGATCATGCCGGCCTACGACTACGACCTCTTCGTTATCGGTGCGGGTTCGGGCGGCGTGCGCGCCGCGCGGCTGGCCGGCGCGCTGGGCAAACGGGTGGCTGTCGCCGAGGACAACCGCCTCGGCGGCACCTGCGTCAACCGCGGCTGCATTCCCAAGAAGCTTTATTCCTATGCCGCGCATTACGCCGAAGACTTCGAGGACGCTGCCGGCTTCGGCTGGACGGTGGGCGAGCGCAGCTTCGATTGGAGCAAGCTGGTCGCCGCCAAGGAGAAGGAACTCACGCGCCTCGGCGGCATCTACGCCAAGGTGCTGACCGACAACAAAGTGACGGTGGTGCTCGGCCGCGCCCGCATGACCGATCCGCATACGGTGGAGGTCGCCGGCAAGAGCTACACGGCGGAGACGATCCTGATCTGCACCGGCGGCAAGCCGTCGCATGCGCAGTTCCCCGGCCATGAACTGACGATCAACTCCGACCAGGCCTTCGACCTGCCGGCCCTGCCCAAGCGCGTCGTCATCGCCGGCGCCGGCTATATCGCGCTGGAATTCGCCTCGATCTTCAACGGCCTCGGCGTCGAGACCACCGTCGTCTATCGCGGCGCCGAATTGCTGCGTCATTTCGACGCCGACATCGGCAAGCTGGTGCATCAGGAGATGACCAAGAAGGGCGTGACATTCCGCCTCGAGACCGTCTTCGACAAGATCGAGAAAAAACCCGACGGCCTGCATATCACGACCAATCACGGCGACACATTCGTCGCCGATCAGGTCATGATGGCGATCGGCCGCAAGGCCAACACGCATGGCATCGGTCTGATGGAAGCCGGCGTCGAATGCAACCGCGACGGCGCCATTGTCGTCGGCGATCATTCGCAAACCTCGGTGCCGCATATCTATGCGATCGGCGACGTCACCGACCGGCTGAATCTCACGCCGGTGGCGATCTACGAGGCCCATTGCCTGATCGAGACGCTTTATAAGAACAACCCGATGCGGCCCGACCATCGCGACGTGCCGACCGCCGTGTTCAGCAATCCGCAGGCGGCGAGCGTCGGCATGAGCGAGGAAGAGGCTCGCGAGGAATTCGGCGCCGTCGAGATTTACCGTTCAAACTTCAAGCCGCTGAAGCACACGCTGACCGGGCGCGACGAGCGCACCATGATCAAGCTCGTCGTCGAGAAAAAGACCGGCAAGGTGCGCGGCGCCCATATGGCCGGCCATGACGCCGCCGAGATCATCCAGGGCTTCGCCGTGGCGGTGAAGGCGGGTCTGACCAAGGCGCAGTTCGACGCCACCATCGGCATCCATCCGACGGCGGCGGAGGAGTTCGTCCAGTTGCGCAGCCCGGTCGCTTCTTAGGGCTGAGCCTGCCGAGAGGGTGGCTTTCCCGCCACGCCGGCCTCTAAAAGCGGCCGATGCTGGCGGAATCCCTAGGGTTTTGCAGTGTCGCAGGGCTGGAAATGACCGGCGCGAGAGCGTATATATCCCCTCCCGATTGTGGATAACTGCCGGCCCGTTGCCGGTTTGAGGACGTTATGGCGCAGAAGTGGACGCCCGCCTCCTGGCGGTCGAAACCGATCGAACAGCAGCCTGAATGGCCGGACTTGGCAGCGCTCGACGCTGTCGAGACGAAGCTGCGCGCCTATCCGCCCCTGGTGTTCGCCGGCGAAGCCCGCCGCCTGAAGGACGATCTCGCCAAGGTTGCCGCCGGCAAGGCCTTCCTGCTGCAGGGCGGCGATTGCGCCGAGAGCTTCGCCGAATTCCACCCGGACAATATCCGCGACACCTTCCGCGTGCTGCTGCAGATGGCGATCGTGCTGACTTACGGCGCCGCCGTGCCGGTGGTGAAGGTCGGCCGCTTGGCCGGCCAGTTCGCCAAGCCGCGCTCGGCCCCGACCGAGACGCGCGGTGGCATCACCTTGCCGTCCTATCGCGGCGACATGGTCAATGGCATGGAGTTCACGCCGGAAGCGCGGCTGCCCGATCCGCAGCGCCAGATGCAGGTCTATTTCCAGTCGGCCTCGACGCTCAATCTGCTGCGCGCTTTCGCGCAGGGCGGCTATGCCGATCTGCACCGCGTGCATCGCTGGAACCTCGGCTTCGTCGAGAAGAGCCCGGCGGGCCAGAAATACCGCGAGTTCGCCGATCGCCTTGATGAGACCCTGGGCTTCATGGAAGCTTGCGGCCTGACCTCCGAGACGACGCCGCAGATCCGCGAGACGGATTTCTACACCTCGCACGAGGCCTTGCTGCTCGGCTACGAGCAGGCGCTGACGCGCGTCGATAGCCTGACCGGCGATTGGTACGACTGCTCCGCCCATATGGTGTGGATCGGCGACCGCACGCGCCAGCCCGACAATGCCCAGGTCGAATTCCTGCGCGGCATCAAGAACCCGGTCGGCATGAAGGCCGGCCCGACGCTCGACGTCGACAGCTTCTTGCGCCTCGCCAACGCCCTCAATCCGGCGAACGAGGACGGCCGCCTGACCATCATCGCCCGCATGGGTGCCGAGAAGGTCGAAGAAAAGCTGCCGCTGCTGCTGCGCGCCGCCAAGCGAGAAGGCCTGAACATCGTCTGGTCGTGCGATCCGATGCACGCCAACACGGTGACGGCGTCGAACGGCTACAAGACGCGTCATGTCGATCGCATCCTCTCGGAAGTCAGCGGCTTCTTCGCCGCCCATCAGGCCGAAGGCACCTATGCCGGCGGCGTGCATATCGAGATGACCGGCCAGGACGTGACCGAATGCATGGGCGGCGCCCAGGCGATCGGCGAGTCGTCGCTCGGTGACCGCTATCACACCCATTGCGATCCGCGCTTGAACGCCAGCCAGGCGATCGAGTTGGCCTTCACGATTGCCGAGCGGTTGAAGACCGGCCGCTCCGCGCTTCAAAGCGCCCGAATCGCCGCCGTCTCCTGAGCCGACCCAGTCCGATGGGTCCGGCGAGGGAGACGCTCCGGCCCTTCGCCTCCCTCCGTCGAACTCGAACAGCGCTTTGGACATGACGTCGCCCACCAACGAAGATATCTCGCGTCTCACGGACAAATATTTCGTCCGCACGCGGCGCGTGGCCGAACGCTACGGCGACAAGCGCGTGACCTATGCCTTGTTCATGCGCCGTCCGGTCGCTTTTGCGCCGAAGTTGGCGCTCGGCTGGCTGGCCGACATCGCCAAGGCGCGCGGCGTCGTCATTGCCATCGAGCCGCACTACCAGGAGGGCGAGTGGGTCGGGGCCGGCGAGCCATTGGTCTATATCACCGGGCCGCTCAGCCAACTCGTCGAGCTGGAAACCATCCTGCTGCAGAAGCTCGGCGCCGCCTGCGTCGCCGCCTATAACGCCTACACCATGTGCCGCGATCTGCCGAAGGTCGCCTTCATGGCGTTCGACGCGCGCCATTGCGCCGGCACCGAAATGGCCGAGATGATGGCCTATGCCGCCTCGGTCGGCTCGGCGGCAGCCAAGCGCGAGGCGGGGGCTATAGGTTTTGTCGGCAATGCCACCGACGCGACAGCGCATTACTTCGGCCGCGATGAAGGCATCGGCACCATGCCGCATGTGATGATCGGCTATGCCGGCTCGACGCTGCGCGCCGCCGAGATGTTCCATGAGACCTTTCCCAATGAGCCGATGACCGTGCTGGTCGATTACTTCGGCCGCGAGATCACCGATTCGCTTGAGGTCTGCCGGCGCTTTCCCGAGCTGGCCGCCAAGGGCGAGCTGTCGATGCGGCTCGACACGCACGGCGGCCGCTACGTCGAAGGCCTCGGCCCGCAGGAATCCTACGCCGTGCTCGAACGCCATAATCCGGCGGCGATCCGCCGCTACCGTAGCGAAGTCGAACTGCGCCATCTCGTCGGCACCGGTGTGTCGGCGGCGGCGATCTTTCATTTGCGCGAGGCGCTGAATGCCGCCGGCTTTCCCAAGGTGAAGATCGTCGGCACCTCGGGCTTCGGCCCGGCGAAATGCCGCGTCATGGCCGAATCGGGCGCGCCGCTCGATGTCGTCGGCAGCGGCTCCTTCCTGCCCGACGATTGGCATGAGACCTACGCCACCGCCGACGTGATCGCCTATGATGGCGAACCGTCGGTCAAGCTCGGCCGCGAATTCCTGTTGCGCAAATGACCGAACATCTGACCATCGCTCTCGCCCAGATCAATCCGACCGTGGGCGACATCGCCGGCAACCTCGCCAAGTTGGCCGCCGCGTGCGATGCGGCTGCTCGCGCCGGCGCTGATCTTGTTGTCGCCAGCGAGCTGGTCGTCTCGGGCTATCCGCCGGAAGACCTGGTGCTGCGCCCGGCCTTTCTCGCGCACGTCAAAAGCGCGGTGGAAGAGTTCGCGCGCCAGACGATGAGTGGCCCCGCCGTTGTGCTCGGCGCGCCCTGGTCCGACGAGACGGGCTTGCACAATGCCGTGTTGCTGCTCGATGGCGGCAAAATCGCTGCCGTGCGCTACAAGTGGGACCTGCCGAACTATGGCGTGTTCGACGAGAAGCGCGTGTTCAAGCCGGGGCCGCTTCCCGAGCCGGTGCCGTACAAGGGGCGCAAGCTCGGCCTGCTGGTCTGCGAGGACATGTGGACGCCGACGGTGAGCCATCACTTGAAATCGCGCGGCGCCGATATCCTGATCGTGCCGAACGGCTCGCCCTTCGAGCTTGGCAAAGGCGCCCAGCGCACCGAACTGGCGCGTGCCCGCATCCTCGAGACCGGTCTGCCGCTCGTCTATGTCAACCAAGTCGGCGGCCAGGACGAGTTGGTGTTCGACGGGGCGTCCTTCGCCGTCTCGGCTGACGGCACGCTTGCCGCGCGCCTGCCGAGCTTCTCGGAACATATGACCACCGTGCGCTGGGATGGCGCGTCACTCTCCGGCGGCGAGCTGGCTGAGGATGTGGATGACTTGGCGGCGGTTTATGGCGCCATGACGCTGGGCCTGCGCGATTATGTCGAGAAGAACGGCTTTCCCGGCGTGCTGCTCGGCCTCTCTGGCGGCATCGACTCGGCGATCTCGGCGGCGGTCGCCGTCGATGCGCTGGGCTCGGCGCGCGTTCATTGCGTGATGATGCCGTCGCCCTACACCTCGCGCGAGAGCCTGGATGATGCCGAGGCGGTCGCCCATGCGCTGAGCATCCGGCTGGACAGCATCTCTATCGAACCGGCCATGCAGGCGTTCGGCGGCATGTTGGCGAAAAGCTTCGAGGGTACGCAGCCCAACATCACCGAAGAGAACATCCAGGCGCGCGCCCGTGGCCTCACGCTGATGGCGCTGTCCAACAAGTTCGGCCATATGGTTCTGTCGACCGGTAACAAGTCCGAAATGTCGGTCGGCTACGCGACGCTCTACGGCGACATGTGCGGCGGCTTCAATGTCCTGAAGGACGTTTACAAGACGCAGGTTTTCGCGCTGTCGCGCTGGCGCAACGACCATATGCTCGCCGATGCCAAGGGGCCGCGCGGCGCGGTGATGCCCGAGCGCGTCATTACCAAGCCGCCGACCGCCGAGCTGCGCCCCAACCAGAAGGACGAAGACAGCTTGCCGCCTTACGAGACGCTCGACGCCATCCTCACGCACCTGGTGGAAGAGGACATGGGCATCGACGCGGTTGCGGCGCGCGGTTTCGACCGCGCCACGGTGGCGCGCGTCTGGCGCATGCTGACGCTGGCCGAATACAAGCGCCGGCAGGCTCCGCCGGGCGTCAAGATCACCCGCCGCACGCTGAGCCGCGAACGGCGTTACCCCATCACCAACCGCTTCGATGAGGCCGGATCGTGAGCATCACCGTCCGCTTCGCCCCGTCGCCCACCGGCTATCTCCATGTCGGCAATGCCCGCGTGGCATTGGTCAATTGGCTGTTTGCCCGTCATATGCAGGGCAAGTTCATCCTGCGTATCGACGACACCGACCGCGCGCGTTCCAAGGCCGAGTACGACGAAGCGATCCGCGAGGATCTGACCTGGCTCGGTCTCGCCTGGGACGATTTGCAGCGCCAGTCGGATCGCGACGCGCGCTATCACGCCGCCATGGCAACGCTGAAGGCGGCGGGCCGGCTCTATCCGGCTTACGAGACGCCGGAGGAATTGGACACGGCGCGCAAGCTGCGTCTCGCGCGCAAGCTGCCGCCGGTCTATGGCCGCGCCGCGCTGGCCTTGACGGATGCGGATCGCGCCAAATTAGAGACCGAAGGCCGCAAACCCCATTGGCGCTTCAAGCTGGAGGACGCCAAGGTCGCCTGGACCGATCTGGCCCATGGTCCGGCGGGCTTTGAGACCAAGCATCTGTCCGATCCCGTGCTGGTGCGTGAGGACGGGGCGCTGCTCTACACGCTGACCTCCGTAGTCGATGACATCGACATGGGCGTAACCCATGTGATCCGCGGCGACGACCATATGACCAACACGGCGGTGCAGATCCAGCTGTTCGAGGCTTTGGGGGGCAAGGTGCCGACCTTTGCCCACCTGCCGCTGATGACCGGTGCGAAGGGCGAGGGGCTGTCGAAGCGCGAAGGCGCGCTCAGCTTGCGGGACATGCGGGCCGAAGGTATCGAGCCGATGGCGGTGAACAGCCTGCTTGCCGCGCTCGGCACCTCGGACGCCGTGGCGATGCATGCCAATCTCGACGAGCTGGTCGCCGCCTTCGACTGGGCCAAGTTCGGCCGCGCCTCGCCGAAATTCGACAAGGCCGACCTCGACCGGCTGAACGCGCAGTTCATCCATGCCATGCCGTTCGCCGAGGCCAAGGCGCATGTGAATGCCGCCATGGACGAGGCCTTCTGGCTCGCCGTGCGCGGCAATTTGACCAAGCCGTCCGACGCCGCCGAATGGTGGAGCGTCTGCCGCGAGCCGTTGGCGCCGGTGGTGCAGGCGGAGGATGGCGACTTCCTTAAGGCGGCCGCCGACTCCTTGCCCGAGACCATCGACACGGAGACCTGGCCCGTCTGGACCAAGGCGCTCGCCGCTGCGACGAGCCGCAAGGGCAAGGCGTTGTTCCAGCCGCTGCGCCTGGCGCTCACCGGGCGCGAACATGGACCGGAAATGAAGAATCTGTTACCCCTCATCGGGCCGGCGCGGGCGAAGGCGCGGCTCCTCGGAAAAACCGCTTAAAAGAAACAGAGGCCTGTTTTGTCCCTCGCGTTGCATAACACCTTGTCCAAGCGCAAAGAGGCGTTCGAGCCGCTCGATGCGGCGAACGTGCGCATGTATGTCTGCGGCCCGACGGTTTATGACCGCGCCCATATCGGCAACGCCCGGCCGGTCATCGTGTTCGATACCTTGTTCCGCCTACTGCAGCGCACTTATCCGAAGGTGACCTACGTCCGCAATATCACGGACGTCGACGACAAGATCATGGATGCCGCTAAGGCCAAGGGCATCGCCATTGACGAGGTGACGAGCACGACGACGCGCCTGTTCCACGAGGACATGGCGGCGTTGAACGCTTTGCCGCCGACCGTCGAGCCGCGCGCGACCCAGCATATCGCCCAGATGATCGCCATGATCGAAAAGCTGATCGCGGCGGGCCATGCCTATGTGAACGAAGGCCATGTGCTGTTCAACGTGCCGTCGATGCCGGAATACGGCCGGCTGTCCAACCGCGACCGCAAGGAAATGATCGCCGGCGCCCGCGTCGAAGTGGCGCCCTACAAGAAGGACGCGGCGGACTTCGTGCTGTGGAAGCCGTCGGCTGCCGATCAACCGGGTTGGGACAGCCCTTGGGGCCGTGGCCGTCCGGGTTGGCATATCGAATGCTCGGCCATGTCCGAAGCGCATCTCGGCGAGACCTTCGACATTCATGGTGGCGGCCTCGATCTGGTGTTTCCGCATCATGAGAACGAGATCGCTCAATCGGTCTGCGCCCATGGCGGCAAGCCCTTCGTGAAGACCTGGATGCACAACGGCTTCCTGTCGGTCAACGGCGAGAAGATGTCGAAGTCCTTGGGCAACTTCTTCACCGTGGCTGAAGTGCTCGAACAGGCACCGGGCGAGGCGATCCGCTTCTATATGCAATCGGCGCATTATCGCGCGCCATTCGACTGGACGGCGGAGGGCTTGAAGCAGGCCAAGCAAGGTCTCGACAAGCTCTATCGCGCGTTGCTCGATGCCGGCGATGACAGCGTGAAGCCGGGCGACGTGCCGGGGGCGATCGTCGATGCGCTGGAAGACGATCTCAACACGCCGCTCGCCGTGGCCCATCTCTATGAGCTGGCCAAGACGCTGAACAAGGCCAACATGGCGGGCGAGCCGACCGCCCAGGCCAAGGCCGATCTGCTCGCCGCCGGCCATCTGCTCGGCGTGCTGCAGCAGGATCCGGCGACCTGGCTGAAATGGACGCCGGCCAATTCCGGTGCGTTGCCCGACGCGGAGATCGACCAGCTGGTCGCCGCCTGGGATGGCGCCCGCAAAGACAAGGACTACGCGAAGGCAGATGCGCTTCGCGCGCAACTCACCGAACTGAAAGTGTCGGTCTCGGCCTCGCCGGCCGGCACCGTCTGGCGCAGGGCCGAATAGCATGTCGAACCGGGTTTATCTTTACGATACGACGCTGCGCGACGGCGCGCAGACGCAGGGCGTCGACTTCAACGTGGCGGACAAGACCGCCATCGCCGAGGCGCTCGACGGACTCGGCATCGATTATGTCGAAGGCGGCTGGCCCGGCGCGAACCCGACCGACGACGCCTTCTTCGCCAAACCGCCGCGCCTCAAGCACGCCAAGTTCTGCGCCTTCGGCATGACCCGCCGGGCCGGCCGCTCGGCGTCCAACGATCCGGCGCTCACCGCGATGTTCGGCACCACGGCGCGCGTTGCCACCATGGTCGGCAAGACCTGGGACTTCCAGGTGAAAGTCGCGCTCGGCATCGATCTGGCCGAAAACCTCGCCATGATCCGCGACAGCATGGCGCTGGCCGCCGAGAAGATGGACGAAGCGATGTTCGACGCCGAGCATTTCTTCGATGGCTACAAAGACAATCCGGACTACGCGCTGCAGGCGGTGAAGGCGGCCTATGAAGCGGGCGCGCGCTGGATCGTGCTGTGCGACACCAACGGCGGTACCCTGCCGCACGACGTCGAGCGCATTGTCGGCGAGGTCGCCAAGCACATCCCCGGCGATCATCTCGGCATCCATTGCCACAACGACACTGAAAACGCGGTGGCCAATTCCCTGGCTGCCGTGCGCGCCGGCGCGCGCCAGATCCAGGGCACCCTCAATGGCCTCGGCGAGCGCTGCGGCAATACCAATCTCGTCAGCATCATCCCCAACCTGATGCTGAAGATGGGCTATGAGACCGGCGTCTCGCCCGAGAGCCTGCAACGCTTGACCCATGTCTCGCATCTGCTCGACGAGCGCCTGAACCGCAAGCCCAACCGCAACGCGCCTTATGTCGGCGAATCGGCCTTCGCGCATAAGGGTGGCCTGCATGTTTCGGCCGTCGAGAAGGATCCGCGCACCTACGAACATATCGATCCGGCGCTGGTCGGCAACGAGCGCACCATCGTCATGTCCGACCAGGCGGGCCGCTCAAACGTCATCTCGCAGCTGCGCGACGCCGGCATCGTGGTCGATCCCAAGCATCCGAAGATCCCCGAGCTGCTCGATCTGGTGAAGACTCGCGAATACGAGGGCTATAGCTACGACGGCGCCGAGGCGAGTTTCGAGCTGCTGGCGCGCCGCGCGTTGGAAGGCGTGCCGGACTATTACAAGCTGGTCAGCTTCCGCGTGCTCGACGAGCGGCGCTGGAACGCGCGCGGCGAGCTCATCACCCTGTCGGAAGCGATGATCAAAATCGACGTGCCGTCCAAGACTGGCGCGCCGGAGCGCCATATGACGGTCGCCGAAGGCAACGGTCCGGTGAACGCGCTCGACAACGCCATCCGCAAGTCGCTGCTGCCGTTCTATCCGCAGCTCGAGGACATGACGCTGATCGACTACAAGGTGCGCATCCTGACCTCGTCGGAGGGTACCAAGGCGGTGACGCGCGTGATCATCGAAAGCGGCGATTCGACCGGCGCACGCTGGTCGACGGTCGGCGTGTCGGCCAACGTCATCGATGCGTCCTACAACGCGCTCTATGACGCGATCTTCTACAAGCTGTTCCGCGCCGGCGTGAAGGCGTAAAGCCGATGGATGAGCGGCCGCCGCGCAAGGAGCCGGCCAAGGCAACGACGGTCTTCACGTCTGAGCCGGGTGCGCCGGTCGTCATCCTGGTCAATCCGCAGTTGGCCGAGAACATCGGCTCCTGCGCGCGTGCCATGCTGAACTGTGGCTTGACCGAGATGCGCCTGGTCAAGCCGCGTACGCGCTGGCCGCATCCCAACGCTTTCGCTTCGGCCTCGGGCGCCGATCAGGTGCTGGAGAACGCCAAGCTCTATGACACCACGGCCGAAGCGGTCGCCGACCTGCAGCAGATCTTCGCCACCACGGCGCGCCAGCGCGGCATGGCCAAGCCCTTGATGACGGCGCGCGAGGCGGCGACCAAGATTCGCGACTTCGCCACCGGCGGCGAACGCTGCGGCATCCTGTTCGGGCCGGAGCGCACCGGCCTCGAGAACGACGATGTCGCCGCCGCCGACTTCGCGGTGACAGTGCCGCTCAATCCCGGCTTCACCTCGCTCAATCTCGGCCAGGCGGTGTTGATCCTCGCCTACGAATGGTATCAGGCCGGTGGCCCGGTCAACGAAGCGCCGATGATGGGCACCAAGCGGCGCCGCTCGCCGGCTGCCGGCAAGCAGGACATGCAGGCGCTGTTCGAGCATCTCGAAGAGGAATTGGGCCGCGCCGGCTTTCTCTTCCCGCTCGACAAGCGCCCGCGCATGATCCGCAACATCCGCACCATGCTGTTGCGTGCCGGCATGACAGAACAGGAAGTGCGCACCTTCCGCGGTATGGTCAAAGCGCTGGTCAATCCGCGCCCCAATCGCGGGAATGATGAGTAGCCGCTAGCGCGGCGCCCAGCGCAGCAGCGCTTGGTTCAGCAGTTCGCAGGTTTTCGCTGCGCTGATTTCCAGGCTGCCGGCCAGCACCGGGTTGGCGATAGCCGCGCTCCGCTGGTTGCGCTTGAGGCGAATGCCGACGCTGGCGAAGGTATGGTGCTTCCACAGTTCGAAGCCGTCGATCTCCGACCAGTCGTAGCGGCTGCTCTTGGCGAGGCCCCAAGGGCCGAAGGTGGTGCGGCTGATCAGACCCTCGGGGCCGACGATGACCTTGCTCGGCCAGATCAACTGGCAGCCGAAGTAGAGATTGCAGCCGGCGAAGGCGAGCAGGGCGGCGCCGCCCCAAATGTAATCCCAGGCGCTGGGATCGGCGCGGCTCGGCGCGTCGAGTACGACCAAGATGCTGGCGGTGAAGGGCAGGCTGCAGAGGAACGGCAGCAGGCCGCGCCAGCGCGAGCCGGAAATGACGATCGGCGGCTTGAGAAAACTGCCCTGCATGGCGCCAAATTAGCAGGAAAACCCTCGGTTTTTGGCGGATTTCAGCCGGTTTGACATTCCCCGAGGCATGGCTATAGTGCGCCCCTTCGCAGGCATAAGCCTGCATTTCCGAGAACGCGGACGCCGATATAAGCCTTTGAAAAGGCTCGAAAGTTCGGCGCCCCGTCCATCCCGCCCCGGCGGTTTGGGCCTATCGGGACATCAATGACACCGTCAAAACGGGTGAAATATGACCAAGCGTATCGAGTCCAAGTACAAGATCAATCGCCGCCTCGGCGTCAACCTTTGGGGCCGCGCCAAGAGCCCGGTCAACAAGCGCGACACGCCGCCGGGCCAGCACAATGCCCGCCGTCCGAAGCCGACCGACTATGGTATTCAGCTGTTCGCCAAGCAGAAGCTGAAGGGCTACTACGGCAACATCAGCGAGAAGCAGTTCCGCCGCTATTACGAAGAAGCGATCCGCCGCCGTGGTGACACCGGCGAAGCGTTGATCGGCTTCCTCGAGCGCCGTCTCGACACGGTCGTCTATCGCATGAAGTTCGCCATCACCCCGTTCGCCTCGCGCCAGCTGGTCAACCACGGCCACGTGAAGGTCAACGGCAAGAAGGTCAACATCGCCTCCTACATGGTCAAGGAAGGCGACACCGTCGAGATTAAGGACGCCTCGAAGCAGATGGGCGTCGTCCTCGAAGCGATCGCCAGCAGCGAGCGCGACGTGCCGGAATACATGTCCGTCGACCACAAGGCGATGAAGGGCACCTTCGTGCGCACGCCGAAGCTGGCCGACGTGCCCTATCCGGTCCAGATGGAACCGAACATGGTCGTCGAATTCTACTCGCGCTAACTCGTTACCTGCGCGCCCTCGGCGCGCCGCGCGACGGACTCCCGATCAAAACGAACAAGGCCGCTCTTCGGAGCGGCCTTTTTCTTTGCCCGGTTTCCGGCCTACAATCGTCCGTAGATCATTCGGGGGGATGAGATAATGCGCCTGGCTTTCGCTTTTATAGCCGCCTTGCTGGCTTGCGCGACGCTGGCGCGCGCCGACGATCTGGATCATGTGGGCTGGTTGCGGCCGCTCACCGATCCTACAGTGACGATGAGCGGTGAAGAAGCTCTGGTGATCGTCGGGTTCACCCTGCGCGGCGTGAAGATAGACGGGCGTGGCGGAGAGTTTCCCGCCCACATCGGCTGGATGCCGTTCGATACCCGCAACGGCCTGCGCGTCGGCAAGACAATGATGGTAACGAGCGAGCGCTGCGCGCGTGACAATTCCCGCGCCTGCAAGGGCGTGCAATATCGCCTCTTCCGGGTGCCGGCTGCCGCCTACAGCTTGGCTTGGACGTTCAATCAGCAGTTGGTGACCCATGCCACGTTCGAAGCGAATGCCAACGTGCGCATTAACCGCAACACACAGGAAATCTCTGCGGCCGAATTCTCCGATCGGGCGATCGTGAGGCTAGACGCGCCGGCATTTCGCGTCGCGCCCGGCGAGGTCGCCTATATCGGCAATCTGCAGATCGATTTCAGCGACGAGAAGAAGCCCACTGTGGCCTGGGTCGTGCGCGATGAAGCCACTGTCACAGCGATCATGCAGACGAGCCCCTATAAGGACAAGTTGATCGTGCGCCAAGGCATCTTTCTCGCCGGGCAGAAGAAAGAGTGATCTCGCGCGCGAGTCTCTACGCAGTCCTCGGGCTTGTCGCGACATCGGTCGCACCAGCCTTTGCCGATGGCCTCGCCGAAATACGTTCGCAAGCTTCGCTCGATGAAGCGCGCGGCTATTGCGTCGACATGATCGGCTCGCAGGCGCGCGCGTCAGCCGCCCGGCCGTTGCAAGCGCATACCTGCTACGCCTATCAGGGCGGCATCGCGGTCGATCAAGGCGTGTCGGTCGAGGATGCTGGCCGCGCTGTGTTGCGCTTTCCCCATTTCGGCGTCTGTCTCGACGGCGCATCGGCGCGCTCTGGCGGCTCCGTTACGCTACGGCCCTGTGGCCGCGATGCATCCGCTATGGTCGCGTTCGACGGGTCCCGCATTCTGCCGGCGGACAAATCCGACCTGTGCCTGACGATCGCCGGCGGCGCCTCGCGGCGGGGCAATGGCGGCACGCCGCCGCATCTGATTCGCGGCTTGAGCTGGGAGTCCTGCGGCGGGGCAGCGGCGCCCCGGCAGGAGTGGGCCCTGCGGCCCTAGCCCTGAAACGACAACGGCCGGAGATCGCTCTCCGGCCGTTTCGCAGGTGCCGTGCGGCGGTGGTTAGTCGCCGGTGATGCCCTTGGCTTCTTGCACCACTTCGGGCGGCGTCGAGTAGAGCTCCTTCAGCATGCCCATCACCTTGCTGCCCTGAATCGGGTCGATGATGAGCTGCTGCTTGTCGGCGTCGGCGTTGAACTGCGCGTCCTTCATCGTTTTGTCGAAGGCGTCGCGCAGCACCGCCATCCGGTCGGCCGGCACGGCCTTCGACAGGATGTAGGGGCGGCCGATTTCCGACGGCGCGTTCAAGAGGTCGAGCAGCTTGCGCTTGTTCGGATCCTTCACGATGTCGCCGGCATAGGTGACGCTGGCCGGCAGGCCATGCGAGACCTCCTTCTGGAAGCGGATGACGACGTCGACCTTCTTGTCGCGGATCCAGTCGTCGGGGATCGAGGTCCAAGAGCCGCAGTCGCCGTCGAGCTCGCCGCGTTCGATGGCGATGCGCTTTTCGGCGCTGCCGGGATAGCCGAGCACCTGCTTCAGCTTCACGCCGAAGATCTGCTGCAGCATCTTCTGATTGACGTAGGCGGACGAGCCGGCGCCGGTGTCGCCCATAATGATCTGATCGCGTTTGAGCAGATCGTCGAACGTCTTGATATTCTTCGGGCCCCAGGTGTAGCAGACGCGCAGATCGTTGCCGATGCTGCCGAGCCAGGCATATTCCTGGAAGTCGACCTTGATCTTGTCGGGAATCGTCATCGACTGGATCAAGAGGCCGGGATTGAAGGCGGCGATGATCGTGCCGTCTTTCGGGGCCGCGCCGTCGAGGTTGCGGACCGAGAGCAAGCTGCCAGCGCCCGGCATATTCTGCACCACGACGCTCGGATTGCCGGGGATGAAGCGATTGTAATGGCGCGCGAGCAGGCGCGCATAAGCGTCGTAGCCGCCGCCCGGCGTGAAGCCGACGACGATGTTGATGGTCTTCCCAGCATAGAAATTCTGCTGCGCGCTGGCGGTTTCAGCCAGAACGAGCGGGGCAAGCAACGCGCATAGAGCGAGCGACGAACGCATGAGCCTCATGAGTTTCTCCTGTTATGGGGGTGGCAAAACTCTGTTCGCGTGAGCGCGCGCCAGTGACGACACGAGGTGACGACACGAAGCGCGGCGCACGGCCGGTCTTGTCCTGTTGGTTTGGGGTCTTGCGCGACCCGCGTCCGCCTGTTGCGGCGGACATGCCATCTCCCTGTGTGGACGATGCCGGCTTGGGCCGGTTCTGCGGGCAAGTCTAGGGGCGGGCCGGAGAGATTCCTAGCCCTCTAAGCAATTTTCAAAATGGAGAAGAAGGCGCTCCCGATCGCCCATCGATGGGGCAATCGGGAGGCTGGTCATGCGCAAGCGGCGTTCGCCGAGCCGATGATTAAGCCGAGACGGTCTTGCTGTCGGCCGGCGCGGCGGCCGGCTTGTCGGCGGCGGGCATGCAGCTGTCGGCGGTCTTGTCGCCGCCGATCTGGCCCTGCTGGGTCTGGTCCTCGGCGCGCCAGCGCAGCGCGACGCTGTTGAGCGTATCGAGAATGCCGCGCAGCTCCTCGCCGCGCGGCGCGAGGGCGTAGGTCACCTGCGGCGGGATGGTCGGCTCATGGTGGCGGGTGAGGAGCCCGGCGCCTTCCAGCATGCGCAGGCGCTCGGTCAGCACCTTGGCGGAAATGCCGGACACCTTGCGCTTTAACTCGCCGAAGCGCGTCGGCCCTTCGTTACGGAGGACCCAAATGATGTAGCTGGTCCAGGGCCCCATCAACAAACGGAGCAGGGAATCCATCGGGCATTCGGCATGGTGAGCTTCGCGCATGATGACCTCGGAGTTGGTACGCAGGGGACGGGTGAAAATTTCAGTTACGAAAAGATAACTACTTTACAGACGAAATCAATAGGCGCATATGGCGTGAAGTTACAAAATAATACTTGATCCCTTAGAGATACCGTTATCCTGGGGAAACCGGTGGACGGGTCGGAGGGGGGAACAAGCCACCCCAGCGAAAGGATTTTCGTCATGAACGCCATCAACACGTCCGCCTCGAACGCCGCCAAGGTCGCCCCCCGTATCGCCGTCGTCTATCACTCGGGCTACGGCCACACCAAGAAGCAGGCCGAAGCGGTCGCAGCCGGCGCGTCCAGTGTCGCCGGCGCCAAGGTCGCGCTGATCCCGGTCGAGGAGGCCGAGGCGCGTGTCGATGAATTGAACGCCGCCGACGCCATCATCTTCGGCGCGCCCACTTACATGGGTGGCGTCTCGGCCCAGTTCAAAACCTTCATCGATTGGACGTCGAAGATCTGGTTCACCGCCGGCTGGAAAGACAAGCTCGCCGCCGGCTTCACCAACTCGGCGTCGCTCAACGGCGACAAGCAGGGCAGCCTGCAGCAGATCGCCACGCTCGCCGCGCAGCAGCAGATGCTGTGGGTCAGCCTCGGTCTGCCGCCGGGCAATAACAGCTCGAAGGGTAGCCCGGAAGACTTGAACCGACTCGGCGCATCGCTCGGCGCCATGGCGCAGTCGAACGCCGATCAAGGCCCCGAGTTCGGCCCGATCGCCAGCGACCTGCGCACCGCCGAGCATCTCGGCCGCCGCGTCGCCGAATTCGCCCGCATCCATGCCGCGGCGAAGGTCGCGGTCGCGGCCTAACGAAACACGAGGGAGATCGACCATGATCGACAATAAAAACGCAATCGATACGAGGACGGGGCCGCTCGGCGCTTTCGTCCTGCGCGTCTCGCTCGGCGTCATGTTCCTGGCGCATGCGCTGGTGCTCAAGCTCGGCGCCTTCGGGCTCGACGGCACGACGCAGTTCTTCGTCAGCATCGGTCTGCCGGCCTGGACCGCGCCGGCCACCATCCTCGCCGAAACCCTCGGCGGCGTGGCGCTCGTCGTCGGCTTCTGGCCGCGGCTCGCCGCTGTGGCGACGATCCCGGTGCTGCTCGGCGCCCTTTGGGTCCATGCCGGCAACGGCTGGGTGTTCAACGCGCCGAACGGCGGCTGGGAATATCCGCTGTTCCTGGTGGTGATCGCCGCCGTCGTCGCCCTGCTCGGCGACGGGGCCTACGCGCTGCGCCGCACGCCGTCCTTGCGCCAATTGAGCGGCGCGCGTCAAAGCCGCTTCGAACTTCCGTAAGCGTAACGCGTACCAGTCCGCGTCAAGCGTAACGAAAAGGGCCGGTGCATCAGCACCGGCCCTTTTTGATGAGCTATGCGAAGAGATTACGCGACGGCCGTCGCGACGCCCTTCTGCTGGAACAGTTCGGTCAGCTCGCCCGAAGCGAACATCTCGCGGATGATGTCGCAGCCGCCGACGAATTCGCCCTTCACGTAGAGCTGCGGAATGGTCGGCCAGCTCGAGAACTGCTTGATGCCCTCGCGGACGCCGGGGTCGGTCAGCACGTCGACGCCCTTGAACTTCACGCCCGAGCGCGACAGCACTTCGACCACGGCGGCGGAGAAGCCGCATTGCGGGAAGACCGGCGTGCCCTTCATGTAGAGCACCACGTCGTTGGCGGAGATGTCGCTGCGGATCTGGTCGAAGACCGGGTTCTCGCTCATGGCTCGTTTCCTTTGTTCGCGCGGCTGAGGGCCGCGAAAAAATTTACTCGGCGCCAGTTACTCGGCAACTGTCGTTTGCAGCATCAGGGCGTGCAGTTCGTTGCCCATGCGGCCCTTGAGCGCCGCATAGACCATTTGATGCTGCTGCACGCGGGTCTTGCCCTTGAAGGCGGCGGACGTCACGTGGGCGGCGTAATGATCGCCATCGCCGCGCAGGTCCTCGATGGTGACCTCGGCGCCGGGGATGCCTTCCTTGATCAAGGTCTCGATCTGGACGGGGTCCATCGCCATCGCGGCTACTCTCTCTTGCTTACTCGGCTCGTTACTCGGCTGCGGCCATGTAGCCCGGCAGCCAGCCCTCATGGGCGTCGCGCAACTCGCTCAAGGATATGGTGCCGAGGCCGGCGACCGTCAACGCGGCATTTGCGCCAGCCGTCACGGTCTTGCCCAGTTTCCACGCAGGAACTTTGGCGGCGATGGCGGCGGTCATGACCGCATTGGCATCCTTGACCGTGACAATATAGCGGCCCTGGTCCTCGCCGAACAGCCAGCCGTGCAGCGGCACGATCATGCCGACGACGTTCTCGGGCGGGGTAATCTCGGCGCCGATATGGCCGGCCAAAGCCATTTCCGCCAGGGTGACGAGCAAACCGCCGTCGGAGACGTCATGGACGGTGGCGGTCTGTCCGCTGGTGATCAGCCCGCGCACGAAGTCGCCGTTGCGGCGCTCGGCGTCGAGATCGACGGCCGGCGGGGCGCCGTCCTCGCGCTTGCCGATCTCGCGCAGGTAAAGTGAGGCGCCGAGATGGCCGAAGGTGGCGCCGATCAGGATGATGTCGTCTCCCTCGGACTTGAAGTCGGGCGAGGCGGTCTTCGACAGATCGTCGATCACGCCGACCGCGCCGATGGCGGGCGTCGGCAGGATCGCCTTGCCGTTGGTCTCGTTGTAGAGCGACACGTTGCCCGACACGACCGGGAAGTCGAGCTTGAGGCAGGCTTCGCGGATGCCTTCGACGCATTGCACGAACTGGCCCATGATCTCCGGCTTCTCAGGGTTGCCGAAGTTCATGTTGTCGGTGATGGCGAGCGGGCGGCCGCCGACGGCGGTGATATTACGCCAGCATTCGGCAACGGCCTGGGCGCCGCCGGAGAACGCCTCGGCGAGGCAGTAGCGCGGCGTGCAGTCGGTCGTCATGGCGAGGCCGCGATTGGAGATCTTGCCGGTCTTGGGATCGCGGATGCGCACGATGGCGGCGTCGCCGCCCGGGCGCTGCACGGTATCGCCCATCACCATGTGGTCGTATTGCTGCCAGATCCAGCGGCGGCTGGCGATGTCGGGCGAGCCCATCAGGGTTTTCAGCGAGCCCAAGGGATCGTCGCCGGTGACTTCGTCCGGTAGCAGAATCTTCGGACGCGGGCCCGGCACCCAGGGCCGGTCGTACATCGGCGCGGCGTCGGCGAGCGGCGCGATCGGCAGATCGGCCTGCACGGCGCCATGGCGCTTGAGCACCATGCGACCCGAGTCGGTGAGATGGCCGATGACGGCGAAATCCAATTCCCACTTGTCGAACACGGCACGCGCTTCGTCCTCGCGGCCGGGCTTGAGCACCATGAGCATGCGCTCCTGGCTTTCCGACAGCATGATCTCGTAGGCGGTCATGCCGTCTTCGCGCATCGGCACTGCATCGAGATCGAGCTCGACGCCCATGCCGCCCTTGGAGGCCATCTCGAACGAGGAGGAGGTGAGGCCGGCGGCGCCCATGTCCTGGATGCCGACGATGACGTCGAGATCCATCAGCTCGAGGCAGGCCTCGATCAACAGCTTCTCGGTGAAGGGATCGCCGACCTGCACGGTCGGCCGCTTGGCCTCGGCCTGGTCGTCGAACTCGGCCGATGCCATGGTGGCGCCGTGTATGCCGTCGCGGCCCGTCTTGGAGCCGACATAGACCACCGGATTGCCGACGCCCGACGCCGCCGAATAGAAGATACGGTCGGTGCGGGCGATGCCCACGGTCATAGCGTTGACCAGGATATTGCCGTTGTAGGAGCTGTGGAATTCCGTCGAGCCGCCCACCGTGGGGACGCCGACGCAATTGCCATAGCCGCCGATGCCGGCGACCACGCCGGCGACGAGGTGGCGCGTCTTGGGATGGCTCGGCTCGCCGAAGCGCAGCGCATTCAGGTTGGCGACGGGGCGGGCGCCCATGGTGAAGACGTCGCGCAGGATGCCGCCGACGCCCGTGCCGGCGCCCTGGCGCGGTTCGATGTAGGAGGGGTGGTTGTGGCTCTCCATCTTGAAGATGCAGGCTTGCCCGTCGCCGATGTCGACGACGCCGGCATTCTCGCCGGGACCC
>CANJIM010000019.1 GCA_947474495.1 Rhodospirillaceae bacterium
GCCGCTTCGATGAGGCGGGCCGCCTGATGATCACCGACCGCAAGAAGGACATCATCGTCAATTCCGGCGGCGACAATATCGCGCCGCAACGCGTCGAAGGTTTCCTGACATTGGAGCCGGAGATCGCCCAGGCCATGGTGTTCGGCGACAAGCGGGCTTACCTGGTTGCGCTGATCGTGCCCGACGAGACCGCCGTGCAGGATTGGGCGAAGGCCGTCGGCCAAAAAGCCGATCCGGCGCTCGCCATGGCCGACCCCGCCTTCAAGGCCAAGATCGGCGAGGCGGTGAAACGCGCCACGGCGCATCTGTCGGTGATCGAGCGCGTGCGCCATTTCGCTTTCGCCGACGAGGGCTTCACCATCGCCAACCATGAATTGACGCCGAGCCTGAAAATCCGCCGCCACGTCATCAAGGCGCGTTACGGCGACCGGCTGACGAAGCTATACGGTTAGGCCGACACACAAACCGTCACCCTCGGGCTTGACCCGAGGGTCCATATCTCAAGCGCCTGGGCGCCGGAAGAATGGATGCTCGGGTCAAGCCCGAGCATGACGATTGTTATGTGATCTACCGGTCGATCGCCTTCTGCGCCGCTCTGATCGCGTCTTTCGGATAGTCGGCGAACTTGGCGAGCATGCCCTGCACTTCATCGGGCGTGACCAGCTCAATCTCGATCTGCGCCTTTTGCGCGTCGGCCAGCAAGTCCTTGTCCTTCAGCGTGTCGGCGAAGGCTTTGCGCAGCGCCGCCAGACGATCGGCCGGGACGCCCGGCGGCACCATGAAGGGCCGCGCCAGCAGCAGCTGGCCGAAGTGGATATCGAGCACCTGGCGGTCGATGTCGGTTTTGGCATAGTCGTAAACGCTGGGAATCTTGCCGAAGATGTCGGACTTGTTCGGGCCCATCTGGATGATGAGCCGCATGACGCCCGAATCGATCATCGGCTGGAACGACGTCTGCACCGACGAGATGAACATGCCGCAGATGCCGTCCACCTCCTTGCGCTCCATCGCCAGGCTGACGTCCTTGGTGCCCTGGTAGCCGGAGATGATCTTGGCGTTGGCGCCGAGCACGTTCTTCATCACCAGCGGATGCTGGTGCGTGATCGCGGCGGGACCGCTGGAGCCGAAGATCAGCTCCTTCTTGGTCTTGAGCCAGTCGTCGAAGCTGGCGACGCCCGACGATGTGGTGATGCCGCAGAAGGCGATATCCTTGCTCATCGAGCCGAGCCAGCCGAACTTCGAGGCGTCGAACTGCGCCTGGTCGTTGCCGAGCAGCGGCTCCATCAGCGTCGAGGAGGCGACGATGCCGATCTCGGTGCCGTCCTTCGGCGCGGCGGCATAGATGAAGTTGGCCGCTTTCAGCGCGCCGGCGCCCGGCATGTTCTTCGGCACCACGGTCGGATTGCCGGGAATGTAGCGGCCGAGATGGCGCGCCAGCACGCGGCCGTAGGTGTCGTAGCCGCCGCCCGGCGGAAAGCCGATCTCGATATTGACCGTCTTGCCTTTGAAGAACTCGGCGGGCGTCTGCGCCATCACCACGCCGGGTAAAACCAAAATGGGCAAGGCGAGAACGGCCAAGCGGAACGCGCGACGTCGCAGCATCTGCATCTCCTGATGAAGTCCCTGAGCCCAGCCTTGGATGGCCGGTGCTTATGGCCGCAGTCTCCCGGCTCGGCGGCGTCAAGGCAAGCGCTTCCGTAAATGGAAAAGGGCGCCAAAACCGGCGCCCTTTTCTTTAAACCGTTGTCGGCCCTGCGATTATTTGCAGCTGACCGATTGCGCGACGTCATTGTTGCCGAGATAGACGATCTCGCAGACCTGACCGGCCTTGAGGTCCTCCGCCTTCGCCTCGACGCCGGCGACGGTGATCTTGGTGTCTTCGAGGTTGGCGTTCACCACCTTGCCGTCATGCTTGAAGGCGACGGCGCTGCGCTTCACGCCGGTCAGCTCTGCATCCTTGGCGGTGAGCCATTTCAAACTGGCCTGGATGACGCCGTCCTTCATCTGCGTCGCCTCATTCGCGGCATCCTGCACCGCCTGCGGCGTCGCCAGCATCTTGGCGACATGGGCCTGGGCCTTTTCGCCCGAGATCCAATTCACTTCGAGCTGCGACTTCTTGGCGTCGGCGATGAAGGCCGGGTCGGTCATCGTCTTCTCGAAGGCGGTGCGCAACGCCGCGACCTTATCGGCCGGCGTGTTCGGCGGCGCCACGAAGGGACGGCCGATGTATTGGCGCGAGATCAGGAAGTCCATGGTCTCGCGCGCCTGCGGCGAGATGGCGTAATCGACCGCCGAGGCGACGCCCTTGAGATCGTCGATCGGCTCGACGTTGACCTGCACCAGCACGCGAATCGACTTGTCGTCGAGACGCGCCTGGCTCGAGGCGAGCAAGCTGTCCCAGCCGACGCCGCACAGGCCGTCGACCTCGCCGCGCTCCATGGCGAGCTGCACCGATTGCGTCGAGGGATAGCCGCGGATGATCTTGAACTTGGTGCCGGCCAGCGTGTTGAGGAAGGCGCCGACGATGAAAGTGCTGGAACTGGTGGCGCCGGAGGCGCCGATCAGCAATTCCTTCTGCTGCGCTTCCTTCAGCGTCTGCGCCGGTGCCTTGTCGGAGACGATGCAGGTGCTGGTCAGCTGATTGGCGCTGCCGATCCACTGGAACTTGTCGGCTTCGTACTGCACCTTGCGACCGAGCAGCGGCTCGATGACGATGGTGTTGTGCACGATGCCGATGGCCGAGCCGTCGCGCGGCGCTTTGTTATAGAGCGACGAGGCCATGACCAGACCGCTGGCGCCCGGCATGTTGCGATAGACGAACACCGGATTGCCGGGAATATGCTTGGCGAAATGCTGGCCGACGATGCGGGCATAAGCGTTGTAGCCGCCGGAGGCCTCCGAGCCGATGAAGACATCGACCTGCTTGCCCTTGTAGAAGCTCTCGACGGCCTTGGCGTCGAACTTGCGCTCGGTCACCTGCTGCGCGGACGCGGCGGTGGCGAGACATAACGAAACGACGGATAGGAAAATGTATCGCAGAATCGCTGCGCGCATTGGTTATCTCCCTGCATGAAGATCGCGGCTCTTTGCCGACTGTTCTTGCCGCCATTGTCGCGATTCGCCAGCGCGGCGCAAGCCTGAGATTTGAGGCGGAAAGACAAAGAGCTAGAGCTTATGGTACCCGCGGTACCAATCCACGAAACGCGGAATGCCGGTTTCAATGGGCGTGTCGGGCGCGAAGCCGAGGTCGTGCTGGATGGCCGAAACGTCGGCGTAGGTCTCCTTCACGTCGCCCGGCTGCATCGGCTTCAATTCGAGCTGCGCCGTCTTGCCGGTCGCCTGCTCGATCACCTTGATGAAGGTCATCAGCGGTTCGGCGCGATGGTTGCCGATGTTGTAGATGCGATAGGGCGGCTCGCCCTCTGGCATGACCGGCGCATGGTCGAGCGCGGCGATAACGCCGGTGACGATGTCGTCGATATAGGTGAAGTCGCGCTTCATGTCGCCGTGGTTGAACACCTGGATCGGCCTGCCCTTGAGGATCGCTTCGGTGAACAGCCAAGCCGCCATGTCGGGCCGACCCCATGGGCCGTAGACCGTGAAGAAGCGCAGGCCCGTCGTCGGGATTTTGTAGAGATGGCTGTAGCAATGGCTCATCAGCTCGTCGGCCTTCTTGGTCGCGGCATAGAGCGACACCGGATTGTCGACCTTATCGTCCACCGAGAAGGGCAGCTTGGTATTGCCGCCATAGACCGACGAGGACGAGGCATAGACGAGGTGCTGGCAGTCGGCCAGATGGCGGCACAGTTCCAGGACGTTGAGCTGGCCGACGACATTGGCCTGCACATAGGCGTGCGGATTGATCAGCGAATAGCGCACACCGGGCTGAGCCGCGAGATGCAGCACGCGGTCGATCTTGGGGAATTCCTTGGCGAGCGCTTCCATGGCGCCCTTGTCGGAAATATCCAGTTCGCGGAAGGTGACGTTTTTCAGCGGCGCCAATTGCGCGAGGCGCGCGCGTTTGAGGCCGACGTCGTAATAATCGACGAGATTGTCGACGCCGATCACCGTCTCGCCGCGTGCGGCCAGGCGCTGGGCGCAGTGATAGCCGATGAAGCCGGCCATGCCGGTGAGCAGAATGGTCATCGTCGTTTGACTCCTCGGGCCATCCTATAGCCCATTGCGCCCCCCGTAACCACCTGTTGCAGCGGGGAAAATGCGGCCCCAGGAGCGCTGTGGACGAACCGGCGCGGGAAGGCTAGGACTAAGCCATGCCCGATGACCTTTCCGCGACAACCCGCGCCTTTTTGACCGGTAGCCAGGCGCTTGTCCGCGTCGCGACCGATCAGGCCCGGCGCGACTCCGACGCCGGCTTGGATACCGCCGGCTATGTCTCGGGCTATCGCGGCTCGCCGCTCGGCGGCCTCGATCAGGAAATGGCGCGCAGCAAGCCGGCGCTGGGTGCGGCGCGTGTCACCTTCCAGCCCGGCCTCAACGAAGAACTGGCGGCCACGGCGCTGTGGGGCACGCAGCAAGTCGGGCTGTTTCCCGGCGCCAAGCATCAAGGCGTCTTCGGCCTGTGGTACGGCAAGGGCCCCGGCGTCGACCGCTCGGGCGACGCCTTCAAACATGCCAACCTCGCCGGCACGGCCCCGTTCGGCGGCGTGCTCGCGGTGGCCGGCGACGATCATGGCGCCGCCTCCTCGACCACGGCGCATCAGAGCGAATATGCCTTCGTCGATGCGATGATGCCGATCCTCTGCCCCGCCAGCGTGCAGGAGATTTACGACTACGGCCTGATGGGCCTGGCGCTGTCGCGCTACGCCGGCTGCTGGACGGCGCTGAAGCTGTCCGCCGACATCGCCGAAGCGGCGGCGTCAGTGACGCTGGACTCGCCGTTGCCCGTGCTGCCGGACGATTTTGCGCCGCCGCCGGACGGATTGCATATCCGCTGGCCCGACCGCGCGCTCGACCAAGAGGCCCGCCTGCAAGGGCCGAAGATGCAGGCGGCGCAGGCCTTCGTTCGCGCCAACGGCTTGGACCGCATCAGCGGCGCGGCCAGCGCCAAGCGCGGCATCGTCGCCAGCGGCAAAGCCTGGGGCGATCTGCGCCAGGCCCTCGCCGATCTCGGCCTCGGCAATGACGACCTGCGGCTCTACAAGGTCGCGCTGGTCTGGCCGCTCGAGCCGGAGCAGCTCTTGGATTTCGCCGACGGCCTCGACGAGATTCTCGTCGTCGAGGAAAAGCGGCCGCTGATCGAAGATCAAATTCGCCAGACGCTGTATGACGCGGCGGCGCGGCCGCGCCTCAGCGGCAAGAATTTGCTGCCGTCGTCGGGCGAGCTGACGCCGCAGATCGTTGGCCGGGCTTTACGCGCCTGGCTCGGCCTGCCGGGCGAACCTGAGGTCCAAGCGCCACGCGAGAAGCCCCTGCTGCGCCGCACGCCGCATTACTGCTCGGGCTGTCCCCATAGTCGCTCGACGCGCGTGCCGGACGGCAGCCGCGCGCTGGCCGGCATCGGCTGCCACACCATGGCGCTATGGACCGACCCCAACACCCAGACGCTGACGCAGATGGGCGGCGAAGGCGCCACTTGGATCGGCCAGGCGCCCTTCACCGACACACCCCATGTGTTCCAGAATCTCGGCGATGGCACCTTCGCCCATTCCGGCCTGCTGGCCATCCGCGCCGCTATCGCCGCCGGCGTCAACATCACCTACAAGCTGCTGGTCAACGATGCCGTCGCCATGACCGGCGGTCAGGCGGTCGAGGGCGCGCTCTCAGTGCCGCGCCTCGCCCGCATTCTCGAAGGCGAAGGCGTGGGTCGCATCGTCGTCGTCGCCGAAGAGCCGGATCATTACGCCAAGGCCGATCGCTTTCCGCCCGGCGTCACGGTCATGGGTCGCGACGGTTTCGATTGCGCTCAGGAGGAATTGCGCCAAGTGCCCGGCGTCTCCGTGCTGATCTTCGATCAGACCTGCGCCGCCGAAAAGCGCCGCCGCCGCAAGCGCGGGCTGATGCCGCCAGCCCCGCGCGTCGCCGTCATCAACGAGCAGGCCTGCGAAGGCTGCGGCGATTGCGCCACAGCGTCGAACTGCCTCTCGATCGTGCCGGTCGAAACCGATTGGGGCCGCAAGCGCCGCGTCGATCTTGCCAGCTGCAACGCCGACCTCTCCTGCCTCGACGGTTTCTGCCCTGCCATCGTCACGGTCGAAGGTGTCCTCAAACCAACGGCCAAACCTGCGCTCGCCGCGCAGGATGTCTCGTTGCCGCCAGTCCCGATCCTGCCAACCCTCGATCGGCCGTTAGCCATCCTCATGGCGGGCAGTGGCGGCAGCGGTATCGTCACGCTCGGGCGCGTGCTGGCACGCGCGGCGCATGACAGCGGTTATGCCGTCTCGCTTGCGGACCAGACCGGCCTTGCGCAAAAAGGCGGCGCCGTGCTCAGCCATCTGCGCATCGCCGGCGACGCCACCGGTCTCGGCGCGGCGCGGGTGCACGAGGCCGACCTCATTCTTGGCGGCGATCTCGTCGTCGCCGCCAGCCGCGATGTGTTGTCGCGCGTCAAAACCGGCACGGCAAAAGCCGTCGTCAACGTCGCCAGCACAATCACCGGCGCTTTCCTGAAGGATGCCGACAAGTCCTTTCCCGCCGAAGGGCTGCAAGTCGCGCTCGCGGCAAAGCTCGGCGCGCAAGCGGTTGCGCTGTTTGACGCCGCCGACTGCGCCAGCCGCGCCGGTCATGCGGCCGGCGTCAACATGGCGCTGCTCGGCCATGCCTGGCAGAAGGGCCTGCTGCCGCTGTCGCTCGCCAGCTTGCGCGCCGCCATCGCTGCCGAAGCGCCGCAGGCCGCCGCCAACCTGGAAGCCTTCGATGCGGGCCGGCGGTCTGCCGCCAGCGATGCCATGGCCATTCCGCCGGCAGCAGCCGAGTCGCTCGACGCGCGTATCGCGCGCTACGAGCTGTTCCTCACGGCCTACCAAAATAGCCACCTGGCCCAGCGCTATCGCAATTTGGTCGACCGCGTAAGGACGCTTGAAACCCGCGTCGTACCCGGCCACGAGGCATTGACCGAAGCCGTGGCGCGCCATTACGCCCGGCTGCTCGCTTATAAGGACGAGTACGAAATTGCCCGCCTGCTCGCGGCGCCTGCGTTCCATGACGATCTCGCCGCGCGGTTCGAAACGCCACGCGTCGCGTTTCACCTTGCGCCATCTTGGCTGCCACGCCGCGTGGCCCTGAATGGCCGCGCTGGGAAATACCGTTTTGGCTCCTGGCTGCGTCCGTCGCTGCGCGCCCTTGCGAGACTGCGGTTTTTGCGCGGCACGCCCCTCGATCCCTTCGGCCATTCCGCGGAGCGCAGGCTTGAGCGCGCGTTGATCGCGGAGTATGAACAAAGCATCGTGCAAATTCTCGCAGGCTTGCGACCCGATTCGCATGAGGTCGCTGTTGCTTTTGCGCGCTGGCCGGAAACTCTGCGCGGGTTCGGTCCTCTGAAAAAAACGTCCGCCGCCAAGGCGCGACTCCATAGGGACGACATGCTCGAGCGCTTCAATTCATTGGCCTTCACCAAAGCCACGTCCTCGCCGCTGGCGGCGGAATAGACGTGGCCGAGGCGACGCCCAAAGATCAACCAGGCAATTTCGCCGGCTTTGGTGGTGCCATCGCCACGATGCGGGTGGTCGCCTATCGCAACTACACCCTCTCCAATGTCGCGTCGCTCACCGGCACCTGGCTGCAGAAGCTGGCGATGAGCTGGCTGGTTTGGGAACAGACCCAATCGCCGAGTTGGCTCGGCATGCTGATCTTCGCCGATTTGATCACGGTCATCACGGTCTCGCCCATCGTGGGCGCCGTCGCGGACCGCATGGACCGCCTCCATTTGATGACGCTGGCGCAAGTCATCATGATGAGTCAGGCGGTCGCCATGGCCCTGTTCTACAGCATGGGCTGGACGAACATCTGGATCCTGCTCGCCATGCAGGTCTGGCAAAGCGCCGGGCAAGGCACGCATACCGCATCGCGCATGGCCCTGATCCCCAGCCTGGTGCCGAAGCCGTTGCTCGCGCCGGCCATCGGCGTCAACGCCATGACCTATAACACGGCGCGCTTTCTCGGGCCTGCCGTCGCCGGCCTCGTCATTGCGCATTGGGGACAGATGCCGGCGTTCATCTTGAACGCGCTGTCTTACATTCCTTTCATACTCGTGCTGCGGACCATCACCATCGCAACCCCCGACGAGGTGACGACTTCCAAAGGTAACATCCTGGCGCAAATCGGCGAGGGCATGCGCTATGCCGCGCGCCACCCCGGAATCGGCCCGCTGATTTTCATCATGGGCATCGTCTCCTTCTCCGTGCGCGCCCTGCCCGACATGCTGCCGGGCTTCGCCGCCGACGTGTTCGGCCAGGGTGTTGACGGCCTCGCCTGGCTGACCTCGGCGATGGGGATCGGCGCCGCGGCCGCCGGCCTCATGCTGGCGCGCACCAACGGCACGCGCGGTCTGACAAGCCGTCTTGCCTGGAACGTCGCCTACATGTCGCTCGCTGTGCTGATCTTCGTCGCGACGCGGAATTTCGCCGTTGGCGTCGCCGCCGCCGTAATTTGCGGCTATGTCATCACCACCAACGGCGCGACGACACAAACCCTCATCCAATCGGCAGTCGACGGCGCCATGCGCGGCCGCGCCATGTCGACCTTCACGTTGATCTATCTCGGCGCGCCGGCGCTCGGCGGCCTCGTCTTCGGTCATCTTGCCGATATCATCGGCCTTCGGCTGACGTTCGCGATCGGCGCAGGCCTGTGCTTCTGCTGCTTCCTGTGGATGTTCCCGCGCAAGACGGCGATGGGCGCGGCGCTCGAGATCGGCCGGGCAACCGGCAAGCCGGAAGCCCCATGAAAGGTCCACAGCCCCAAGGCGCCGCCGGCTTTCATAACATCGTCGCCGCGCTCAAGAACCGCGATTACGGCATCTTCGCTGCCGCGCATGTGCCGGGTCTCATCGGCATGTGGGCCCAACGTATCGCCATCGGCTGGCTCGCCTGGGAACTAACCAAGTCGCCGGCTTGGCTCGGCGCCATCGCCATGGCCGACCTGCTGCCGGCGATTTTCCTGGCGCCCTTCAGCGGCGCCATCGTCGATCGTGTGAATGTCGCCAAAATGATGGTCTTCACGCAGATCTTCATGGCGACGCACGCGGCGATCCTGTGGCTGCTGACGCTGACAGGCCTGATGGACATCTGGCTGCTGTTCTCGCTCGCCTTGCTGCTCGGCTTCAACAATCCCTTCGCGACCGCCGCGCGGCACAATCTGGTACCCTTGCTGGTGCCGACGAAAAATCTTGCCGCGGCGATCTCATTCAATTCCCTGAACTTCAATCTCGCGCGGTTTCTCGGGCCGGCGCTCGCCGGCGTGGTTATCGCCACCTCAGGCGTCGTCGCGGTCTTCGCCATTGAGATGATCGCCGAATGCATCCTTCTTATCGCACTGCGTTTCTTCAATGTGCGTCCGCAGCCACGCCGGGCCAGCGGCGGCGGCTTGACGGCCGTCTTGCGCGACATCCGCGAAGGCATGGTCTATACCGCCCGCCATCCTGGCATCGGCCCCTGCCTCGCGCTCCTGCTATCCAGCGCCATCACCTCGCGGCCTTCTCTCGAATTGCTGCCGGGCTTCGCCGACGAAGTGTTCGCGCGCGGCGCGAGTGGCCTCGGCTGGCTCGGCGCGGCGGTCGGCGCCGGCGGTATCCTCGGCTCGATCTGGTTGGCGCGGCGCGGCGCCATCAAAGGCATGACCAATCTCGTCATCATGCAGACTCTCGGCATGAACCTCTCGCTCATCGTCTTCGCGCTCGCCGGCAACTTCTGGCTGACTTTGCCCTTCCTGGCTCTCACCGGCTTCTTCATGGTCGGCAACGGCACGGGCACGCAGGTTCTGCTACAATGGGCGGTGGACCCGATGATGCGCGGCCGCGTCATGTCGATCTACACCTTACTGTTCCGCGGCGTGCCCGCCCTCGGGGCCTTCCTGATCGGTCTCGCGGCCGAACATTTCGGCTTGCAGGACACGGTGGCCGGCGCGGCCGCACTATCGATTTGCTTCTGGTTCTGGGCCTACCGCCGGCGGGCCCGCACGGCGGCGGCGATGGAACTGCCACCTCTCGATCAACGCGCGCCGCACGGCTCATCCGTCGGCGTGCCGCCCACGTAAAGAGACCATCATGACCTCGATCCTCGACCGCACCGACCGCACCGGCCTGTGGCTTAACATGGCCGCCGCCGTCGGCCTCGCCCTCGTCTGCAATGCCATCGTCTTCGGCTTCGGCTGGAACCAGACCAGCATGCGCGTCACCCCGGTCTACGCGCCGCCGGGCGCGGTCGTCGGCATCGTTTGGACGCTGCTGTTCGCCGGCATGGGTGCCGCGCGCTGGCTCGTGCTGTCGCGCATGACACCGCTGCGCTACCGTCATACCCGCCTGATCGTCTGGCTGGTGATCTTTTGCGCCGCTTATACCTTCTACGGTCTGGCGCCCGAGAGCCGCATTCCCGGCTTCATCGGCAATCTCGTCACCATTCCGTTCAGCGCCTGGATCGCCTGGACGGTGCGCACGACATCGCCGCGAGCGGCGTTGCTCATCGGTCTCGTGCCGCTGTGGGTGATCTATGCGACGATCGCCTTCGGACCGTCGATGTTGGCGGCGGGATAAGCTTAATCGACTTTCGTCAGGATGGTGACGAGCTTGCTGTCGCTGCCCTTGCGCTGCCAGGTCGCATCGAGCCGGCCATCCGAGCGGAGCTTGTATTCCAGCAACGTCGTGGATTCCGTGAAGCTCAACCGGCCGCTCGCCGCGTCGTACTCGCCGCGCCGGCTCGTGTAGTTGGGCTTGTCGCTCGCACTGCGATATTGCGGCCGGGTGCTGTAGACAGCGAGGGCGCGATCCTTGCCGACGTCATGGACGACCAACATGAACGGACGGCCGGTGTCATACCAGCCGCGCCAGCGGCCGACCATGGCGGCAAGGCCGGGCGGCGCGTCCGCCGGGGCCGGCACGATCTTGAGGTTCTTCGGCATGGGAAAGCCGGCATCGGCCAGCGGAAAATCCGCGCAGGAAAAACCCGGCTTCAAGGGTCCCGGTTCGATGAAGGCCGCGATACAGCCTGCATGTTGATCGGCGAAGGCCAGCGATGCGCCGATGCCATGCCCGATGAAACCTGGCGGATAATCGACGATCACGTTGGGCACGCCGCGCGCAGACAGCAGCCGGCGGACTTCCGCGCCGCGCCCGCCAGGATCGTAATCGTCCTTGTTGAAGAAGAAGGTCAGCACCTTGATGGACGGCCGCACGTTGCCCGCGAAATCGTATAGGTCGGCGGCGTTCTTGCGCCAGTTGTCGTTGGTCGCCAGCGTGCCGTGCGCCGCCGGCGCCGTCGCGACGATGGCCTCGAACGGACTGTCCGCTTTGCCGGCGGCGTTGTAGGAAATCCAGCCGCCGAAACTCTGGCCGGCGCTGACCACATGCTGGTAGCCCTGGGCGCGCAATTTGCGGCCTTCCGCGGTCAAGGCCTCAGTCGAATCATAGAGCCGGTCGGACGCCCATTTGCGCGTCAGCTTGAACACGTCCCAACCGGCCGCCTGCAAGGCATCCGCATAAAACGGCGTATTGGCTTCGCTCTCGGAGAGCCGCGACAGGCCGTGATTCCAGATCACTGCACCCTTGGCTTTGGCAGGACCGGCGAGCGGCTTGTCGTCATAGGCCGGGAGCAATTCGGTCTGCGCGCGAGCCGGCGCGACAAGCGCGAGCATCGCGGCGATGAGCATTGCCACAAGCGAACCGCGCAATGCTCCCTGGTGCGTCATGCGATTTTTAATGTTTCTGCGCCGCCGCCATTTGGGCGAGTTGCTCGGGCGTCGCTTCCTTCTGGAACTTCTTCTTCCACTCGCCATAGGGCATGCCGTAGACGGCTTCGCGCGCCGCCTCGTCGGTTACTTCGGCGATTCCCTTGTCGTCGGCGGCAGCCTTGTACCATTTGGATAGGCAATTGCGGCAGAAGCCGGCCAGGTTCATCAGATCGATGTTCTGCACGTCGGTGCGCTCTTGAAAATGCGCGACCAGTTTGCGGAACGCGGCGGCTTCGAGCTCGGTGCGGGTACGGTCGTCCATTGGTATCTCCTGAACGGCAAAGCAAAAGAGCGGATATGTCGGGAGTTTAGCGCTCTAATTCCGCTTTAGGCTATGGCAAGTCCGTCAAGCCAGGCTTAAGCGCGGCCGCGAGGATGCCGGCCATGCGCGCCGCGCCTGTAGAATCGGCGATTAAGTCTTGGCGCATTTCGATTTCCACATTGGGCAGACCAGCCGGTTCCGCGTGGGTCGCGAGGGTATAGCCATGACCGTTGCGCGCCGAATAGGGCTGGTTGTCGCCAACCACAAGATCGTCACGCGCCCGCAAGGCGGCGAGCACCGCCGGCGCCATGCCATGGTCGTGATGATAGAGCACGCCGACGTGCCAGGGCCGCTCCTGACGCTCATGACCCCAACCGGCGATCACCGGCGTGAAGCTATGCAGCGAAATGACGGCAGGCCGCCGTTTCGCGAGCACGCATTGCGCCACCGCGTCATGATAGGGCGTGAAAATCTCGCGCTTGCGCGCCGCCTTGTCGCCATGCGCGAGGTCGCGATTGCCCGGCACGACGCTGCGATCGCTGATGACGCAGATCGAGGTCGGATCGTCCGGATCGCGATTGAGATCGATGACGAGCCGAGAATAGCCGGCGAGCAACAGCGGCGTGTCGAGCAACGCGGCCAGCTTGCGCCCGACCATGGCCGCGCCGATATCCCAGGCGATGTGGCGACCCAGCGCTGCCGCATCGAGGCCGAGATCGGCGAGCCGCCCCGGCACCGCATTGCTCGCGTGATCGCACACCAGCACGGCATTGGCACGGCCGGCGCCGTTGACGATCTCGACGGCGGACGGGTCGCCGGCTTGCAATAAGGCGTGAGAGGAAAGCGGCGCGTCGGATGGCATGATGTGCCAGTATAGCGCCGGAAATTTCGCACGCATCATGTCCCGCCCAGTTTTCTCTGATCCGCAAACGCGCCTCGCTTTCGCCGCCCTGATCGCCGGTGGCCTCGCCATTGCCTTCAGTCCGATCTTCATGCGCCTCAGCGAGATCGGCCCGATCGCCACGGCCGTTCATCGCCTGACCTTGGGTTTGCCCGTGTTCTGGCTCTGGCTGGCCTTAGAAAAAGGCGATGGCCAGCAGCGGGGCCCCGCCAACTGGCGCGATGCCGGTCTGCTGGCGCTGGCAGGCCTGTTCTTCGCCCTCGACCTCGCCGCTTGGCATTCCTCGCTTGGCTACACCAGCGTCGCCAACGCCACGCTGCTCGCCAACAATGCGCCCATCTTCGTCGCCCTCGGCGCTTGGGTTTTATGGCGGGAGCGGCCGACGCGCGCCTTCGCTCTCGGCTTGGTCCTGGCGCTCGCCGGCAGCGCCCTGCTCAGCCACGGCGGCTTCATTCCCGGTCAGAGCACGCTGCTCGGCGACGGCCTTGCCCTGCTCACCGGCCTCTTCTACAGCGGCTATTTTCTGACCGTGAAGCGGCTGCGAACCCGCTTCACCACCGCGGCGATCATGACATGGAGCGCCATGGTGGGCGCCGCGTTGCTGCTCCCGACCGCTTGGCTCATGGAAGGCAGTCTGCTGCCGGCAAGCCTCGCCGGCTGGTCGGTTGTGCTGGCGCTCGCCTTGTTCAGCCATGTCGGCGGCCAGAGCCTGATCACCTATGCCATGGCCCAGCTTCCGGCGGGCTTCTCGGCATTAACACTGCTCATCCAGCCGGTCGGGGCGGCGATCTTCGCTTGGATCCTGTTCGGCGAGGCGCTCGGGCCCCTGCAATTGACCGGCGGCCTTATCGTGCTCGCCGGGATCTGGCTGGCGCGGCGGTGATATAGAATGAGACTCACATTCGCGCGAGTCGGACTGGTATCTGTCATATGCAAGGTTTAAGGTGCGGCCATGCGACGTTTCCGTAGTGCCAAAATCATCGCCACCCTGGGGCCTGCCACCTCGTCCCCGGCGGTCCTCGAAAAACTGTTCCTCGCCGGCGCCGACATCTTCCGGCTGAACTTCAGCCACGGCAGCATCGAGGACCATCGCGCGCGCGTGCAATCGATCCGCGCGATCGAGGAAAAATATGGGCGGCCCATCGCCATCCTGATGGACCTGCAAGGGCCCAAACTGCGCGTCGCCACCTTCGCCAAGGGCCCGGTGATGCTGAAGGCGGGCCAGTCCTTCCGCCTCGACATGGACAAGACTCCGGGCGATATCACCCGCGTCGGCCTGCCGCACAAGGAAGTCTTCGCCGCCCTGGCGCCGAAGCAGGACCTGCTGATCAATGACGGCAAGATCCGCCTGCGCGTCGTCAAATGCGGCAAGGACTTCGCTGAGACCAAGGTCATCACCGGCGGCGAAATCTCCGATCGCAAGGGCCTCAATGTGCCCGACGCGGAGCTGCCGCTCGCGGCGATGACGCCGAAAGACAAGATCGACCTGCAGAACGGCCTCAAGCTCGGCGTCGACTGGGTCGGCCTCAGCTTCGTGCAGCGCCCGAAAGACATCGAAGACGTCCGCAAGATCGTCAAGGGCCGCGCCGGCATCTGCGCCAAGCTCGAAAAACCCGCCGCCATCGCCCATCTCGACGCGATCATCAAGCTGGCCGACGCCGTCATGGTCGCGCGCGGCGATCTCGGTGTCGAAATGCTGCCCGAGGAAGTGCCGATCCTGCAACGCCGCATCGTCCGCGCCTGCCACAAGGCCGGCACGCCCGTCGTCGTCGCGACGCAGATGCTCGAATCGATGATCACCTCGCCGGCGCCGACGCGCGCCGAAGCCTCCGACGTCGCCACCGCGATTTATGACGGCGCCGATGCCGTGATGCTGTCGGCGGAAACCGCCGTCGGCGAATATCCGATGCTGGCGGTCGAGATGATGCATCGCATCATCAAGCAGGTCGAAGCCGACCCGCTCTATCGCCGCTTCCTCGACGCCGATCGCCCGGCGCCGGAGGCCAATAGTTCGGACGCCATCTCCGCCGCCGCGCGCCAAACCGCGCATACCCTGTCGGCAACGGCGATCGTCACCTACACCACCTCGGGTTCGACCGCCGTGCGCGCCGCGCGCGAGCGCCCCAACGTGCCGATCCTTGGCCTCACCTCGCTGATAACCACGGCGCGCCGTCTGGCGCTCGTCTGGGGCGTCCATCCGGTCAACACGTCGGACGTGCGCAACTTCGCCACCATGGTTGAGAAGGCGGCGCGCATCGCCGTGCAGGAAGGCTTCGCCAAGACCGGTGAGCGCATCATCGTGACGGCGGGCGTCCCGTTCGGCACGCCGGGCGGCACCAACGTGCTGCGTATCGTCAAGATCGGCGCGAATCGGTTCGAGAAGGGCTAAGGCTCTTTTCGTTCAAGACGGGCTCACGCCCTTTGTCGTTCAAGACGGGCTCACGCCCTCAGGGAAATCAAAAAGGGCGGACCCGATGGGTCCGCCCTTTGAGTTTGCTCAGGCGCGATGCGCGAAAGCCATGCGGTCGGCCTTGCGGCCAGACGCTTAGCCCTGGCGCGCCTTGAAGCGCGGGTTCTTCTTATTGATGACGTAAACGCGGCCCTTGCGGCGCACGATGCGGCAGTTCTTGTCGCGGGTCTTCGCCGACTTGAGGGAATTGACGATCTTCATGACTGCGCTCTCGTTTGCAAACAAAAGCCCCGCAGCGGGCGGAGCTCGGAAAGGTCTCGGGCCGGAATTTCGGTGAGGCGCGGACCATAAGGGCTCGCCCCCCATGCTGTCAACCACGCCGGGGCGCTTTTTATGGCGGCGCCGAACGCAGACTTTGCTTTAAAATCAATAAGTTAAGAAGATCGGCCGGCGCGGCCTTCGTACCATCCCTTGGTCCGCGTCACGATTCGCACGACCGACAGCATGACCGGCACCTCGATCAGCACGCCAACCACGGTGGCGAGCGCCGCCCCGGACTCGAGGCCGAACAGGGCGATGGCGGCAGCTACCGCCAGTTCGAAGAAGTTGCTGGCGCCGATCAGCGCCGAGGGGCCGGCGACGCAATGGGCCTCGCCCGCTTGGCGGTTGAGCCAGTAGGCGAGCCCGGCGTTGAAATAAACCTGGATCAAGATCGGCACGGCGAGCAGCGCGATGATCAGCGGCTGGGCAACGATGCGGTTGCCCTGAAAACCGAACAGCAACACCAACGTCGCCAGCAGGGCGAGCAACGAGATCGGCTGCAGACGCGCCAGCAAGCGGGTCAGCGCCGCCAGCCCGCCCTGCCCGATCACGACGCGGCGCAGCGCCTGTGCCGCGATCACCGGCACGACGATGTAGAGCACGACCGACAGCAGCAGCGTCTCCCACGGCACGGTGATGGCGGAAAGGCCGAGCAAGAGGCCGACGAGCGGCGCGAAGGCGACGACCATGATGATGTCATTGAGCGCCACCTGGCTGAGCGTGAAATGCGGCTCACCGTCGCACAGCCCGCTCCACACGAAGACCATAGCGGTGCAGGGCGCGGCGGCGAGCAGGATGAGCCCGGCGATATAGCCGTCGATCTGGTCAGCGGGTAGCCACCCCCGAAACAGCCAGCCGATAAAGAGCCAGCCGAGCAGCGCCATCGAGAAGGGCTTGACCGCCCAGTTGACGAACAGGGTGACGCCGATGCCGCGCCAATGGGCGCGCACGCCGCCGAGCGCGGCGAAATCTATCTTCACCAGCATCGGCACGATCATCAGCCATACGAGCCCCGCCACCGGCAGATTGACCTTGGCGATCTCGGCGGCGCCGAGCACCCGGAAAACCGACGGAAACCATTGGCCGAGCGCGATCCCGACGACGATGCAACCTGCCACCCAGAGGGTGAGATAGCGCTCGAACAGACCTAAGGCAGCCTTTGGCGGGCGCGGCGCATTGGCGGCAAGGCCGCTCATCAGACGCTCGCCGGTTTGTCTGCATCCTGGCCGATCGCCTGCAGACGGCGCTGCAGCGACAGACGATCGAGGGAGACCATGGGCAGATTGACGAAAACGCCGATGCGGCGCAGCAGAGCGCGATAGGTTTCGAGGAAGGCCGCGCGGATTTCCGCTTCCGAGCCGGTGACGGCGGCCGGATCAGGCAGCCCCCAATGGGCGGTCATCGGCTTCCCGGGCCAAATCGGACAGACCTCGCCGGCGGCGTTGTCGCAAACCGTGAAGATGAAATCGAGCATCGGCGCGCCGGGCTTGGCGAATTCGTCCCAGCTTTTCGAGCGCAGGTCGGCAACGTCATGATGCATGCCCGCGAGCAATTCGAGCGCGTAAGGATTGACGCGGCCATTGGGATGGCTGCCGGCGCTATAAGCCTTAAAGCGCCCCGCGCCCTCGCGGTTGAGAATCGCCTCGGCGAGAATGCTGCGCGCCGAATTGCCGGTGCAGAGAAAGAGCACGTTATACATGGCAAAAGCCTCGATTAGCCGCAGCAGGATGCGGCAGGTTTCTCTGAAGCTGCGGGATTCGGGCCGCAGGATTTCGCCGGGGCCGCCGTCAGATCGGGGCGCGGCGCGCAACAGGCGCTCGCCGGAGACGATGGCGTTTCCCGCTTGTCTTCGCCATAAACCGTCGCGGCGCCATGACTGAAGAAGGTTTCCCAAGCAATGCCCTGCGGATCGCTCACCCAGGCTTTGTCTGACCGCGCGTAACAGCAGACGGTATCGTCCTGGTGGATGACGGCGTTACCTGCCGCCGCCAGCTTCTCTGCGGCGGCTGTCAATTCGAACGTATCATCCACTTGCATACCCAAATGATCGAGACCGACCGCGCCGCGTGTTGAAATCGCGAAGTTCACGCGCGGGTCGTCGAGCATCCATTTTGCGTAATCGCCTTCCAGCACCGCCGGGCGCATGCCGAACAACGCCGAATAAAAGCCGACCGATTCGGCAATGTCTTTGACACCGAGATGCACATGCATACGTTTCATCGAGAAGACCCTTTCGGAGATGGCGAACAGGACGGATCGCCGCAATCGCTGGCGGGCAGGCCGACACCGCACAACTCCGGCTGGCCTTGGCAACAGTCGTCGAGCAGGAAGGAGAGCAGCCGTCGTGTGCCGATGAAATCCACAGCGTAAAGGATGCGCCGATCGGCGCGGGCGGAACGCAGGAGGCCGGCCCGCTCAAGTTGCGCGAGATGCGCCGACAGGGTCGAGGGCGCCACCGCCAGTTCCTCGGCGATATGCCCCGCTGGCAAACCGTCCGGCCCGGCCTTCATCAGCAGGCGGAATACCGCCAGACGGGTCTCGTGCCCGAGGGCCGACAGCGCTGCAACGGCTTGCTCGAGTCCTTGCGGGGTAGCATTTTTGCTATTTATTTTCATATTTCGTGAAATACCGAAATATTGACCGACGGTCAAGGCCCTTATGCAGCCTCGGCAAAGCCTGGGGAATTAGCGGAACGGCGGGCCGACGACCCAAGCGACCAGCGCCGAGCGCGTGCCGCGCGTCACCGGCGTCACCCGATGAACGTAATAAGACGGAAACAGCACCAAAGTGCCGCGCTCGCGCGGACATTTGTCGACAACGCCGAAGGTGTTCATCTCGAGATCGCCGCCGTCATAGTCTGCCGGATCGGTCATCTGGAACGTGATCGACAGCTTGCGCGTCGTCGAGCCGACGTCGGTGTGCCACATGTAATGGCCCTCATCCTTGGCGTCGTAGGTGACGTGATAGAGCGGCTCGTCCAAGCCCGTGATTTCGAATTGGAAATGCTTGGCGTTGAGCTGCGCCACCATATTGGTGATGCGCTGATAGACCCAGGCGGTGTCAGCTGACGGCGGCAGCGAGCGCACAACCGAACGGTTGGCTTCCGGCTTATAGGTGAGATCGCGCCCAACCGTGACCTGCCGCGCCGGTAGCGACCGTGCATGCGCGTTGATCTTGTCGAGCTCTGCCGCCGTGAATAGGCCAGCACCCCAAACAAAGTTGGGGAGCGGATCATGAACCGGCGGACGCGGCGGGATGGGAAAATGGAACATACGGAAGCAAAAAATATCATGACCACCGATTTACACAATTCAAGAGTGCGTGAATCGCTGTCCGACTTGGGCAACAAGCCGCTGTGAGATCTTCGTCAATATAGATTGCGAGATACGAAACGTCCGATATCGGATGGTCCAAAGCGCAGCGCGCTAACGGAATCCTGGCCCGACGCTCCAGGCAACCAGCGCAGAACGCGTGCCGCGCGTCACCGGCGTCACACGATGCACTTCATAGGAGGGAAACAGGATCAGCTTGCCACGCTCGCGCGGGCAGACGTCGATCGAGCCATATGCGTTGATCTCGAGATTGCCGCCGTCATATTGCGACGGATCCGTCATCTGGAAGGTGATCGACAATTTCCGCGCCGGCTGGCTGTCGCCGCTCTTATCGATATGCCAAGCATAATGGTCTTCGTCTTCGGCATTATAAGTCACATGGTAGAGCGGCTCGTCAAAGCCCGTGATGTCGTATTTGTAATGCTGCGAATTGAGCAGTGCCACCATCAGGCTGATCTTCTGATAGATCCACATGGTGTTGGCGTTCGGCATCAGATGACGCACGGTCGAGCGGTTGAGATTGGGTTTATAAGCCAACGGGATGCCGACCTGCACCTGCTTGGCAGGCAAAGTGAGCGCATAAGCGTTGATCTTGTCGAGCTCGGCGTCGGTGAACAGCCCATGGCCCCAGACAAAGGGCGGCGTGCGCTTCTGGACCGCGGGACGCGGCGGGATGGGATAATGGAACATCGATAATCCCTCAGCAGTCAGCGCAATGGCGGGCCGACGATCCAGGCCACAAGCGCGTTGCGCACGCCGCGCGTCACCGGCGTGACGCGGTGGAGCTGGAACGAGGGAAAAAGAATGAGCTTGCCGCGCTCGCGCGGGCAAACCTCGACATCGCCGTCAGCGTTCATTTCCAGGCTGCCGCCGTCATAGGTCGCCGGATCCGTCATCTGGAAAGTGATCGACAGCTTGCGCGTCGGCTGGTCGTCGGTGGAAACGTCGGTGTGCCAATCGTAATGGCCGAGATCGTCGGCCGGATAGGTGATGTGGTACAGCGGCTCGTCCATGCCGGTGATGTCGAACTGGTAATGCTGGGCATTGAGCAGAGCGACCGTCGAGGTGATCTTCTGATAGATCCAGGCGGAGTCCGGACCGGGCGGCAGCCAGCGCGCGATCGAGCGGTTCATCTCCGGCCGATAGACCAGATCCATGCCGACGGTGACCTGCTTGGGCGGCAAGGTCATGGCGTAGGCATTGATCTTGTCGAGTTCGGCCGTGGTGAACAGCCCTTCGCCCCAAACGAAATTGGGCGTGCGCGCTTGCACGGGAGGACGCGGCGGGATGGGAAAGTGGAACATGGCGGGACTTTAACGCGGCGGCAGTGGCGCGCAAGCCATGAATATTCATGGAAAACCGATAGAAAAGGCGCTGCGGCTGCGAGGCGGTCGCGAGATTTCGCGGCCGGCGATCGACAGGGCTGAATATTTAATCGCTCGCGCGATCTCCGTAGAAACTTTTTGTTAGCACTTCACGTGCACTGTCACGTGGGGAAACGCGCGACTACCAGGAGGATGGCGCGAGTCTGAACAAGGACGCCTGTTATGAGCACACGCATGAAAATCGCCCAAGCCGTAAATCTATTCGGCCTCATCGTCACCGTCAGCTTCATCGCGACGGTCGGCACAGGGTTCGTGGCGCTCAATCAGCTGAAAGTCGGCGGGCCGCTCTATGAGCGCATCGTTCTCGGCAAGGACCTGATCGCCGACATCCTGCCGCCGCCTGCCTATATCCTCGAAGCCTATCTCGAAACGACGCTGGCGCTGAACGAGCCCGGCACCGCCGCCGCCCATCGTGCGCGCCTCGTGCAACTCCGCAAGGATTACGACGAGCGCCACGCCTATTGGCAAAAACAAGATTTCGACCCCAAGCTGCGCGAATTGCTGACGGTGAATTCGGACGCCGAGGCCGCGCGCTTTTGGGACAAGACCGAAAAGACATTCCTGCCCGCTCTGCAGGCCGGCGACCTCGACACCGCCCGCCGTGCTTATGCCGACATGACCAAAGCCTATGAGGCCCACCGCGCCGTCATCGACAAGATCGTCGATGGGGCCAATGCGATGAATGCCCAGACCGAAACCGATGCCAAAGAACGTGATGGTTTCTACAGCGCGATCGTCTGGGGTGTGTCCGCCGTCGTGCTCGTCATCCTGATCGGCGGCGTGCTCGCGATCGTGTTTGCCGTCATCAAGCCGGTCATCCGCATGACCGGCGTCATGGCCAAACTGGCCGAAGGCGACCATACCGTCGACGTGCCGTCGGTCGGCCGCGGCGACGAAATCGGTTCGATGGCCGCCGCCGTCAATGTCTTCAAGGAAAACGCCATCCAAGCCGAGAAAGTGCGCGCTTCGCAGGAGCAAGAGCGGGCCAAGGCGGAAGAGGACAAAAACCTGGCGCTGCGCAACATGGCCGACAAGGTCGAGCAGGAAACCCACCGGGTCGTCGAAGAGATCGCCAAGCAGACCGGCGAAATGGCCGCCAATGCCGAGAACATGTCGCGTTCGGCGGATGCCGTGAGCGCCAACAGCCAGAGCGTCGCCGCCGCAGCGACGGAGGCACAGGCCAATATCGGTACCGTCGCCAGCGCGTCGGAGGAGCTCAGCGCCTCGATCAGCGAAATCGCCAGCCAGATCACCGCCTCGAAAAAAGCGACCAGCGAAGCTGTCGAGGCGTCCTTGGGCGCGCAGGAAACCATCGGCGCCCTCACCTCGGCCGTGGAGCAGATCGGTGCCGTCACCAAACTGATCAACGACATCGCCAGCCAGACCAACCTGCTGGCGCTCAACGCCACGATCGAAGCGGCGCGCGCCGGCGAAGCCGGCAAGGGCTTCGCCGTGGTGGCCAGTGAGGTGAAAAACCTCGCCAGCCAGAGCGCCAAAGCGACCGAAGAGATCACCAGCCAGATCACCGCCATTCAGACCGCGACGGACCACACCGTGCGTTCGGTCAAGGCGATCACGGAATCGGTTTACAGCATCGAGGGCCTCTCGACGGCGATTTCCGCCGCCATCGAGGAACAGAGCGCGACCACCAACGAGATCGCCCGCAATGTCGCCGAAACCTCCGGCGCGGCGCAGGAAGTCGCCGAACGCATCGTCAACGTCTCTCAGGAAGCCGGATCGACCGGCGTTTTGGCGACCAATATCAGCGCGCTGTCAGCGTCCGTCGCCGAAAGTGTCGAAAACCTGAAAACCGTGCTCATTCGCGTGGTTCGCACCTCCACCAAGGAAGTCGAGCGCCGCCGCAAGCCGCGTTACAACATCGCACGCAGCGCGCAAGTCTCGATCGACGGCAAGACCTTCAGCGTCACAGTCGAAAACTGCTCCGAAGGCGGCGCCCTGTTCGTCGGCGACACCGGCCCGTTGCGCGCCGGCAGCAGAGTGTCGTTGACGATCGATGGCGTGCGCGGCGCGCTCGCGAGCCATGTGCTCAGCGTCACCAAAGCCGGCGTGCATGTGAAATTCGACGACAGCGTGGTGAACAGCGCCAGCTTCGCCGAGCAGTTCCAGCAGATGGTGCGCGGCCTGACGGCACTGGCCGAGGCCGCCTGATAGGCCTGACGACGCGCACGGCAGGGATGCGGTGCGCAGGGGATATGCTGGGAAAGTGGTGGGCGCGACAGGGATTGAACCTGTGACCCCTACCATGTCAAGGTAGTGCTCTACCGCTGAGCTACGCGCCCGCACCGCTGGATTGCCATGAATTCTGCTATCTCGAATTCCATGGGGGCGGTTGACCGCCGCCCGCCCTCGGGGGAAGCGACTTATACCCGATCGGTCCGGCAATTCAAGATCGTTCCCGCAGCCGTCGCGCGCCGCCGAAAAGCCCCAGATCGCTCTGGAAAATCACGAAATAGCGGGCTTTTCCGCCGCCGGGTGACAGGCCGGCGGATTGCGCTAAACTACGCCCATGTCCTTAGGCGAACAGAGTTCAGGCCCGGCGATCCAAGCAGTATCGGTCGGCAGCGACGACAATCCCGTCTGCGAAGTGCTGGAGCCCGCGCGGCAAAGCTTGGCCGCCGTCTTCGCCTCGCCGCATAGCGGCGATCGTTATCCCGACGAATTCATCGCCGCCTCGCGCCTCGATCCGCATGCGCTGCGCCGCTCCGAAGACAGCTTTGTCGACAAGATCTACGGCGCGGCACCCGAGCTCGGCGCGCCGCTGCTGCGGGCCTTCTTTCCGCGCGCCTACATCGATCCCAATCGCGAGCCGTTCGAGCTCGATCCGGAAATGTTCGAGGACGAGCTGCCGTCCTATGTCAACGCTACCTCGCCGCGCGTTGCCGGCGGGCTCGGCACCATCGCCCGCGTCGTCGCCAACGGCGAAGAAATCTACAAGCGCAAATTGCGCTTCGCCGAAGCGGCCGATCGCATCAATGCGCTCTACCGCCCCTACCACCGCACGCTGCAGGGACTGATCGAACGGACGCGCGAGCAATTCGGCTACTGCTTGCTGGTCGATTGTCATTCGATGCCGTCGGTCGGCGGACCGATGGACCGCGACGCCGGTTTGCGCCGCGTCGATATGGTGCTCGGCGATTGTTTCGGCGCCTCTTGCGCGCCGGAGGTCACGCAGACGGTGGAAGCGGCGCTGACCGATCTCGGCTACCGCGTGACGCGCAACATGCCCTATTCGGGCGGCTTCACCACGGTGCATTACGGCCAGCCGGCGGCGCGCGTGCATGCCCTGCAGATCGAGATCAACCGCGAGCTTTACATGGACGAACAGCGGTACACGGCGAAGCCCAAACTCGCCACCCTCACCGCCCACATGGGCGAGGTCATCGCGCTGCTGAAAACCCGCCTGCCGGACTTAATTGGTAGGAAATAGCGCCCCTGCCGGGCGACATCGGGCCAGCGCCTTAGGCGCCTGAAGCGCCACCGTCCACCCGGGCAAAAAAATAGGGCCGCGCAAGCGCGGCCCTGAAGTCTAGGGAGGAAACGCCCAAGAAGGGTGTTTACGAACAGAGGGCGCATATCCCTCGTTCGCCCAATAAGAGTGGCACTGTTCCTGACCTATATCAACTGTTTTATATAAGAGTCAAATGGCGTCAAAGCCGTCCATTTTTGTTGATAATCAAGGCCTCCCCCCATTTCGCCGGCGCGCCTGAAAGCGCCCATTGGCAGGGCATTAACCTTGGCACAGGCCTTGCGACGCTTCTGGGACCATGACCCAGATCACACATCCGCGCACCCCCTTCCTGGCCCTTGTTTTCGGCTTTGCCGTCCTATGGGCCGCTGCCGTCAGCACGCCGCTGTCGGCCGCCCCGATTACGCCACAAGTATTTGATACAAATAAGAAATCCTGCGTCACGCCGATCGCTCGCCAGGAACGAATCTATGGCATTCCGAGCCAGTTGCTGGCTGCCGTGTCGCTGGCCGAGTCGGGCCGCTGGGACAAAGAAAACTCGGCAAGTTTTGCCTGGCCCTGGACAGTCACTGCCGAGGGCAAGGGGCAATTCTTCGCCAGCAAGGCCGAAGCCATCGCCCAGGTGCAGGCGCTCAAAGCGCGCGGCATCCGCAACATCGACCTCGGCTGTATGCAGATCAACATGCAATACCACCCGGACGCCTTCCCCGATCTCGAGACCGCCTTCGAGCCCGAGAGCAACGTCGCCTATGCCGCCAAATATCTGCGCAGCCTGTTCGACGACAGCAAGTCGTGGATCACCGCCGTCGGCAATTACCACTCGGCGACGCCGGAATATCACTTCCGCTATCGCGCCAAGATCACCGAATTGTGGGGCAAGTCGCGCCGCCAAAGCGCCGAGGAGCGCCGGCTGGACGTCGCGGCCGCCTATCAGGAGCGCCGCGCCGCCGCCGCGGCAAACCAGACAGCGCGCGCGCCGCTCGACACGAGCGTCCGTCCGCCGCTGATGGGGGCGACCAGCGTCGCCGCCAATCGTCCGTCCGCCGCCCCCGCAATGATGCCGGTCGCCGCCGGCCGCCCGATACCGGTCGGCCAGGTCATGCCCCGCACGACCGCCGTGCCGCTGTTCCGCCGCTGACGCGGGACGGCAAAAGCCAGGAACTATCCAGCAATCGGGGAGTTTACTCCTAGCAGGGTCTTGCTGCCTTCCCGGCGGTGGATCGTTGCGCGCCGGCTTGTCCAACCGCCCCATACCGCCCCCATGTTCACAGTCCGGGCCGATCGCGCATGAGCACTCTCGACCTGGCCGTCATCGGCAATTGCATTTTCTCCGCCCTCATCGACAAACAGGCCCGCATCGTCTGGTCCTGCATGCCGCGCTTCGACGGCGAGCCTGTCTTCTCTAGCTTGCTCGGCGGCGGCGGCGCCGCCACCGCCTGGGACGCGCCAATCGATGGCGCCTTCGACATCGCCATCGAAAATTTCGACCATAGCGAGCAGCGCTATCTGAAAAACAGCGCCATCGTCGAAACCATCCTCTACGACACGTCCGGCGCCGCGCTGCGCATCACCGACATCGCGCCGCGCTTCAAGCAACTCGGGCGCATCTACCGCCCCATCACCATCGTTCGACGCCTCGAGCCGTTAAGCGGGACTCCCCGGATCCGCATTCGCCTGCGGCCGCATGGCAGCTATGGCGCGGCGCAGCCTGAGATCACGCGCGGCAGCAACCATGCGCGCTACATCCTGCCGCACCAGACGCTGCGCCTAACCACCGATATTCCGATCTCCTTCATCGTCGATGAAATTCCCATGCTGCTCGACCGCCCGGCGAACATGGTACTGGGCCCCGACGAGACGCTGGTCCGCCCGCTCACCGATTACGCGCGCGAGATGGAAGAACGCACCCACGAATATTGGATCGAGTGGGTGCGCTACCTGTCGCTGCCGCCCGAGTGGCAGGAAGAGATCATCCGCGCCGCCATCACGCTCAAGCTCTGCTCCTATAAGGAGAGCGGCGCCATCATCGCCGCCATGACCACCTCGATTCCCGAAGCGGCGCACACGCAGCGCAATTGGGACTACCGCTTCTGCTGGCTGCGCGACGCCTATTTCGTGGTGCAGGCGCTCAATCGGCTCGGCGCGACCAAGACGATGGAAGATTATCTCGGCTATATCGCCAACATCGCCGCCGGCGCCCAACACGGCAACCTGCAGCCGGTCTACGGCATCATGCTGGAAGAGAAGCTGATCGAACGCGAAGTGACGAGCCTCGCCGGCTATCGCGGCATGGGGCCGGTGCGCGTCGGCAACCAGGCCTACGAGCATATCCAGAACGACATCTACGGCAGCGTCGTGCTCGCCAGCACCCAGGCCTTCTTCGACAATCGCCTGATCCACCCCGGCAACCAGGCGATGTTCGAGCGGTTGGAGAAGATCGGCGAGATCGCCGCGCAACTCTACGACAAGCCCGACGCCGGCCTGTGGGAGCTGCGCACCAGCGCCCATGTGCACACCTATTCGAGCCTAATGTGTTGGGCCGCCTGCGACCGGTTGGCCAAGATCGCCGCACGTCTGCAGCTTTCCGATCGCGCCCACTATTGGCAAGGCACCGCCGCGCGCATCCGCGACACCATCTTGACCCATGCCTGGAGCGAGAAGCGCGGCGCGCTCGCCAGCACCTTCGGCGGCCATGAGATGGACGCCAGCCTGCTGCTGATCCCGACGCTGAATTTCCTACCCGGCAGCGATCCGCGCTTCCTCGGCACGCTGGCCGCCATCGAGACGGATCTGCGGCGCGGCGACACCATGTTCCGCTATGCCACGCCCGACGATTTCGGCGTGCCGACCACCGCCTTCAATGTTTGTACCTTCTGGTACATCGAGGCGCTGATCTATGCCGATCGCAAAGACGAGGCGCGCGAACTGTTCAAGGTGATGCTGGCGCGCCGCAGCAGCTGCGGCCTGCTCTCCGAAGACATGGACGTGACGTCCGGCGAGCCCTGGGGCAATTTCCCGCAGACCTACTCGATGGTCGGCCTCATCAACACGGCGATGAAGTTGAGTCGTCCCTGGGACGACGTGCTGTGAGCCGACTGATCGTCATCTCCAACCGCGTGACCGTGGCTGACAGCCGCCCGGCCAGCAGCGGCGGCTTGGCGGTCGGCGTGCTCGCCGCCTTGCGCGAGACCGGCGGCATCTGGGTCGGATTTAGCGGCGAGACCAGCGAAACGCCGAGCGATCATGCCAAGCGCTTCACCGCCGGCCATATCGGCTACGCCACCATTGACGTCACGCCCGGCGACTATCAGGGCTATTACAATGGTTTCGCCAATTCGGTGCTGTGGCCGCTGTTCCACTATCGGCTCGGCCTGATCAACTTCACGCGCGCCGCGCTCGGCGCCTATCAACGCGTCAACGCACGCTTCGCCGATCTGACGGTGCCGCTCTTGAGGGCGGACGACACCATCTGGGTGCAGGACTACCACCTGATCCCGCTCGGCGAGGAATTGCGCCAGCGCGGCGTCACCCAATCCATCGGCTTCTTCCTGCACACGCCCTTCCCGGCGCGCCAAGTCTTCTCATCGTTGCCGCAGCATCGGGTGATCGGCGAGACGCTCGCTGCCTATGACGTCGTCGGCTTCCAGACCCAGAGCGACCGCAATAATTTCGTCGATTACGCCGTGAACACCCTTGGTGCGTCGCGCATCGCGGAAGGCCGCCTGCGCTTGAACGGCCGCGTCTTCAGCGCCGAAGCCTTCCCGATCGGCGTGGATGCCGACATCATTGCCGAGTTTGCCAAGCGCTCCGCCGAATCCCCGAGCGTCATCCGGCTGCGCGACAGCCTGCAGGGCCGCGACCTGATGATCGGCGTCGACCGCCTCGACTACAGCAAGGGCCTGATCGAGCGCTTCGGCGCCTTCGAGCGGCTGCTCACGCGCTTTCCCGAACGGCGCAAGCGCGTCACCTACATGCAGATCGCACCGCCGACGCGGGCCGACGTCGCCGAATATTCCGAAATTCGCGCCAAGCTTGAAGCCAGCGCTGGTCATATCAACGGCGGCTTTGCCGAATATGACTGGATGCCGCTGCGCTATCTCAATCGCAGTTTCACGCGCCAGACGTTGGCCGGCTTCTTCCGCTTTTCGCGCGTCGGCCTCGTCACGCCGCTGCGCGACGGCATGAATCTCGTCGCCAAAGAATATATCGCGGCGCAGGATCCCGCCGATCCTGGCGTGTTGGTGCTCTCCGCCTTCGCCGGCGCCGCCGAGCAGCTCGACAGCGCGCTGATCGTCAATCCTTATGATGTCGATGAGCTGGCCGAGGCGATGGACCGGGCGCTCGACATGCCGCTCGACGAACGGCAAGACCGCTGGCGCAAAGCCATGGATTCGGTCACGCGCGAAGACATCAACCATTGGCGCAATAATCTTCTCGCCACCTTGCGCGGCGCCCACATCCGCGCCTAAATGCGGGCATGAACGCCCGCGTGCCATCCCCCCTGTCCGCCCCTCGCCTGTTAGGAGATTTCGGCGGCACTACCGTCCGCCTCGCCCTGCAAAAGCCCGGCGAACCGGCGCGGCGCATCCGGCGCTACGAAGCGGCCGAATTCACCGGCATCGAGGACGCGTTGCGTCACTATTTCAGCGAATTGCGCCTGCGACCCGGCCAGCAACCGCAAGCGGCGGCCTTCGCCATTGCCGGCCCGGTAATCGGCACGCGCATCCGCATGACCAATTTGCCTTGGGCGATCTCGCTGCCCGCCCTGCGCCGCCGCTTCGGCTTTCACACCCTGCTGGCGATCAACGACTTCGCCGCCGTCGCCGAAAGCATCCCCACTCTCGCCGCGTCCGATCGCCGCAAGCTCGGCGGCGGCGCCGCGATGGCGGACAAGCCGATCGTCGCCTTCGGGCCCGGCACCGGGCTCGGCGTCTCGGCTTTGGTGCCGATCGAGGCCATGCCCGGAGAATGGCAAGCCGTCGCCACGGAAGGCGGGCATGTCACGTTGCCGGCCACGTCGCGCGAGGATGCCGCCATCGTCGCCGAACTGCAGAAACGCTTTGGTCATGTCTCGGCCGAGCGGGTGCTGTCGGGGCCGGGCCTCGCCAATCTGCACGACGCCCTGGCCGCGTTGGCCGGCACGCCGCTCTCTGCGCCGCTGGCGCCGGCGGCCATCACGCGCGCCGCGCAGCGCGGCGACAAGCTAGCCAAACGCGCCGTCACGCTGTTCTGCGCCATGCTCGGCACGGTCGCCGGCAATCTCGCGCTGACCTACGGCGCGCAAGGCGGCGTCTATATCGCCGGCGGCGTCGTGCCGAAGCTCGGCCCGCTGTTCGACGTGAAGACCTTCCGCGCAAGATTCGCCGCCAAGGGGCGCTATCGTGGCTATCTCGAGGCCATCCCGACCTACCTGATCACGCACAAGCTACCCGGCCTGATCGGCCTGGCGACGGCGCTCGATCGCGAAGCGAAGCGGCTGGCTATTCGTAACGCTTGATCAAGAGTCCTGCGCCGACGAGCCCGAGCGCGGCGAGGGCGAAGAAGCCAGCGCCGTAACTGCCCGTCGCCGTCACCCAGGCGCCGAACAGAGTCGGTCCCAGCATCACGCCGGTGAAGGTGAAGAACAGCGAGCCGCCGGTCGCCATCACCGCCTGGCCGGGCGGCGACAGGCGCGACAATTCGGCCAGTTCGACGCCGTTCCAGCTGATCGCCGTCGCGCCATAGACCATGGCGATGGCAAACAGGCCGGCGAGCGGCCAAGCCGGCGTCACCAGCGCCATCACCACGCCGCAACCGGCCATCAACAGACCGAGCAACATCAAGACATGGCGGGCGCTGAGCAACAGGCCCGAGACACTTCCCCACAAGACGCGCCCCGCCACGCCGGCCATTTGCGCCGCCGCCAGGATGAGTCCGGCGGTGACGAGATCGCGCCCGATATCGACCACCAGGTAGGTCACGAGATAAGACAGCAGGCACATCTGCACGGCGGAAAAGGCCGTCGACAGCAAGGCCATCCGACGTAGGCCGCGTATGCGCCAAACCATGCCGATGGCGCGCAGCGGATTGACCAGCAGTTTTTGCGTGGCGCTGCGGTCGATATCGAGCCTGGCGCGTAAGGGCTGCAACAGAAACACACTGGTCGCGGCAAAAGCAGCGACGATCAGCGCGGCGCCCTTCCAGTCATACAGCAGCACGAGCGGCGGCACGACGGCGCCCGCGAGCATGCCGCCGAGCGGCACGCCCGTCTGCTTGAGAGAGAAGACCAGCGGCATCAGCTTAGGCGGCGTTTGCGCCGACAGGATATGCGAAGAGGCCGGCGTCGTCGGCCCGTATGCAATGCCCATGATCAAGGCGCTGAGAATTGCCAAGGGCAGCGTCGAGGTGGTGAGCAAGGTCAGGCTACAGGCGGCGATCAGCAGACAGATCTGACTGATGCGGATCGCGCCGTAGCGCAAAATGAACGGACCGCAAAGTACCGCCGACGCCATGCCGCTGAGATAAGTTAGCGAGACATAAACGCCGATCCAAGTCGCCGAGACGCCGATGTCTCCCGCGAGCCGCACAGCGAAGACCGGCACGGTGAGATTGGCCCAAGAGGTCACAACTTGGGCAAGCAAGGTGATTGCCAGCGGCCAAATAATGGCGCGGAAACCGGCGGCGGACGCGCGCTCCTGCGGTGCGGAATCGGGCGGCGAAGTGAAACTCTGTGGCACAAAAACCGCTTTGCTTGGCATCGACAAGCCTTGCGCTAAACTGGTGGCAAGGCGTTGAAACGCCGATGAGGGAACAGGAAGGCTAGTGCAGATGGACATGAGAGAGCAAGCCGAGGACGCCTTGCGTCCGAGCGCCGAGGCGATCGCCGCCATGCGATATTCCGACAACGCCACGATCGCCGGCGAGTTGCTCGCGGCCACCGATCGCCGCTTGCTCGACATCGGTTGCGGCGCCGGCAAATTCACGCGGCTGATGGCGCAACGCGGCGCGACCGTCAGCGGCATCGATGCCAATGCCGAAGTGATCGCCGACGCCGAGCGCGCGGCCGCCGAAGCGGGGCTCGTCATCGCCTTTCGTCAGGGCCGCGGCGAAGCTCTGCCGTTCGCCGACAACAGCTTCGACATCGTCGTTTTCTCCAACAGCCTGCATCACATGGGGAACATGGATGGCGCGCTGAACGAAGCGGCGCGCGTCCTGACGCCGGATGGATTGCTCTATGTGATGGAACCGGTCGCCTGGGGCGATTACCACGAAGCGACAAAGACCGTGAACGACGAGACGGCGGTGCGCACCAACGCCTATGCGGCGGTCCAGCAGTTGCCCGCACGAGGCTTCACGCCACAAACGGAATTGCTCTATCGCGTGCGCCGCCGCTTTGCGCGCTACGAAGATTGGCGGGACGAGCAGATCACGCGCGGCGCCAAGCGTCAGGCGCTGTTCGCCAAACAGGGGGAGGCGATCCGCGCCAGCTTCGCGGCCCATGCCCAACCCGACGGCGACGGCCTGAGGCTGGACCAAGTCTTTCGGATCAATCTGCTAAGAAAAGCTTCACAATGAATGCTGATATCGCGAAATTCGGCGACAAGTTTGTTGCAGCACCGCAACAGAGCGCGAATTTCGCAATTTCATCAATAGCCTATAGATTAGGCCACATTTTTTTGACGCTGGTGATTTTCTAATCAATGGCCTTTGCCAGGGCCGTGTCGGTAATAGTTTTTCTTCAAGATAGCTTTGTCACATATGGTTTTTTGAGAAATACACCGCAACGCTTGGAAATTGCAGCATTTGGTGCAACTGCTGCCTAGAAATTAGCGTCCCAAAAATGGGGCGTTTTATAGGCTCGGCTGATCAAAAGTTCGGACTTGCCTATATCGACCCCGTTTCCGATTGTGCAGTCGCTTGTGCCTTTGGGGCCAGCAACAGGCAATCGCGAATTAAGGGCAACATCATGAAATTACGTATTTTGACCATCGCCGCTGCGGCCATGATCGGCTGGGGCTCGCTTGCTCAGGCCGCCGATCCGCTCGTGCCGGCCGATGACCTGCCGGGCACGCTGACGGGCAACGTCTCGCTCACCAGCGAGTACTTCTTCCGCGGTCTGAGCCAGTCGGGCAACGGCACCCCGGCGGTCCAGGGTGGCCTCGACTACGCCCATGAATCCGGCCTCTATGTCGGCACCTGGGCGTCGAACGTCGACTTCTCCGACGCGCGCGTCGAGATCGACCTGTACGGCGGCTACAAGACCGAGCTCGGCTCCACCGGCTTGCTGCTCGACGTCGGCGGCATCTACTACGCCTATCCCGGCGCCGACAACGCGGCCAATGCCGGCCGTGACCTGAACTTCTTCGAAGTCTACGGCAAGGTCGGCTACGACTTCGGCTTCGCGCTCCCGAGCGTGAAGCTGAGCTACTCGCCCGACTATCAGAGCGAGTCCGGCACCAGCCTTTACAGCGACTTCAGCGTCGACGTCCCGCTGGGCCAGTACTTCGTTCTCGCCCTGCACGCCGGCTACTCGTCGATCGACAAGAACGCCAATTGGGGCACGCGCGATTATTGGGATTACGGCGTCTCGATCGGCACCAACGTGTTCGGTCTCGACCTGAAGGCCGCTTACATCACCAACGACCTGCCTGACGCGAGCTGCATCGGTGAGTGCGACCGCTTCATCGTCTCGGTCTCCAAGGCCCTCTAAGACGCAAGAAACGCTGGCGGCGCAGATTTAATAGCTGACGCCGCAAGCAGCCCCAAACGGCTAGGCCCGATCCATCAGGATCGGGCCTTTTCTTTGCCGAGGAGCCGCCGTGGATTGCGGCAGCAGCGTCCGATTGTTCCTTTTTGACCAGTCGTTGTGCCTGCCGAACCGGCAATCTGTACAAATTTTGGCATTTTTCACAATTTCTGTGACGGTTGCTTGACTCGTTTTGCGGGGCGAGTAGCTTTGGTTCGCTTAATCGGAATACGTTTTGTAATACGAAATTCCAGCGGGTTTTTGCCGTCGGGAGGGCTTGGCGATTTGCGCTTGGGGGGCGCAGCCGCAAGCGCACCGGCAAGCCCGCTCCCATTCACATTATGAGATGGAGCGAACTATGCGGAACGAAGGCGTAAAATCTGTCGAACGGGCCTTATCCATTCTGGTGGCCTTCCGCGAAGGCGAACGTGAACTGCCGCTGCGCGAGATCGCCGCGCGCACCAAGCTCAACAAGGCGACCGTGCTGCGCCTGATCTGCTCCTTGGAGCGCCACGGCTTCATGCTACGCCTCGGCGACGGCAAATATGCCCTCGGCCCGGCGCCCTTCCACATCGGCCGCGTCTATCAGCGCTCGTTCCACTTGGCCGACCATGTGATGCCGGTCCTGCGCGACATCGTGCAGAACACCGCCGAAAGCGCTGCCTTCTACATCCGCAACGGCGACCGCCGCATCTGCCTGCACAAGGTCGAATCGAGCGAAGCCATGCTGCGCGTCGCCTTCCGCGAGGGCGATGCCCTGCCGCTCGACGGCTCCAGCGGCCCGGTGCTGCGCGCCTTCGCCAATGAAGAAGGCGAGGACCTGACCCAGATCCGCGCCGACTACTACAACGTCAGCATGGGGCAGCGTCATCCCGAGATCACCTCGCTCGCCTGCCCGGTGTTCCGCACCGGCCAGGAGATCGCCGGTTCGCTCTCGATGTCGGGTCCGACCAGCCATTACGCCGGCGAGCGCCAGGCCAGCTTCCTCGCCGAACTGCTCGACGGCGCCATCCGCCTGACCCGCACGCTCGGCGGCGACGCCGGCCCGCTCGACGCGGCCAAGCGCAAGATCCTCAGCGGCAACGCCGGCATGCCGGCCCCCGCCCAAGCGCAGAAGGTCGCCGCCTCCGCCGCCTAAGCGGCAAATACAGGCGCGGCGTCATCGCCGCGCTCACGCGGACAAAGAAAAAGGCCCCGGGATCGCTCCCGGGGCCTTTCTCATTCAAACGACTGAAGGATTACTTGCAGTCGATCTTGCTGGCTTCCTCGCCATCGGCGACGGCGGTAATTTCGCACGCCATGCCGGCCTTGAGGGCCTTACGGTCGGTATCCTTACCGGCGACCGAGATCGTCGTGCGCGAGCCCGAGACCTTGGCGTTGAACATCTTGCCGTCGGCCTGCTTGAGCACGACCTCACGCGAGTCGTCCTTCAGTTCGGCGATCGTGCCCTTCGGCGTCTCGACCTTGGCCACCGCATTGATGGCCGGGCCGTTGTACTCGGTCGCCTTGTCGGCGCGGGCGACGACGGCCGGCGAGGCCTTCATCAGCTTCTCGATCAGGGCCTGCACTTCCAGACCGCTGACCGGGGTGAGCTCCTGCTTCTGCTTCTCAGCGTCGGCGATCAGCGCCGGGCTTTTGACCGCGGAGTCGAACGCGGCGCGCAGCATGTCGACGCGTTCCTTCGCCACGCCCGGCGGGATCACGAACGGGCGGCCGAAGACCTGACGGGCAAACAGGAAGTCGAGCACCTCCTTGTCTTCCTGAGTCTTGGCGAACTCGTCGATCAAGCGGACGTTGGGCAGGTCCGGATGCTTGGCGCTGGAGATCTGCACCAGGATGTTGATCTTCTTGTCGCGCACCCAGTCCGGATGCTGAGTCATCACCGACGACCACGACCAGCCGCAACGGCTCTGCACTTCGCCGCGCTCCATGGCGAGGTCGACCGCGGTACCGCTCGGATAACCCGAGATGATCTTGAACTTGGTGCCGACGATGTTGTTCAGCACGGCCGGGAATTGCTCGGTGTCGTTCTGGCCAGAGCCGCCGACGATCATCTCCATCTTCAGGGCGTCTTCCATCGTCTTGACCGGGGCAGTGTGCCAGGCGACGCAGACCGAGACTTCGTTGTTCATGCTGCCGAGCCAGAAGAACTTCGCGGCGTCGAACTGCGTGCCGGGCAGGCCGAGCTGCGGCGCCTGTGGCACCGTGCGATGCACGCCGCCGATCATCAGGCCGTCCTTGGTGGCGACGTTATAGAGATAGTTGGCGGCCTTGATGCCGCCGGCGCCTGGCATGTTCTGCACGATAATCTGCGGCTGGCCGGGCACGAAGTTGCCCATGTGGCGGGCGAGCAGGCGGGCGCTGGAGTCGTAGCCGCCGCCGGCATCTGAGCTCGAGATCAATTTGATCTGCTTGCCCTTGTAGACCGACTCGAGCGACTGCGCGGACGCGGCGCTGCTGAGGGCGGTCGCGCCGAGAAGAACTGCGGCACTCAGAGCGAGGGCGGAGTAAGAGCGTGGGGTCATAACGACGTCTCCCAATTGTGCCGGGGATTTCCCCGTGCGTTGTTCAGCCTCTGTTTTTTCCCGGTCTTGATGCCGGTGGCTTATGCGATTTTGGCGCGGACCATATCATCGCGACCGGTCCCTCACAATGCGAAGGATTGCCGAGGATTTAGGCTTTTCTAAAGTGTTTTCGCGGGTCCGCGAAGATGGTCAAAGTGAACGACTTAACCCTTGCGGCTGTCGATCAAGCGCTGAAAGGCGGCGAGCGTCTCGCGGCTGCAATGATGCTCCATGCCCTCGGCGTCGGCATGGGCGGTGTCCTCGCTGACGCCGATGGCGCGCAGGAAGGCGAGCACCACCTCGTGACGCTTGCGCGACTCTTCCGCCATCTGGCGACCCTTGTCGGTCAGGAAGATGGCGCGGTACGGCCGGCTCTGCACCAGGCCGACCTCTTGCAAGCGCGTCACCGTCTTGACCACCGTGGCGTGCGACACGCCGAGCCGGCGGGCGATATCCACCGCACGCGCCTCACCGTCCTGCTCGATCAGATCGGCGATCATCTCGACATAGTCTTCCGTGACCTCGGTGCGGCGGTTGGCGCGTGTGTGGCGGAAATTCGCCGCCCGCTCGCCGGCCGCCAGATCGTTGAGATCGCGTGCGCTGTCGCCGTTGGCCGCCGGCTTCTCGCCCGGCGGCTTGTCGGCCGACGGCTCAGCCTTGGCCGCTTTCACGGCGGACTTCGCGGCCGGCTTATCGGCGGCGGATTTGCGGGGAGCGGGCGATGCGCTGGTCATCATGGCTGCGACATTAAGCCGGGGACCGGCGTTTTGACAATTACTTGCAACAACAGGCAAGCCGATTCCCCGCATCCGGCGGTCAGCCGGGCCGGCTTTGATCTTGCGATAAGTGTAACCAAGGCTACACTTTATAGGAGACTCACGAATCGGCGCCCGCTTTCCCCGGCGCCTTCCCGCATTCCCGCCCTGCCCCATGGATATGACCGTGGCCGATCCCGACCGCCCGTCCCGCCCCCGCCTCCTCGCCAGCCTGCCGGAAATCCATCACAGCGTGCGGATTCCCGCCACCGCGGGCGCCTTGCGCAAGCTGCTGGCCTTCGCCGGGCCGGGCTATCTGGTGGCCGTCGGCTATATGGACCCGGGCAATTGGGCGACCGCCCTGGCCGGCGGCTCGGCCTATGGCTACACGCTGCTCGCCGTCGCCCTGACCTCCAGCCTAATGGCCATGCTGCTGCAGGTGCTGTGCGCCCGGCTCGGCATCGTCGTCGGGCGCGATCTGGCGCAGCTGTGCCGCGAGCGGTTTCCCAAACCGGTCGCGCATGCCCTGTGGGTGCTGGCGGAAATCGCCATCGTCGCCACCGACCTTGCCGAACTGATCGGCACCGCCATCGCCTTGCAGCTCCTGTTCGGCGTGCCGCTGCTGATCGGCGTCTTGCTCACCGCACTCGACGCCTTCCTCATCCTCTGGCTGCAGAACAAGGGCGTGCGCTGGCTTGAAGCGGTGATCGTGGCGATGATCCTGCTGATCCTCGCCTGCTTCGCCGTCAACATTGTCTATTCCGCCCCCGAGATCGGCGCCGTGTTGCGCGGCTATATCCCGTCGGTCGAGATCGTCGGCAATCCCGACATGCTGTATCTCGCCATCGGCATTCTCGGCGCCACCGTGATGCCGCATAATCTTTATCTGCACACCGCCGTGGTGCAGAGCCGCGCCGTCGGGCCGAGCCCCGAGCAAAAGCGCGAAGCGATCAAGTTCGCCTCACTCGATTCGACGATCGCGCTGACCATTGCCCTGTTGATCAATTCGTCGATCCTGATCCTGGCGGCCGCCACCTTCCATACGGCGGGCCGCACCGATATCGCCGAGATTCAAGAAGCCTATCAGCTGCTGTCGCCGATGCTCGGCGCCGGCGTCGCCGCGACGCTGTTCGCCGTCGCGCTGCTCGCCTCCGGCATCAATTCCACCGTGACGGCCACGATCGCCGGCCAGGTGGTGATGCAAGGCTTTCTGCGGTTGACCCTGCCGATGTGGCTGACGCGGCTGCTGACCCGCCTCGTCGCCATCGTGCCGGCGATCGCCGTCACCTGGCTTTATCAGGAGTCCGGCACGGCAGAGCTTTTGGTGCTGTCGCAGGTCATCCTCAGCCTGCAGCTGCCCTTCGCGGTGATTCCGCTCATGCTGTTCATCAGCGATCGCAAGCTGATGGGCGATTTCCGCCCGCCGGCCTGGATGATCCTGCTGGGCTGGGCCTGCGCGGCGCTAGTCGTGACGATCAACGTGAAATTGCTGTTCGATATGGCCCTGGGATAATGCTTATGCGGGCTTTGCCCTGCCTCCGACTGCGACCAGACTTCGCCCTAGCCACCAATAAGCGAAAGCGATGCCCAATCCGTGTACGACGCTGATCGCGATGAGTGAGGCGCGGATATTGACCAGAGGGAACAACACTAGGATCAGGCCGAGTTTTGCCGTCATTTCGACCGTTGCGATGCACAGCAGGCCGCGCATCCGCGATAAGGACTGGGCGAGAACGCTCGGCAGACGCGAGGCGCCGAGCCATAGAATAGCAGAGCCCGCCAGCCAGTAGAGCCACGGATCCTTCGGCGCGCGTTCAGCGCCAACCCAAAGCTGCATGATCCAAGGGCCCGTCAGGGCATAACCTAGAGCGATGATCGCCGAGAGTAATAAGAGCCACCAATAGGCCTCATGGTACACCCTCCGAAGGCGCTCTCGGTCATCGTTGACATCCATGGCGAGAAATTCCGGCTGCAGATGGATCGTCATGCGCGAAATGACCAGGACCACGACGTCGGCAATCTTCCACACCAGCACAAATTGCGCCGTGACGTCGGCCCCGGTCAACATGCCGATGATTAACACATCGGACTGCAGCACCATGGCGACCAAGGCATAAGCGAAATAGGGTATCGCACGGCCCGACAGCAATTGCCGGCAGGTTGCGCCAAAGCCCGTAGTCAATGCCGAGAGCCGAATCTTTAGTTTGGCTCGCCGCAAGCTGATGATGGCATAAAGCCGCGACAGGACGTCGCCGAGTAAGAAGCAGCCCATGACTCCGGCAAGCCCACCGCCGGATAGCAGCCAGGGAATGACCGCTACAGCGAAAGCGATCAACCCAATTAAGGCCGATAGATTAGCGGACACTTGGCGCTGAATCGCCGAAAACAATGTCTGTTCGACGGACACTTCGCACATCAGAAAAAAATGCACCACGGCGAGTACCGTAGCCCACCAGATTTCGCTTTGCATGTCGGATGGAACATCTTCGAAGAAGACCGGATGCCAAGTCTCTACGCCGAGCACGATGAAGCCGAACAAGGCACCGATCGCCAACAAGATCATTTTGCCAGCTACATAGACGCGGGAGAATTCGGCCGTGTCGCCGGCCGACAGACTTTCGCTAAGCCGGCGTAGCAGCACGCTGTAGAAAAAACCGACGAACAAGTAGCCGAAGGCAATCTGCGCCGACAGGATCATCAAAGCGCCAAAACGGTAGCTGCCGAGCGTGTTCAAATACAACGGCACTAGCAGAATCTGAATGACGATCTGGAGACCCATCGAGACATAACCGGTCAGAATCGCCCCCGCGTAATCCGGGTTATTCTTGGCTTTGGCGATGAGACTAGAGAGCTTGTTCAATGTCCTGGCCGATAGCTGCGCAGCGGGCTTACACGCTAGCCTGGCTTTGTAACATAGGTTCAGGCGAAAGTCGTCTATAGTGGCGCTGCGCCGCTCATTTCCGAAAAACGAACTCGTTGCAGGGCGACCCGAGCAGCCCGGCGATCGGCGCCGGTTTGATAACTTCCCGCACCAGTACGAAACCGCGTGCCACCAAGAATAACTTTAGCTCATGCGGCGTCGCTGATTCGTAAGGATAGCCGCCGAGCCAGTCCTTAACGTCGTGCGCCCAGTCCATACCGCGGTTGCGCGAATAGCCTGAGATGTAGCGTGCCGGATTGCGGCCGGTTAGCAGCAGACCGGCGATGTAGAGAGATTTGTAGAGCCACTCGAGCGGTCGGCGGAGCCAGCGCGGGCCATGGGTATATAAGCGCTTCTCGACCCGCCAGAACCCGCACAGTGGCGTGCGGTCGTAAAGCGCCAAAACGAAGTGGCCGCCAGCGTCGACCAAGTCCGCCGCCTGTGCAATCGCCTTCCACATGCCGCCGGTGTGGTGCAGTACACCCCAGGAATAGACGATGCCGAAGCGGCCGACCGCCTCCGGCCGTAGGTCGAAGACGCTGGTTTCTTCGCAGCTCCAAGCCTTATCCTCGGCGTGGCGCATCAGGGTGGCCCGCGTGGTGGCGACCGAGACGGGATCGTAATCTACAGCATGGACGCGCGCGCAGCCGAGGCGCAGCGCCGCCAGGGAGGACAGGCCGGAGCCGCTGCCGATATCGAGGAAGGTCGCTCCCGCGGTCTCCGTCGGCAACAGGGCCGCAAGGTCGCGGGTCGCATTAGCGATCTTTTCCGCATCGATATTTTGCGAAAACGAGTCCCAGTTCCGGCCGAATTCGTAGTGCGACTCGATCGACGTCTTGTCGGCCATGAACGACTTTCCCAAACGCCGACCATCGGCGCGCTGCGATACATAATCGATCCATATGGATAAATAAATACGCGCCTGACGCCAGGGTATGCGCAGAACCTCGCGCGGGCCACCGGGACGAATTTAAGTATTTGGCCATGCGGCCAAAACACATGATATAATCTGCTGAATCGTCGTTTTTACGACCTAAGATCACCCTTTTCAGTCAGCGCTGCCGATAATGACCCACGTGAAGACCTACCTCGAAGAGGTCCAAAAGACAGCTCAGCTGCTCTCGAGCGAAACCATCGAAAACCTCGCCGAAGAGTTGGCCCAACTGCGCGACCGCGATGGTCGCCTCTTCTTCCTCGGCGTCGGCGGCAGCGCAGGTAACTGCGGCCATGCTGTCAACGACTTCCGCAAGCTCTGCGGCATCGAGGCCTATGCGCCGACCGACAACGTCTCGGAACTGACGGCCCGCACCAATGACGAGGGCTGGCACACGGTGTTCTCCGAGTGGCTCAAGGTCAGCCGAGCCTCCGCCAAGGACGCGGTCTTCATCTTCTCGGTCGGCGGCGGCAACCTGGAAAAGAACGTCAGCCCGAACATCGTTGCGGGCGTGAAAGAAGCCAAGGCGCGCGGGATGAAGGTTTTCGGCGTCGTCGGCCGTGACGGCGGCTACACCAAGCAGGCGGGCGACGTCGTCGTCGTCATCCCCACAGTCGCCGACGACCGCGTGACTCCGCATTCCGAGGCCTTCCAGGCTGTCGTATGGCATTGCCTCGTGTCGCATCCCCGGTTGCAAACCACCTCCACCAAGTGGTGATCGACCGATGTCGATCGCAGCCGTTTTTCTCGACCGCGATGGTGTAATCAACGTCAACGAAGTCCGTGGCGGCAAGCCTTATGCCCCTACTCGACTTGAGGATTTCAAGCTCTTGCCGGGGGTTGAAGAGGCTGTCCACAGTCTGAAAGCGGCGGGATTCCTGATCGTCGTGGCGACCAACCAGCCGGACGTGACCAACGGAATCACGCCACAAGCAACACTCGAATCCATGCACGATCTCATGCGAAAAAAGCTGCCGATCGACGACATCAAAATCTGCTATCACACGGATGCTGACGCGTGCGATTGCCGCAAGCCAAAACCCGGCATGCTATTGAGCGCGGCGCGCGATCACGACATCGACCTTGCTGCGAGCTACATGGTCGGGGACCGCTGGCGGGACGTCGCCGCCGGACGGGCTGCCGGATGCGCCACCGTCTTGGTAGAGTACGATTACGCCGAGCCCGAGGCGGATTCGCCGGACGCGGTCGTCGCCAGTTTAAGCGAAGCGGCCGATTGGATTTTGAGCCGCGAGAAGGGGACGTAAAAAATGACTGCCACGCCTAAAGTCGCCGACCTGCGCATCAAGATTTACGCGGACGGCGCCGATATCGCCGGCATCAAGGAAATGCATGGCAACCCGCTGATCAAGGGCTTCACCACCAATCCGACCCTGATGCGCAACGTCGGGATTTCCGACTACAAGGCCTTCGCGCTCGACGTCCTCAAGATCGTCACCGACCGACCGGTCTCTTTCGAGGTGTTCGCCGACGACTTCCCGACCATGAAGGCGCAGGCCCTGGAAATCGCCTCCTGGGCCCCGAACGTCTACGTCAAAATTCCCGTCACCAACACCAAGGGCGAATTCGCCGGGCCGCTGATCGCCGAACTGTCCAAAGCCGGCGTGAAGCTCAACGTGACGGCGATCATGCCGATCGAGCAGATCAAGGCCGTGGCGGATGCGCTCGACGCCAAGACCCCGGCCGTCGTTTCAGTTTTCGCAGGGCGCATTGCCGATACCGGGCGCGATCCTGTGCCGCTCATGGCCGAGGGCGTCAAAATCCTGAAGAATAAGCCCCTGGCTGAACTGCTATGGGCCAGTCCCCGCGAACTGCTGAACATTTTCCAGGCCGACGCCATCGGCTGCCAGGTCATTACCGTCACCAATGACGTTCTGAAGAAACTCTCCCTGGTCGGCAAGGAACTCAACGGCTATTCGCTCGAAACGGTCGCCATGTTCTACAAGGACGCCACCGCCGCCGGTTACAGCATCGCGACCAAATAAGCCCCGATTGGGGCTCATTTCGGAACGGGTTTGCGCGGCCACGGAGCCCTTTACCGGGCGGCGCAAAACGTCTAGAAAAACTTGTGAAATCCGCGACGAAGGCAGCGTCTCGCCCCCTGTCAAAACCCGACCTCTGGACCGTCGATTCCTCGGCCCGCGCCAGCTTGCATAAGGAAGATTTTCGTCCCATGAAGAACGTGCTGATCACCGGCGGCGCCGGCTATGTAGGTCATATCCTCACACCTCGTCTGCTGGCGCGCGGCTTCAAGGTCACCGTCTACGACATGCTCTACTTCGGCTGCCGTCTGCCGAACGATCCGAACTTGACCGTGATCGAGGGCGATATCCGCGATACCGCGAAGCTCGCCAAAGCCATGGAGGGCCAAGACGCCGTTCTCCATCTCGCCTGCATTTCGAACGACGCCAGCTTCGAGCTCGACGAGAACCTCTCCAAGACCATCAATTTTGACTGTTTCGAAAGCATCGTCGTCGCCGCCAAGACCGCCGGCGTGAAGCGCTTCGTCTACGCGTCCTCGAGCTCGGTCTACGGCGTCAGCGACTCGCCGAACGTGACCGAGGAGCATCCGTTGCTGCCGCTCACGCTCTACAACAAGTTCAAGGGCATGTGCGAGCCCATCCTATGGAAGCACAAGGCCGACAATTTCACCTGCGTCACCATCCGCCCGGCGACGGTGTGCGGCTACAGCCCGCGCACGCGCCTCGATCTGTCGGTCAACATCCTGACTAACCACGCGGTCAACAAAGGCAAGATCACGGTGTTCGGCGGCACGCAGATGCGCCCAAACCTGCATATCGAAGACATGGTCGACGCCTACGAACTGATGCTCGACGCGCCGCACGAAAAGATTCACGGCGAAGTGTTCAACATCGGCTACGAAAACCATTCGATCGCCACCATCGCTGAAATGGTGAAGAACGTCGTCGAGCAGGAAATACCGGAGCTCGGCACGATCGAGATCGTCACCACGCCGTCGAACGACAATCGCTCATACCACGTCAATTCGGACAAGGTGTTCCGCGTCCTCGGCTTCCGCCCGAAGCGCACCATCGAAGACGCGATCCATGACATGGTCCGCGCCTTTAAGAATAAACTCCTACCCGGCAGCTTCGACGACGATTGGTACTACAACGTCCGCACCATGAAGAAGCTTGGCGCAAAATGAGCGTCAATAAGCCGACAGCCATCGTCACCGGCGGCGCTGGCTTCATCGGCAGCCATATGGTCGATATTTTGCTCGCGCGCGGCTATCGCGTACGGGCGATCGACAGCCTGATCGGCGGCCGCGCGGCCAACGTCGCCCATCACGCGTCGAACCCGGATTTCGAATTCGCCGAATCGGACATTCGCGATTATCAGCCCGGCGACAAGCTGTTCGCCGACGCCGACTACGTGATCCATTTCGCCGGCATCGGCGACATCGTGCCCTCCATCGAAAAGCCGATGGAATACATGTCGACCAATGTGCAGGGCACCGTCCATATGCTCGAATGCGCCCGCGCCGCTCATGGCGGGCGCGGCGTGAAGAAGTTCGTTTATGCCGCGTCGTCCTCCTGCTACGGCCTGGCGCAGACGCCGACCCGCGAAGACCATCCGATCGCCACGCTCTATCCTTACGCGCTCAGCAAGTATCAGGGCGAGCAGGCGACGCTGCATTGGGGCAAGCTCTACAAGCTGCCGGTCAACGTCATCCGCATCTTCAATGCCTACGGCACGCGCTCGCGCACATCGGGCGCCTATGGCGCGGTGTTCGGCGTGTTCCTCAAGCAGAAGCTGGCCGGTAAGCCCTTCACCGTCGTCGGCGACGGCACGCAGACGCGCGACTTCCTCTACGCCACCGACGTCGCCGAGGCCTTCCGCTTGGCCGCCGAAACCGATAAGACCGGCGAAATCTGGAATCTCGGCGCCGGCAATCCGCAGTCGGTGAACAAGCTCGTCGAACTGCTCGGCGGCCAAGTCACCTACATTCCCAAGCGGCCGGGCGAGCCGGACTGCACCTGGGCGGACATCACGAAAATTCAGCGCGATCTCGGCTGGAAGCAGCAGGTCAGCTTTGAAGAGGGCGTCGGCCGCATTCTCGCGAATATCGATTATTGGCGCGAAGCGCCGTTGTGGGAGCCGGATTCGATCGCCAAAGCGACCGCCGGCTGGTTCAAGGCGCTATCGTAACGGGGTTGCGGGGATGATGGACGAAGC
>CANJIM010000020.1 GCA_947474495.1 Rhodospirillaceae bacterium
AAATCAATTCTGTTAGCAGCCGTTTTCGCCGCCGTCGGCGCCACGTCCGTTCAGGCCCAGCAATCGGTCGCAGACTTCTACAAAGGCAAACAGCTGAAGTTCATCATCCGCTCGGCGCCGGGCGGCGGCTTCGATCTTTATTCACGCCTACTTGGGGCGCATATGGTGCGGCATCTGCCGGGCAATCCAAGCTTACTGGCGCAGAACATGCCGGGCGCCGGCGGATTGCAGGCCGTCAATTATCTCGGCGAGGTTGCCGCGCGCGACGGCACCTTCCTGACCATGACCAGCCAGGCGCTGCCGATGGATCAGGCGCTGGGCTACACGCCGACCTTCAAGGCCGATCTGCGCAGCTTTGGCTGGGTCGGCAATGTCAGCGATTCGAATGTGCTGACCTACACCTGGTTCACCTCGCCGGTCAAAACCATGCAAGACGCCAAGACGCGGACGGTCACGCTTGGCGGCACCGGCGCGGGCAGCGCCACCTCCTGGCTGCCCGATCTCTACAACAATCTGCTGGGCACCAAGTTCAAGGTGATCAATGGCTATCAAGGCGGCAGCGAAGTGAAGCTCGCCATGGAGCGCGGCGAAGTCGAGGGCTATGCCGGCAATCCCTGGTCGGCGCTGATGTCAGCGAATCCTGAATTGATGCGCGACAAGAAGCTATCGATCTTGGTGCAGATCGGCGTGAAGAAGGAGCCGGAGTTGCCGGACGTGCCCTTGCTCAATGATCTCGCCGGCAATGCCGAGGACCGCCAGATTCTCGAGTTCATCTCCAAGTCTTTTGCCGTCGGCCGGCCGATCGGCACCACGCCGGGCGTGCCACCCGAACGCCTAGCCGCCTTGCGCAAGGCCTTCGACGATACGCTGGTCGATCCGGTCTTCATGGCCGAGGCGGCCAAGGTCGGCGCGGAGATCAAGCCGATGGATGGCAAGACGCTGGAAGCCTTGATCAACGATATCCTTGGTGCGCCGCAGGAGCTGAAGGATCGGGTGAAGGCGGTGCTGCCGCCGCGCTAAACGTAGGCTACAACGGACAATCAAAAGGGCCGGCAGTTTGCCGGCCCTTTTTTCGCGCCATATGTCGCGCCATGGGATGTGCCTAATTTTACATCAGCATGTGCTGATAAAAAGTGCATAAAACTCAAGCGTCGCATCAGGCTTCCCAACCAAGGGAGTTTCACCATGCGAAGCGGCTTTTAAAAAACGAAAGCTTCAGCGCGACGCGACGCTTCGCTCTTTCGTCGCCTGTCCGCCGAAGATGGCCGATTCCGCGACCTTCGCGATTTTGCTGATATGGGCCTCCAAGAGTTCGCAGGCCAGATCGGCGTCGCGTTTGAGCGTGGCTTGAACGATTTTCGTATGATCGTTGCTCAATCCCGACCGGGGGAAGTCGCGCCGCAGCTTCGTGCGGTAGCGGTATCGCAGCGATTGGTCATAGAGCTGCTGGGTGAAGTGCAGCAGGCGCTGCGTGGGGCAGGCGGAGATCAACTCCAAATGGAAGTCCCGATTGGCGTTTTCCCAGATGATCACCGCGTCGGCCGTCTTTGTCGTCAGGCTCACTTCCAGCCGTTCCAGCGTATAGCGCGCGGCCACGACGCGCGTTTCCCAACCGATGTCGCCATGGATGATCGCTTGCCGCAGCGCCTCCACCTCGATGAGCTTTCGGGCCTCGGTGATGTCGATCAGGTCTTCATGCGAGATCTGCGAGACCCAAAAGCCGCGCTGCGACACCGACTCGACCAAGCCATCAGAGAGCAGGCGCGTAAGCGCTTCTCGAATGGCGCTGGCGCCATATCCGAAGGTGGCCGTCAGATGTTGGATGCGCAGCTTCTCGCCGGGCTCCAAATGGCCCGAGAGGATTTCCTGGCGGAGCAGCCAATAGGCTTTCTCGATGTCCGAGCTGGGTCGCGTTTTGAGGTCTGAAACAGCCATGGGTGCTCGGTTCTCGTTTTGCTCATTTCACGCCGGTCGCCATCATTATACGGTTTGTGTGATCGGTCCTCCTAGATGGATTACCGTTAATTGACAAAAAAACTTTTTTTTCGTATTTTGTCGCTAGAGCGCGAATTGATCCTGGAGGGATGTAGAGATGGCAACGATTCAAGCAGAGAAGCCCAAAGCCAAGGCGACTTACGAGACCATTACCGTCACGCAGTTGTCGCCGCATGTCGGCGCAGAAATCGGTAATATCGATCTGACCAAGCCGCTCAGCCCGACCCAGGTTAAGGAAGTGCGCGCCGCCATCACCGCGCACGGCGTTATTTTCTTCCGCGAGCAGCCGATCAGCTTCGAAGACCATGACCGCTTCGTGCGCTACTTCGGTGAGCCGCATGAGCATATCGGCGGCGATTACACCGCTTCTAAGCGCGTCCCCAACTACCCCGGCATCCGCCAGCAATATTTCGACGGCAATTCCAAGCGCGTCGCCGGCGAGGATTGGCATTCGGACCAGAGCTACGGCGACAAGCCGCCGACCTACAGCATTCTGCATCAGGAAATCGTCCCGACGGACGGCGGCGGTGACACGATGTTCATGTCCTGCAGCAAGGCCTATGACGAGCTCAGCGACACGATGAAGGACTATTTGCGCGGCAAGACCGTCACCCACATGGGCGGCAAGTCTTTCGATGCAGAGGGCGCAGGAAAGCGTCCTGAGGTTGTCCATCCGGCTGTCACGGTCCATCCCGAAAGCGGCCGTAAGATCCTGTTCGTCAATCCGAGCTTTACCAGCCACATCAACGGCGTGCCGAAGGCCGAGAGCAAGGCCGTGCTGCAGTACCTCTATGAGCACATGCGCAAGCCGAATTGGCATATGCGCTTCCATTGGCGGAATCACTCGATCGCCATGTGGGACAATCGCGCCGTCCAGCACATGGCGATTTGGGACTACTGGCCGCAGGTGCGCTCGGGCTACCGCATGTTCCTGAAGAACAATGACGCCCCGGTGATGGCGGACTAAAACGCTGAGCCGCTCGCGACAGCAGCGGCGCGGCAACCGTCTTGCATTCGAGGCGGGGTAATAGGGTTTCCCGGCCGTGGCATATTCATTGCTTATGAAGCGCCATTGGCCGGGTTGCCTTTCTCAATATGGCTCACCGCGTCGACGATCTCGCGCTGGCGGCCATGTGGAAGCCAAAAGAATTTTGTAAAGCCATAGCGATCAATCTCATCGCTTCACTCAATACCATTGGAGAATATTTATGAACGTCGCCCACGAGCCGTCGAAAAAAGACGACACCATCATCCCCTACGAGGGCCTGCGCGGCTGGCTGGAAGCCGTCGAAGGCATGGGCGAGCTGCTGCGTGTCAACGGCGCCAGCTGGGATGCCGAAATGGGCGCGATCACCCACATGCTCACCGAGAAGAGCAGCGGCACCGCGCCGGCCGTGCTGTTCGATGAAGTGCCGGGCTACGCCAAGGGCTTCCGCACGCTGTACGGGCATTTCTCGTCGGTCAAGCGCGTCGCGCTGACGCTCGGCCTGTCCACCGAATTCGATCGCAAGGTCGACATCGTCCAGCGCTATCACGCCTGCATGCAGAGCCTGAAGCCGCTGCCGCCGCGTTATGTCGACAAGGCGCCGATCCTCGAGAACGTCATTACCGGCGATGACATCGACGTGCTGAAGTTCCCGGTGCCGCGCCATCACGAGATCGACACGGCGCGCTACATCGGCACCGCCAACTGCGTCATCACGCAGGACCCGGACGAAGGCTGGTTCAACCTCGGCACCTACCGCAATCAGGTGTATGACGCCAAAACGATCGGTTGCCAGATCACCGAGGGCAAGCACGGCCGCATCCATCGCGACAAGTACTTCGAGCGCGGCCAGTCCATGAAGGTCGTCGTTCTCGTCGGCCAGGACCCGCTGCTCTACATGCTGGCCGCCAGCCCCTTGCCGGACGGCGTCAGCGAGTTGGAATTCGCCGGCGGCATCAAAGGCAAGCCGATCGACGTGGTCCGCGGTCCCTACACGGGCTTCCCGATCCCGGCCGATTGCGAAATCGCCCTCGAGTGCGAAGCGGTGCCGGGCAACGTCAAGCCGGAAGGTCCGTTCGGCGAGTGGATGGGCTACTACTCCGATGACACGCAGGCTCGCCCCTATCTCATCGTCAAGACGATCCTGCATCGCAACAACCCGATCATCTGCTGCGCCCCGCAGCACAAGCCGGTCGACGAGACGGGCCTGCTGAAGGGTATCGCCGGTGCGGCGCAGGTTTGGCGCGCTCTTGATGCGTGCGGTCTGCCGGACATTCTCGGCGTGTGGAATCACGAGGGTGGCCCGGCGACGCGCTTCACCGTCGTGCAGATCAAGCAGCGTTACCCCGGCCATGCGCGCAACGTGCTGCACGTTGCCGCTAACTGCCAGGGCGGCGCCTATGCCGGCAAGTGGACGGTAGTGGTCGACGACGACATCGACGCCGGCGATCTCGATCAGGTGCTGTGGGCGATGAGCACGCGCTTCGATCCGATGACCGACATCGATCTGATCCAGAAGGCCTGGGCCTCCAAGCGCGACCCGCTGTGGCTGCCCGGCAATTTCAACAACCGCATCCTGATCGACGCCTGCATCCCCTACGATATGAAGATGAAGGGCACGTTCCCGCCGGTCGTCGATGTCACCCCGGAGCTGCGCGCCAAGATCCGTGCGAAGTTCAGCAATATCAACTTCCCCAAGTAAGCTGTCGGGAAAGCCGGATATGAAAAAGGGCAGGTCCATTGGACCTGCCCTTTTTGTTTCGCCGTAAGGCCTTCTAAGATACCGGCGAGCGGACAAAGAAAAAGGGCAGGCCCAAAGGCCTGCCCTTTTGTTTCGCCGTGAGGCGAGATTACTTCTCGTTGACGATCGCCTTGGCCTGCTTCAGCAGCTCGGGCGGCGTCGAGAACAGCTCCTTAATGATCGCTTCGGCGCGCTTGCCGTCGACCAGAGTCGGCGTTTCCTTGCGGGCCGTGACTTCGGCGATGTAGTCGGGATCCTGGATCGTCTTGACGAAGGCGTCGCGCAGGGCCGCGACGCGATCCGCCGGGACGCCCGGGGGCGCCATGAAGGGACGACCGAGGTCGGCCGACAGGATGGCGACTTTCAGGATGTTCTTCTGCTCGTCGGTCTGGGCGATTTCCATGATCGACGGGACCTCGGGCAGCTCCGGCCAACGCTCCATGCTGAGAGACGCGAGGAACCGCAGCTTGCGCTCGGTGACCCATTCCGGATGGGCCAGCTTAATCGAGGTGAAGGACCAGCCGCAACGGCCGTCCACTTCGCCGCGCTCGACGGCGAGCTGCATCTCGGCGCCGCCGGGATAGCCGGAAACCACCTTGGCCTTCAGGCCGAGCAGCTTGATCAGCATCTTGCTGATCATGTCGTCGTCCGAACCGGGGCCGGAACCGGCCAGCGTGACCTGGGTCTTGGTGGCGTCGGCGAAGGTCTTGATCGCCGGCGAACCGCCGAGCAGGGCGCAGACGGTGAATTCCGTCATGCCGCTGCCGATCCAGTTGAACTTCGTCGCGTCGAAGTTAGAGGAGCTGGTACCGGTCAGCGGCTCGAGCACGGGCGCGCGGACCATGCCGATCACCGAGCCGTCCTTGAGCGCGAGGTTGTAGAGGTGGTTGGTCGCCACCAAGCTACCGGCGCCGGTCATGTTCTGGACGATGATGTTCGGCTTGCCGGGAAGATGGCGGTTGTAGTAGCGCAACACGCCGCGGACGTGGGTGTCGTAGCCGCCGCCCGGCGAGTAGCCGACGATGACGGTCAGAGAACGGGATTTGTAGAACTCCTCCACGGACTGAGCGTTCGCCGAAACGCTCAAGGCCGAGGCCGACAAGGCGAGCAACGCGCCGACGACGACCTTCTTCTTCAATGCACTCATGCCGCACTCCTGTTTGGTAGCTTTGGTAGCGGTCGCCGCCTAGACGGGCAGGACCATCAGGGAAGGAAGCGTACTCTCTCTCGATTATGCACGTCCTCAATTGTCCTATAGCTGCAAGAGCTATGCCGCATCTTTGGGGCTGGTTTGATGCCGGATTATCGCGCGAATGCCCTGGTTAACTGGAATTGTCGACGCAATCGTTTTTGCTGGCGAACTCTTAATGCGGTTTGCGAAAAGAAATCCTTTGAATGCTATGTAACTGCAACGGCCACTGCACAGTTTTGCGGCGTGGTTTCAACGCAGTTACAGCGCGAATCGCATGATACCTAGCACCCATGCCGACGCGCTGTCCGGCGAACAGGTCTTAAAACGGCCTCACGGCTTGACGAACTTCAGCACGAATTCGTCCTTCGGCTGCGGCGGGTTCGGCGTGTTCTTGTCGCGCGGATCGTTCGGGTTGCGCAGAAAGCCAGCTTCCGCCGCCAGCTTGAACCCCGCCGCTTCGACTTCCCGGCGCAAGAAGGCTTCTTCGATGCGGTGCAGGGTGCCCGCTTCGGATATGCCGGTGCCATCGCGGCCCGCATGGTCGGCGATGACATAATGTCCACCGGATTTGAGCGCGGCGAAGACCGCTTTGTTCATGGCGGCGCGATCGATGCCCATATGGCCGAGATCGTGATAGTTGAACATCAAAGTCACCAGGTCGACGCGACCGGCCGCGATTTCGGCCGGGAAGGGATCGGCGAAGGGCCGCACGAGGCCGGTGATCGGCGCGAAAGCGGCGCCGGCTTTGGTCATGCGTTCGCTGCGGTCGAGCAGGGCAGCGGGGAAGGGGCGCGGCGCGTTTGTAGCGACGGGGGCCGCCGGCGCTGGCGCGGCGGCAATGTCAGGACGGCTGTTGCCCTCAGGCGCGGCCGGCGCCGCCCGGTTGGGATCGCGGGCTTGGCCTTGGCCATAGACCGTTCCGGAGGGACCGACTGCACGGGCCAACAGTTCTGTCGTATAGCCACCCGCCGAGCTGAGATCGAAGGCGACGATGCCGGGGCGAATGCCGATAAACTCCAGCATTGGTTGCGGCATGCGACGGAGATCGTTGGTCCTGTCGGCCGCCGTGCGATCAGGGCTCGCCAGGATCGCTGCGATCTGCGGGGCAGTGAGGGGAGCGGTTTGTTGCGCCTGAACGGCGCCGGCTCCGGCCGCGACCACAAAGATCGTCGTCAACGCGACGCGCAAGATGTTCATTTGGTATCTCTCCCCATGTTGTGTCCGCTTGTCGGCGCCGGACTTGTCTCGCGCAATGGTAACCGAAGCCGGGGAACTGTGAGCGAACAAAAAGACGTGAGGAACCCGCAGAATGAGATGCCAAATCGGTCGATTTCTGCCGATAGGACCGTTAAAGTCTGGCGTCCCTTGCAATTGTCAAACGCCGCCGAAAAGCATCCAATGCGCTTTTCGTCGAGCTGCCGTCCGCACGCCAATCGGGTGTCATGAGCCGCTGATGAAACACTCCCGCGCGCCATCGTTCGTCGAATTTGTCGCCTTGATGGCGCTGATGATGGGCATCAGCTCCATGTCCATCGACAACATGCTGCCGGCGTTCGATGCCATCGCGTCGGAATTCGCGATCGAGGACAATCGCATTCAACTTGTTGTCTATGCCTATCTCTTCGGCTTTGGCGCTATGCAACTCGTCTATGGGCCGATTTCGGATACGGCGGGCCGACGCTCCGTGGTGCTGTGCGGCCTTGCGGTCTTCTCCCTCGGCAGCCTGCTTGCCGTCTTCGCTAGCAGTTTCGAATTGATGCTGGCGGCGCGCGTGGTCCAGGGCATGGGCGCCGCCGCCTGCCGCATCTTGGCGACTGCGATCGTCCGCGACCGTTATGAAGGCCGCGAGATGGCCCGCGTGATGTCTCTGACCATGATGGTCTTCATCATCGTGCCGGTGATCGCGCCGGCCATCGGCAGTTTCTTTCTGCTGTTCGGGAGTTGGCATTATATCTTCATCAGCACCTTCGCCGTCGGTCTGATCCTGGCGCTCTGGTTCGGCTTGCGCATGCCGGAAACGCTGCATCCCGATCATCGCCAGGATTTTTCCATCGGTCGCGTTCTCGGTGGCTTCCGCCGCACCATCGGGACACGTATCAGCCTTGGCTACGCGGCGGGGGCAGCGCTGATGATGGGCTGCCTGATGGCCTACGTCGGTGGCGCGCAGCAGATTTTGGAGACCGATGTCTATGGTCTTGGGCCGCTGTTTCCGGTTGCCTTCGGCTCGATTGCCGCCGCCATGGGGATCGGTGCGCTGATCAATTCGCGGCTGGTGCGGCGCTATGGCACGCGGCGGCTGTCGCATGGGGCGCTGTGTTGCAACATCGCCATTTCAGCCGCGGTGATTCCGCTGGCGATCCTGTTCGACGGCAAGCCACCGCTCTTGCTGTTCTGCGCCTGGATCGCGTTGGCGCATTTTTTCTTCAGTCTAACCCTGCCGAACTTCAACGCCATGGCGATGCAACCGCTCGGCGACATCGCCGGGACGGCGTCTTCTTTCGTCGGCTTCTTCACAACGGTGGTCGGGGCGCTCTGCGGCCTCGTGGTCGGCCAGGCCTTCGATGGCACGGTGCTACCGCTGGCCATCGGGTTTTTCGTGTTGAATGGGGCCGGACTGGCCATCGTCGTCTGGACAGAAGGCGGCCGCTTGTTCAAGCCCCATCAGGCCGATCCGCGCGACTGAGCCGCCTTTATCATTCCGCCGAGAGGCTGGCCCCGCGATGGGCGGCGATGGCATCCAGAAAGGTTCGACCGAAATCTCGCAGCTTCGCGGCGCCCACGCCGTTGACCTCGGCGAAAGCATCGAGATCGCGCGGCGCACGTTCGGCCATGTCCATGAGCGTCCGATCCGAGAAGATTACATAGGCCGGCACCTGGCGCTCTTTGGCGAGGCCCAGCCGCACGGCTTTGAGCGTGGCGAGAAGGGCGGTGTCGCGTACCTCGACGCCCATCTCCTGCGCGAGGCGGGCGGTGCCGCGTCCGATCCGTGGCGGATCGACGCGATATTCAAAGCGGCCTTCGCCACGCCGCAGGGCATGACCGAGCTCTGCAATCGAGACGCCGCCATGCCCGCCAATGTCCAATGTCAAAAACCCATTGGCGACGAGTTGGCGGATCAGCGATTGCCAGAGGTCTTTCTTCTGCGCTTTACCGCTGCCGAAGCTCGCTATCCGGTCATGGCCTCGATCGACGATCTTCTGCGTCTCATGTCCGAGCAGGACATCGACGATATGGGACGGACCGAAGCGTTCGCCCGTCTCGGCGATCGCCGAGAAGATGAGCTGCGCCTGGGCCGTGCCATCGGCGCGCGGCGCCTGGCTCAGGCAGTTGTCGCAATTGCCGCAGGGGGTGGCGCTTTCGCCGAAATAGGTCAGCAAAATCTGGCGTCGGCATTGCGCCGTCTCGCAATAGCCGATCAGGGTGTTGAGCCGGCCGTGCGCGCGCCGCTTGTGCTCGGGCGATGACTCTTCATCGTCGATGAACATTCGCCGCATGCGGATATCACCGAGCCCGAAGAGCATGTGGGCTTCGGCGGGCTGCCCGTCGCGGCCGGCGCGGCCGATTTCCTGATAGTAGGCCTCCAGGCTGCCAGGCATGTCTGTGTGAAAGACATAGGCGACGTCCGGCTTGTCGATCCCCATGCCGAACGCAATGGTCGCGACCATGACGACGCCGGATTCAGTCATGAAGCTGTTCTGATTGGCATCGCGCGCTTCTTTGCTCATGCCGGCATGGTAGGGGAGGGCGCGGATGCCGTTTTTTTCTAGAAATTGTGCCGTCTCTTCGGTCTTCTTGCGCGACAAGCAATAGACGATGCCGCTGCGACCGGCATGACGCTTCACGAAGGCAAGCAACTGCCGTTTGCCGTCCTGCCGGGCTTCGATGGCGAGCTTGATGTTCGGCCGGTCGAAGCCGAGAACCAGCGTTTCGACGCCACCGTCGAACAGCCGCGCGGCGATGTCGCTCCGCGTGGTTTCGTCGGCGGTTGCGGTCAGCGCGATGATCGGCACGTTGGGGAAGATGCCGCGCAGCCGAGACAGGTCAGCATATTCGGGCCGGAAGGCAGGCCCCCATTGCGAAATGCAATGGGCCTCGTCGATGGCGATCAGCCGGATATCGAGGCGGCTGAGCGCATCCAGCATGCGTTCAGTCATCAGCCGCTCGGGCGCGAGATATAGCAGCCGCGTCTCGCCAGCGGCGACGCGGCGCCAGGCTGCGACATTGGCATCGCGTTCGATCGAGGAGTTGATGGTATCGGCGGCAACGCCGGCCAAGCGCAAGGCGGCGACCTGATCTTGCATCAAGGCCACCAGCGGCGAGACGACGATGGTCAGACCGCCGAGGACGAGCGCCGGCACCTGGTAGCACAGCGATTTGCCGGCGCCGGTCGGCATCACGGTCAGCACATGGCGTCCGGCCAACAGGGTATTGATCGCGTCGGCCTGGCCGGGGCGGAAGTCGTCGAAGCCAAACACGTCCTTCAGGATGCGCCGCTGAGGTTCTTGGGCGTGCGAAGAGCTGCTCACTTCAGGTGGCTGCATCTCCGGCTCAGGCGCCGCAGCACTTCTTGTATTTCTTGCCAGAGCCACAGGGGCAGGGATCGTTGCGGCCGATCTTCGTCACATGCACCGGCTTGCCCTTGGGATCCATCACGCCGTCGACGTAGAGCCATTGGCCGCCGTCTTTGCGGAATTGGCTCCGCTCATGATGCAGGCCGCTTTGCCCTTTGCCCTTGAATCGGGCGACAAATTCAACCGTGCCTTCGCTATCGTCGGGGCCGCCCTTCTCCGTTGCGCGGATATCGAGGCCGACCCATTCCATGGCACCGGCCGTTTCTTCAAGCTCGGTGCGGCTGAAACCGACGAGGGCTTCGGGTGACAAGGTCCGCTCGACATAAGCGTAATCGCCCACGACGAAGGCGGCATAGCGCGAGCGCATCAGGGCTTCTGCGGTCGGCGCGGGCTTGCCCGCGAGAAAAGGCTGGCAACAGGCGGCGAAGGTCTGGCCCGAGCCGCAAGGGCAGGGCTGGTCGGCGGCGACGGTCTGAGCGGTCATGGGAACTCCGAAAGGCTTACTGCGCGCTGGGGGCGCGGCTGAACGCAGAGACGTCTTAGCGTATAGAAAACGGCTATAAGGCCTGTCGTCTAAGGGGGCGTCTCCACATTGGAAGCCGCTATTTTATAGAGAATAGACGGCGATATCTGCCGTTAAATGCAGCTCTAGCCAACGAGGGCAGGCGCCACGCAGGACTATTCGATTTCTGGTGACGAGATAAAGCGTCTATTAAATCCAGGAATTTCCTGTGGCTGCTGTTCTCAATAACTTGGGGCGAGGATTTCTTCCGCCCGCCGCAGGGTGCGCAGACGATTTTTTGAATTTTGGCTCGCTTGTTCGACGCAATCTATGAACGCGTGAACCTTGGCGGGGACATAGCGCGAGCGAAGGTAATAGGCTTTCAAAGACCGCTCAGGCGGAAGGCAGTCGTCGAAGATAACTCGAAGTTTACCTGCGTCGGGCCGTCCATAGAGCACGTATTCTGGGAGCCGCGCGATGCCGAGATCGTTGACCGCCGCAGTATAAACGGCGAGGGCGCTACTGCTTTTAAAGGTGCCATTGACCTTGACCGTATAGATGCTGTCAGCGCTGGTGAAATGCCATTCGTTTGGCGGGCGGCGGCCGTACAGCAACAAGCATTCGAAATCGGCTAAATCGCGCGGCGCTTTCGGTATGCCGGAACGCGAGAGATATTCCTCCGAGGCGACGACGATATGTCGAATTGCGCCAAACTCACGGCATTGGAGTCCACTTTCTTCCAACTCGGCTGTCTTGATGACGATGTCGTAGCCACGTTGAAAGTAATTGGCGCGCGTGGAACTGATATGGAGATCGACGCCGATGCCAGGGTGTCGCTGTTTGAAAACAGTGATCGCTTCCGTGACGAGGCCTTGCCCGACCCCGACCGCGGCATGGACGCGCAACGTCCCTTTGGGTTCTCGCGAAAGGCCTGTGGCGGAAGCCCGCGCCGCATCAATCATCGAGAGGGCGCGAACGCATTCTTTGTAAAACTCTTCGCCGGCTTCCGTCAGGATCAGGTGGCGAGTCGACCGGTTGATCAACTGGACCCCCATGTCCTCCTCTAAATGGCTCAAGCGCCGACTGACCTGCGCTGCGGACATGTGAAGAGCCGGCGCGGCGGCCGTGAAGCCGGCGTTTTCGACGACTTTGACGAACACGGCCAAATCGTTGAGGTCATCCATATTCTGTCTGGGCACCGCCTACGCTTCGGTACGCGGAATCGCCCACTCCCTATTTTATGTCTTTTATATCTTTGCCCCAGTCTCTGCCGGGAACTGCATTTTAAAGCCAGTCTTTGGCCGACGTTATCCTAAAAAAAATCAATAAAAACAAATAGTAGTGAGTTGGCTAAGCTTCTTTCGCAGGTGCAAAGACGTCAACATGGGGTTTGAGAGGTGAAATGCCGGTCTCTCAAGCCCTCACCGTTGCAAAGCTGTCTTGAGTAAAAGCCGTGTAATCCCGTCGATGCTTTCCGTCTATCCTTCCAACTGCTTGTCGATGTGAACTGGATTACCAGCACATCGTAGAAGCGGTTCGGCCATAAGGCCCTCACTTGAATGGGGCCAGGCTTGGGGAGGGTTAGCCTTGTTGATCGATCAAGATGAGCGAGAGCTCGTCGCGCAATCCTGTCGTGTGTTGGGCAGGCTCAATCTGACGAAAGCTGCCACTGGACATGTCAGTCAGCTCTCCGCCGATGGGCAACGCATTCTGATTCGTGGCCGCGGCCGGGACGAAGTTGGTGTGCGGTTCACCACCGCAGAACAGGTTATTGCCGTCGACCGTGACGGCAAGCAGCTTGACGGTGCGCCGGGAATGGCGGTGCCGCAGGAAGTCTATATTCATACCTGGCTGTACAAGATGCGCCCCGATGTTCGGAGTGTGATCCACATCCATCCGGTCAAAGTGGTTTTGTTCACGATCTGCCAGAAAGAGATCGAGCCCATCTATGGCGCCTACGATCCCGGCAGCCTGGATTTAATCCTGGATGGCATCCCGACCTATGGCCGCAGCATCACCATCAATGACGATGAATTGGGCAAGGAGTTTGCCGCCGTCATGGGCAACAAGCGCGTCTGCTTGATGCGCGGCCATGGCATCACGTCGGTCGGCGCGAGCGTCGAGGAAGCGACGGTTTCGGCCATTCGCCTGAACGAAGCCGCGGAAATGAATTACCGGGCCAATCTGCTCGGGATCCCGCTGAAGATATCTGATGAAGATATGCGCGTTTTTCGCACGAAGAAAAAAAAGAAAGATACGGCACCTGAGCCGCCTCATCTCAATGCCACTTGGCGCTACTACGTCGAATTGACCGAGTCTTAAGTGGAATCGAAGATGTTGCAGCAGAAAGATAACATTGCTCCTCCAGGCGCTCAGCGGGCTTTGCGCGTCGGCGTGGCCGGCCTTGGCGTCGCCGCATCGCAAATTCTCCCTTCCTTTAAAGAGGGCAGTCCCTTCGAATTGGTAGCCGGCGCCGATACGCAATCAGAGGCGCGCGAGGCTTTCTCGGCAACTTACGATCGTCCCGCACTTGGCAGCGTCGAAGAACTCTGCGCGCGTCCGGATATCGATGTCATCTGGATATCGACCCCCAATACCTTACATGCCGACCACACGGTCGCTGCCGCCCGTGCCGGCAAGCATGTGATCTGCGAGAAGCCGATGGCTGTCACTCTCGCTGAATGTGACCGCATGATCACGGCGGCGCAGGAGAACGGTGTTCTGCTATTGCAGGGCCATTCGAAAATTTATCAACCCCCGATGCGTATGATGCGGCAGATCCTAAAAAGCGGTCGTCTCGGGCGGGTGATCCAAATTCAATCGTCAAACTTCAACGATTGGCTTCAGCGTCCGCGTCTAGCGCCGGAGCTTGATACGAAGTTCGGCGGCGGCATCGTTTATCGGCAAGGGCCGCATATGGTCGATATTGTCCGCTTCCTTGGCGGCGGTATGGTCAAACGCGTCGTTGGCGTCGCTGGCAAGGCAGATAAGAACTTCGATACATTCGGGCATTTTAGCGCCTTGCTGGAGTTCGAGGACGGCGCAGCGGCCTCGCTCTGCTTTAACGGCTATGGCTTTTTCGATGTCACGGAACTGACCTGGGACATCGGTGAAAGCGGCTATCTGCAGACCGGCGGCCGTCGCTTTCCGCGCAAGCCGCGTTTGACCGGACCTGCAGACCCGCGGGGTAAAGTCCTCGGCGCTGAAGAGCGTAAGGTGTCGCCGGATGAACGCAGTAAAGGCACTCGGCATCCGCCGTTCTTCGGACTCACGGTCGTCGCTTGCGAACATGGCGTCATTCGCCAGTCGCCGACCGGCCTCTTCGTTTACACCGAAGACGGCCGTGAAGAGATCGCTTGCCCCCCGAGCGGCGGACGCACGGCTGAATTGACCGAGCTGTCTGCTGCGCTTGAGGAGGGCCGTGCGCCATTTCCGGACGGGCGCTGGGGCAAGGCAACGCTTGAGGTTTGTTTAGAGATCATGTCCTCGTCCGCCGAAGGGCGGGGGCGCGACCTGCGCTTTCAAATAGCCGCGCCCTAACCAGAACAGGGAGAGCATCATGGTAAGCCGCGAAGAGAACGACCTCATGACCCGCGTTGGCGCAGACACGCCTGGCGGCCAATTGCTTCGTCGCTATTGGCAGCCGGTTGCGGCTGCGAGCGAATTGACGGCGGAAAAGCCGATCAAGAAGGTCAAGGTTCTCGGCGAAAATTTGGTGGTCTACCGGGATACCGCCGGTCGCTATGGCCTGGTGGGCGAGCTCTGCCCGCACCGCATGGCGTCATTGGCTTATGGCCGGGTCGATGACGAAGGCATTCGCTGCCCGTATCACGGCTGGAAATTCGACGGACACGGAAAGTGCATCGAACAGCCTGCGGAGCCACAGAACAGCCGCTACAAGGACGAGATCGAGCATCCAGGCTACCCGGTACAAAAACTTGGCGGCCTGCTGTTTGCTTATATGGGGCCGGGTGAAGCGCCAGCTCTACCGCGTTGGGATGTGCTGGCATGGGAGCATGGCCGCCGCTGGGTCGTGCGCCAACAATTGCTGGACTGCAATTGGCTGCAGGCCATGGAGAACTCGGTCGATCCGTCGCATCTGTTCTGGCTGCATGGCGCGACGGCGCATCTCGCCAATACGGTCGACGGATACGAAGAGCAGCATGACTTCATTCCGTTCGATTACGGGATCATGAAGCGCCGCACTACACCGAACAGACGCAAGCCGGGCACCAGCGAAGTCGACCAGCATCCATTGCTGTTTCCGAATGCGTTGCGTCATGTGCTGCGGACGAAATCGCAGGATCTGAAGATTCGGCACAACATTCAGTTCCGTCTCCCGGTCGACGATGGTCACACACAAGTTTTCGTCGTCTATTTCGAGCCGTCGGACAGCGTGCGAACCAGCGCCGATGCCGATGTGCCGCTCGAGCATTTCAACCATAAAGACGAGAACGGCGAATACCGCATGGACATGGTACTCGCCCAGGACTCGATGGCTTGGGAAACGCAAGGCGCGGTGATGGATCGCACCCGCGAGCACCTGGGAGCAGCTGATCGCGGCGTCGTTATCTTGCGCCGCTTGCTCAAGGAGCAGATCGCTCTGGTGCAGGCCGGCGGCGCGCCGCTCGGAACGCAATTAGCAACCAAGCAAAACGCCGTCATTGAACTCGATGTCATCAACGAACGTATCGGCGTCGGCAGCTACAAACCGGACGCTGCCTAAACGTTGCCTGGAGCAGAGGACTCAGATTTGGACGCGACGAAAAAAGTTGAAACCGGTTTTGATGGCGCCCTTTGTCCGGCGGCGAGCAAATGAGCACTGACATGGCGCAGAAGGCGTCCGCCGAGTCGCCTGTGGCGGCGCGACGAGATTCTGAGGGGAAGGCGACGGGGGCGGCGAGCGCAGCCATTCGCCTGTCAGGAATATCCAAGACCTATCCCGGCGGTACGCAGAAGGCGGTGAATAGCCTGTCATTGGAGATCGCGGACGGCGAGGTATTCACCCTCCTTGGTCCCAGCGGGTGCGGTAAAACCACCACCCTGCGCATGGTCGCAGGGTTGGAAGAGCCGGATGATGGGGCGATTTATTTCGGCGAAAAGCCGGTCGTTGACTTCGCCCATGGCATTAATCTGCCGCCGGAAAAGCGCGATATCGGCATGGTCTTTCAGTCTTATGCGATCTGGCCGCATATGACAGTCGAGGAGAATGTCGGCTTTCCGCTGCGCGCGCGCAAATTTCCGCGCCATGAGATTCCCGGCCGGATCGCCAAGGCGCTCGACCTGGTGGGCATGGGTGGCATGCAAAAGCGCCCAGGACCGCTGCTTTCGGGCGGCCAGCAACAGCGCATCGCCCTGGCGCGCGCCCTGGTGACCGAGCCGCGCATCCTGCTGCTCGACGAGCCTTTCAGCAATCTCGACGCCAAACTGCGCGAGCAAATGCGCATCGAGGTCAAGCTGCTGCAGAAACGGCTAAATATCGCCGTGCTGTTCGTCACCCATGATCAGGTCGAGGCGTTGAGCCTGTCCGACCGCATCGCGTTGATGAAGGACGGTGTGATTCAGCAGCAGGGCTCGCCGCGCATGCTCTACGAGGAGCCGGTCAATGCCTTCGCCCGCGACTTCATCGGTCGCACGTTGCTGTTTCGCGGTCAGGTACGAGCCCACAACCCGTCGGGCCCATTGGCGATCGCGGTCGATGGCGCCCCCGACTGCATGGTGTTCGGCCGCTCCGTCGATCCCGAGGTCAAAACCGGCGATGCGGTCTTCATCGGCGTGCGGCCGGAAGACGTCGAGATTCTACCCGCCGAGAGCGTGAACATCCCGAGCGGCATGATGAGCGGCGTTGCCCATGCCGCGCTCTTCCTCGGCGAGCGCATCGAATACCAGGTCGACGTCGATGGCCAGCGCGACATCGTGATCTTCGGCGACCGCCATAACCCGGTTCCCGAAGGCGGACGCGTCTGGCTGCGCTTGCGTCCCGAGGGACATAGCGTTTGGCGTAACGATTGGTCTCATAGCGAAGAAGCAAACTGATAACGGCGAATATGCCGGCGCAGATACAACAGGGAGAGACGACATGATCCGCAAGCTTATCGCAAGCGCCGCTTTGAGCGCCTTGCTGCTCCTGCCGACGACGGCTTCGGCGGCGCCCAATACGCCGGAATGGGAAGCCTTGGTCAAAGCCGCGAAGGCGGAAGGCAAGGTCGAGGTGATTCTGTCGGGACAAGTGCCGCAGCGCTTGCGCCCAGCTTTCGCCGAGTTCGAGAAGCTCTATGGCGTGAAGGTCAATTTCCAGACCGGTGGCGGCAACGCCCATGCCGACCGGATTCTCGCCGAGCGCAAGCTCGGCCGCTTTACGCTCGATGTCTGGCTCGGCGGCGCCAACACGGCGCTGGTGCAGCTCTATCCCAACAAGGCGCTGGCGCGGTTTGACGAGTTGCTGATCGACCCCGAGGTGACCGATACCTCCAAATGGTTCCAGGGCAAGCACCATTATACCGATCCGGAAGGGCGCTACATCTTCACCTGGGGCGCTTCGCCGACCTACAACATCGCCTACAACACCAAGCTCGTTGATCCCAACGAGATCAAGTCCTACGCCGATCTGCTCAATCCGAAATGGAAGGGCAAGATCGTGTCCTGGTCGCCGGCCAATCAGGGTACCGGCGCCTCGAGCGTGCCGATGTTCATGAACCCCAAGATCGGCGAGGAATGGTTCCGCCGCTGGGCCACGGAGATGAATGTGACGATCGTCACCGACGCGCGCCAAGGCGCCGAATGGGTGGCGATCGGCCGCTTCCCGATCGGCATGTTCGGCCTCAACACGCAGGCCGAATCCTTGAAAGATCAGGGTTTCCCGATCAAGGACTATCTCCCGCATCCGATGGCCGAAGGCGAGGTGCTGTCATCCTCGGCGGCCAACATGATGGTGATGGACCGCGCGCCGAACCCGAACGCGAGCAAGCTTTTCGTCAATTGGGTGCTGAGCAAGGCCGGTCAGACCGCCTTCATCAAGGCGGCGGAAAAAATGGATTCGTTGCGCACCGATACGCCCAAGGATTTCCTCGATGTTCAATACCGCATCCAGCCAAACGCCAACTACATCGTGCCGTTCTCCGATCCTGAATACATCGACAAGCAGGATGAAATGCTCGCCCGCATGAAGAAAATCATGCAGGACGCTGGGTATCGCTAACACATCGGCCGCGCGTTCATTCCGGACGCGCGGCCGGTTGCAGTTGTATTGAGGTAGTAATGGCTAGCACGACGATTGAGGTGACGCGTCCCATCCGTCCGGGCGCTAAAAAGAAGGTGCCCAAGATGGGCACCTTCATCATGGCCGTGCTTATCCTTTTCTTCGGCTTTTACGTCGTCTATCCGATCCTCCTGATTTTCGTGCAGAGCTTCAACGTTGCCGGCGTCATCGCCGGCGAATACAGCTTCAGCTTCGACAATTGGCGCAAGGCCTTCGCCGAGCCGGGCATCCTCGAAAGCCTGGGCAACACGGTTCTGGTGTTTGCCTCCTACACCGCGGTCAGCTTTCCCCTCGCCGTGGTGATTGCCTGGCTGCTGGCGCGCACCAAGATGCGCTGGAGCCGCGGGCTGGAGTTCATGTTCTGGGTCTCGTTCATGCTGCCGAACTTGACCACCACCATCGGCTGGACCCTGCTGCTCGATCCCTATTTTGGCTTCATCAACGTCCTGGCGCAAAAGCTGCCGTTCGTGAACGGGCCGCTGTTCAACATCTATAGCGTCGAAGGCATCGTCTTTGCCCATTTGATGGCGAATGCGCTGTCGCAGAAGGTCATGCTTCTCACCCCGGCCTTCCGCAACATGAACATCACGCTGGAGGAAGCTGGCCGCATTTCCGGCGCCGGCAGCCTGAAGACGATGATGCGCATCACCCTGCCGGTAATGGTGCCGGCGATGGTCGTGGTCTTCATGCTTAACCTCGTGCGGATGTTCAATTCCTTCGAGATCGAGCAGATCCTCGGCACGCCGATACGCTTCTATGTCTATTCCACGCGCATTTATGAATTGGTGCGCCACACCGAGCCGCCCGCCTATGGCCAAGCGACCGCGCTCGCCAGCCTGACGCTGCTGATCATCCTGGCCATCATCCCGCTGCAGCGTTGGCTGCTCGGGCGCCGCCAATACACCACGATCAGCGGCAACTATAAACCGGGCGTGACCGACCTCGGTTTGCTGCAGCCGGTGGCATTCGGCCTGGTGCTGTTCATCGTCGCGATGCTGACGATCGTGCCGGTGCTGACGCTGCTCGGCGGCAGCTTCATGACGCGCGCCGGCTTCTTCCAGGCGACGCCGACCTACACGCTCGGCCATTGGAAGATGGTGCTGTCGGATCCGATTTTCTTCCGCGCCCTGAAGACGACGTTCATTCTGGCGATCACCACGGCCATCGTCTCACCGGTGATCTTCTCGATGATCGCCTACATCCTGGTGCGCAAGAAATGGCCGGGCAACGCCACGCTCGATTCGATCTTTTGGTTCAGTGCCGGCATTCCCGGCATGCTCTCCGGCCTGGGGCTGCTGTGGGTCATCGTCGGCACCCCAGGGCTCAGTTGGCTCTTCGGCACTATCTGGATCCTTATCATCGTGACGGTGCTGCAAGGCAAACTCACCGCCGTCCAGATGTTCAAGAGCTCGTTCCTGCAAATGGGACAGGACATGGAGGAGGCCGCCCGCACGTCCGGCGCGAGCTGGACCTACGCCTATTTCCGCATATGGCTTCCCCTGATCGCGCCCACCCTGGTGCTGATCGGCATCCTCAATTTCACCTTGGCGGCTGGCGCGACAAGCAGCGTCATCCTGCTGGCAAGCCGCGACACCATCACGCTGTCGCTGCTTGCGCTCGAATACATGACCTCAGCGGCGGGTTCGTCACGAGAGGTCGCAGGTATCATCAGCCTGTTCGTCGTCGCCATGACCACGGGCCTGGCTCTTGTCGCGCGCTGGTTCGGCTTTCAAATCGGTGTGAAAAGCCGCTGACGGCGGAGCGTTTCCAATCGCAAACAATAACAAAGTGGAGGACCCTATGATTATCGATATCCACGCGCATTTCACCGCGCCGGATAAGCTGTTCGCCTATAAATCGAACCTGCTCGCGGGCCGTGGCGAATCAGTCAATAAGCTGAAGCTGAGCGACGAAGCGATCATCAAGGCGCTCAACGAGCCCGTGCACGGCGGCACGTCGCATTTGCAGCAACTCGACGAAGTGGGCACCGATGTCCAGATCATCTCGCCGCGTCCCTATCAGCTGATGCATTCGGAAAAGCCCGAGAAGATCGTGCGCGCCTTCACCGAGGCCTGCAACAATTTGACCGCGCGCCAGGTCGAGCTGTTTCCGACGAAGTTCGTCGGCATGGCGTCTTTGCCGCAGAACATGGGTGTGAGCCCCAAGAACTCCGTCGAGGAGCTCGAACGCTGCGTCAAGGAGCTGGGCTTCGTCGGCTGTCTGCTCAATCCCGATCCGACCGAGGGTCTTGGTCCCGTGCCGCCAGGCCTCGGCGACGAGTATTGGTATCCTCTTTACGAAAAGCTCGTCGAACTTGATGTTCCGGCAATGGTTCATGCCGCCGGCTGCCGCTGCGGCCGTCATGATTACACGTTGAATTTCATCATCGAGGAAAGCATCGGCATCATCTCGTTGATGAAATCGAAGGTGTTTCAGGATTTCCCGACGCTCAAGCTCATCATTTGCCACGGCGGCGGCGCCATTCCCTACCAGATCGGCCGCTTTGTCGCGGCGCGCTCCAAGCGCAACACCACGCCGTTCGTCGATAGCTTCCGTCAGCTTTACTTCGACACTGCGCTTTATACGCAAGACGCCTTGGAAATGCTGTTCCGTTGGGCCGGGCCAGATCGCTGCATGTTCGGCACCGAGCGGCCGGGCGCGGGTACCGCGAAAGATCCCAAGACCGGGAAGTGGCTGGACGACACGCGCCCGCTGATCGAGGGGATTTCCTGGCTGAGCGAAACCGATAAGAAGAAGATCTTCTCGGAAAATGCTCGCAAGGTTTTCAACTTGAAGCTTTAAGGATGTGTCCGCTGTCTGCTTCGCTGCGGGGCAGACAGCGGCTGCTGTTCAGAAGGTTTGTATGATGGCTGAAATCGTAATGGCGGTTGGCAGTTCGCACGGGCCGAGCATCCAGAGCCCGCCCGAGTTTTGGGCGCGGCTCGGCGAAGGCGATACACGCGATCCGCGCTTCGACTATGCCGCCCTGCTTGCAGCCGCCAAGCCTGGTCTCGAAGCGGAGATCACCCTCGACGTTCAACGCAAGCGGCATGCGGCGGCGCAGGCAGCGTTGGCGAAGCTGCAGACGACGATCGCTTCGGCGAATCCCGATGTCGTGATCGTCATCAGCAACGCTCACCGCATTCGCCCCCACGATGCCCATCCGGTGTTCGGGATTATGCGAGCCGGCGTCTTTCCCGTGATGAAGCGTGCCGAGCAGCCATTCGATCCAGACTCCCGTTTCATCCCTGAGGACAAGCGGCGCCCGGAAAAGATCGCTCAAGAGCGCCCTGGACATGCAGCCCTGGCGGACCATTTGATCGGGGGCCTGATCGGCGAGGGGTTCGACGTCGCATGCGTCGACAGCTTGCCGGACGGGGTGGCGCTCGATGATGCCTTTTGCTTTCCCGACGAATGGCTTTTTGTCGGCCGAAAAATTCCGATCGTGCCGTTGATGGTGAGCCGTGACCTGCCAAACCAAGCGACGGCAGGGCGCTGCTATGATCTTGGCCTGGCTTTGCGCCGGCAGATTGCCCTGTGGCCGACCAAACTGCGGGTCGGTCTCATCGCCTCCGGCGGTCTGAGCCATCAGATCGTCGACGAGGAGTTGGATCGCGAGGTTATCGCGGCGTTGAGCGGCGCCAATGCGGCGACCTTGCGCGGCTTGTCGCGCGAGCGCCTGAACCGTGCTCCCGGCACGCCGGAAATCCTCAATTGGGTCGTGGCTGCTGCCGCCATGGCGCCGATCAAAATGACGCTTGTCGATTATCTGCCTTGCTACCGGTCGATGGCAGGCACAGGGCATGGATTGACCTTCGGATATTGGGCCCCTTAACCGGTCGTTGGACACGAGGAGACGAACAGATGTTGAGCCAAAGCGATAACGAAATTCTCACGAAGGTTGGGCCAGGGACCCCGGCGGGGGAGCTGTTGCGCCGTTATTGGCATCCTGTGGCGGTCGCCGGCGAATTGACCGCAGAAAAACCCATCAAGGCGGTCAAGATTCTCGGCGAGAACTTGGTCGTCTTTCGCATGCCAGCGAATGAAGGCGAGACTCAGCCGCGTTACGGGCTGGTCGCCGAACAATGCCCGCACCGTTTGGCGTCCCTGGCTTATGGACGGGTTGACGCGGAGGGCATCCGCTGCCCTTACCACGGCTGGAAATTCTCGCCGAACGGACGCTGCATCGAGCAGCCGGCGGAGCCTAAGGGCAGCACGTACAAGGACGAGATCGAGCACGCAGGCTATCCCGTGCAGAAGCTGGGAGGGCTGCTCTATGCCTATATGGGCCCGGCCCCGGCGCCACTTCTGCCGCGTTGGGACGTCCTGGTCCGTGAAGATGGCAAGCGTTGGATCGTCGCGGAATCTGTCATCGACTGCAATTGGCTGCAGGCGATGGAAAACTCGGTGGATCCGGCGCATCTCTATTGGCTCCACAACACGACGGGCCACCTCGGCGAGTTCTTGAAGAAGTACGAAGAGAAGCGCGAGTTCATCAAGTTCGAATGGGGCATCATGAAGCGTCGCACGACGCCGGGTAAAACCCCGGCAGACGCCCCGATGGTCGATGAGCATCCGTTGCTGTTCCCGACGATTTTGCGCCATGTCTCCAACGAAGTGCATGGCGAGCGCAGCGGCGAGAAGCGCTTCCGTCACAATATCCAAATCCGCGTTCCGATCGATGATACGCACATCAAAGTCTATCGCGTGAATTTCGTGCCGAATGATACAGATCGCAGCCCGCCCGACATGGATTCACCATTTGAATATCGTCCGCTCAAGAGCGAGGAGGGTGAATATTTGATGAATATCGTCTCGGCGCAGGATTCGATGGCATGGGAAACGCAAGGTGCGATTGCCGACCGTAGTCGTGAAAATCTCGGCGTGTCCGATGTGGGGATCGTCATGTTGCGTAAGCTGGTGAAGGAGCAGATCGACATCGTCGCCGCAGGCGGCGATCCGATGGGGACTATCCGCGATCCGGCAAAGAACAAAATCATCGTCATCGATGTCATCAACGAGCGGATGGGGCTGCGGCGCGGCATGGCCGCCGAGTAGGCGGAACTACCGCTCGGCAAGACAAAAAAGGAATTGGTAATGGAACAGCAGAACGTCCAAGAACTTCGTAAAATGTCGCGACAGAATGCCTACAACACATGGCAATCCAGCGAAGGCATTCCGATTTACGACACGTTTTTCGTCGGCGACATGAAGACGCTGGAGCTTGGACGCTGGGAGCGTCTCGGGGCAGACGCCGCCTTCTTGAATCTGGAGGGAGCAGGTGATTCGAACAATTGCTATGTCGCAGAGATTCGCCCGGCCGGCTCGACCAAACCGATGCGCCACATGTACGAGGAATTAATCTATGTGCTGAAGGGCTCTGGCGCGACGGCGATCTGGAACGATGATGGAGTCAAGCATCGCTTCGAATGGCAGGCTGGCAGCCTCTTCTCGATCCCGCTCAACGCCAACTTCCAGCATTTCAACACGAGCGGCCAGGAAGCGGCGCGCTATGTCGCGGTGATCACGGCTCCGGTCGTTATGAACATGTTTCACAACACCGACTTTATCTTCAACAATCCGTACAGTTTCCGCGACCGTTTCGACGGTGAGAAAAAGTTCGACGGCGGCGGCGAGCTGTATATGAACAATCGCGGCACTTACAAGATTTGGGAAACCAACTTTGTTCCCAATGCCGACACCCATGAGCTTTATCGGCGCAACAATCGCGGTGCGGGCGGCTCGTATCTTTGTTTCGAGCTAGCGCATAGCACCATGGTCGCGCATATCTCGGAATTTCCGGTCGGCACCTACAAAAAGGCGCATAAGCACGGCCCCGGTGCCAATGTCATTATTCTCGGCGGCAAGGGCTTCAGCCTGCTGTGGCAGGACGGGAAGTGGGATGAGCGTGTGAAGGTCGATTGGCTACCGGGCAGCATCGTGGTCCCGCCATCGGACTGGTTTCATCAGCATTTCAACAGTGGCAACGAGCCGGCGCGCTACCTCGCATTGCGTTGGGGTAGTAACCGCTACGCTTATCGGCCCGATAACGTCAGCCACGAAGGGGCGACCGATACCAGCGTAAAGGACGGCGGTGCGCAGATCGAATATGCCGACGAAAATCCGGAGGTTCATCGTCTGTTCGAGGCCGAGCTCAAGAAGAACGGCGCACCCTGCCATATGCGGAAAATGGTCGGCTGGTGCACGGGCACCGCGCACGACGAATAGTTGCGCCAGGGAGGGGGCGGATAGGCTCCCTCCCATCCCAACCCTCAGAGCCATCTGTTTGTCCTTAAGCGGATGGGTTGGTTGGGCAGCTGGTCTTACACGGCGAAGGGGCTGCAACCCGGCAGGTTCACGCATGACGGAATCCGCGAGCGGACTGCCATTGTCTCTGTGGTCCGCCCCGGCGATCATTTAGACTGATTCGTGAACCGGTGAAGTTCTTTAAAGAGTCAGGGTATGCACGACGATCCTTCCGAACATGGTCATTACGGCCTTAATGACGAAGCTATATTCGGACCCGCAGCGGAGGACGGATTTCCGAACAATCCGGATTGGCTCCGTCTCACCAGCGTCGGAATCGATATCGGATCTTCGACATCGCATCTAATGTTCTCCAGGCTCGTCATGCGTCGGCGCAGCGACGAAATGTCGAGCCAGTTTGAGGTTGTGCATCGACAGGTACTTTATCGCTCTCCGATCCTGCTCACGCCCTACACCGACCCTGATACCATCGATACCGATTCGTTGGCCGCCTTTGTAAAACGTAGTTACGAAGATGCTTCCATCGCTCCGCAGGATGTCGATACAGGCGCAGTGATCTGCACGGGGGAGGCGGTGCGCAAGCATAACTCGGCGGCGATCATTCGAATGCTCGCCGAGCAGGGCGGCCATTTCGTCTGCGCTACGGCGGGCCCAAATCTCGAGGCGATCCTCGGCGCTCATGGTTCAGGCGCAGCGGCACGATCGCAAATTCACCATGGCGTCGGTCTAAACGTCGATATCGGCGGCGGCACAACGAAGCTGGCACTCGTCGAGAATGGCGCCGTTATTGAGACGATGGCCGTCAATGTCGGAGCCCGCTTAATTGCCTGGAACAGCGAAGGCCGGGTGATCCGTACGGAAGCAGCAGGCTGCGCCGTTGCCCGCGACTGCGGTTATGATATTGCCGTCGGGGATATCATCACGGAGGAGCAGAAAAGAGCCATAGCAGAGCTATTGGCTCAGATCCTGTTTGAAACTCTGGAGCGCAAAGCCTACTCGCCGCTCACGGAGAGTTTCATCATTTCAGGCGCTTTGACATATGCCGGTGCGATCGCCGAAATCAGTTTTTCGGGTGGTGTCAGCGAATATATCTATGAGGCCGACAAGGACGACTACGGGGATCTCGGCCCGCTGCTCGGCGCCGCAGTCCGTCGGCGTATTCCGATGCTTCAAATGCCGCTGGCCGGTAGCCTAGAGCGCATACGAGCAACCGTTATCGGCGCCTCGCAATACACGATCCAGCTTTCAAGCAGCACAGTCTACATCTCCAAGGATGGGCTATTGCCGCAGCTCGACCTTCAAGTGGTGCCAGCTTATTTGCCAAAGGATCCTACGGCGCTCACGGTGTCAACCGTGACGGAGGCGATCATGCGCGGGTTTGCCCGTTTGGATATCACTCCGGAAGATATCGGCCGTCCAATTGCCCTCGCGCTATTGGGGCCGGTGATCCCCAACCATCAGTCGATTAAAGCGCTTAGCAGCGGTATTCGACAGGCGTTGGAGCCCCTATCGAATCATCCCTGGGTCATCATTCTCTCGGCCGACGTGGCTGGCCTTGTCGGCTTCATGCTCAAGGAAGAAGAAAAGGTGCCCCAGGATGTTGTGGTGGTGGATGGCATCCATGTCGGAGAATTCAACTTCGTCGATTTAGGTCGAATCATCGATTCCGTTGAAGCCATTCCGGTCGTGGTCAAGTCTTTGGTCTTCGAAGGCTAGACTTGTTATTCGGCTGTCTTGCGCAAGCTCGCGCAGTTCAGGCTGCTTCCATCCACTAGAGATAAATTAAGTATCACGCGCACTGGTGGGGCCAACGACACCGTTGCACGGATTCACGAAAGCTTTCATGCGGCAGGTTGCGCCATTCTTCGCCAACTCAGCCTCGAAGATCTGGTGAATTCTCGGATCCTCATCCTCATATTCGATCTGCGAGCCGCCTTCCTTGATGCTCAGATCAGCCATGCGTCCGCTTTTGCCATTCGGTGCATAGAGACCAAAGTAACCGGGGCGTAACGCCAGATAACGGGCGCGCGTGTTGCCGGTGTTGAAGTGCTGATGATAACAGTTCTCGTTCGGCACGATTACCATGCCGCCTGCTTTCCAGTCGCATCTGCGCAGATCGGACATATCGTCCTTGGTCCACAACAGCGAAAATCCGATGCCGCTCAAGACGACCAAATGCGCGCCCGGTCCGTGACGGTGAGCCTTCTTGTAAGTGCCGACCGGAAACTCGGAGATGTGGGCCTTTTGAGAGTTTCCCGCCATCTCGAGCATCACGTTGATGCCGCCGGCGCCGCGCTCTTTCCAGCCGTAGAGCTTCATGTTGGGCGCGTTCGGCAGGAAATTCGTTTCCCATACCCGGCGATTGTAAAGCTTGCCGCCGGCGAACTGCTTGCCGTTCCCGTTATAGCGGGTCTTGAACTGGAAGGGGTTGTTGAAGATGTAATCGTGGTCACGCATGCGACGCATGGTTGGCGGCGCGCCTGTGACCGCGATATATCTCGCCGGCTCGCTGCCGGCATTGAAATGTTGATACCAAGCGTTCAGTGGGATCGAGAAGAGACTTCCCGCCGCCCACTCGAACGTTTCCGGCTCTTGTCCGTCTAGCCATATCCGGGTCGCGCCACGGCCGGATAGCACATATACGTTTTCCTCATACATGTGGTGCTCGGGCTCCGACTCGCCGCCCGGCGCTATTTCAACGAGATGCGCGTCGCTGGGCATGCAATCATTCGGAATATTGATAATGGCGCCGGCGCCGCCCTTGCGCGGCCAAGGGCTGAGCTCTACCGCACACAAGTCATCAAACGCAAAGTCCTTAATGACGCGGACGCCTTCCCGCTGCTGCCAAGCCTCGTAAGCATCTTCTATGACAAAGTCATCGAGCGGCTCGGTCGGCGCATCCGCTATCTTCATATCTGTCGTCGATGTTTGAGCCGTCATTCTTGTTGCTCCGGAGAGTTACTAGCGTTGATTTAGGCGCGATGCATCTGCGACCGCTGGCCTGCTTTGGATCATGCAGACTGCGCCGATCGCGCGATTTTTGAGAATCCGCGCCGTCTTATGAATCGCGGAACCTTGTTTAGGCCTTCGCCATTTCACGAGCCATACGGCGCTGTCCAGTCGAGACGTGGATCCGGATGCAATCGTTGAGGGCTGGGTCACGAATGACACCCTTGGGCTCCTTGCCCTCTTGCACGCAGCGGATTTGCTCGCGCAAAAGCCGCCGGTAGAGCGCAATGCCGACATCGGTGTTGCCGAGCAACTCGCGCGAGCGATCGGTGATCGAGCCTTGCGTCTCCCAAGCCATGGCATCATGGGAGGCGAAGCTATTCATATGATAGGCGCCAGTCTCGTCCTTGAGCGGCGGCACATTCTCGCAGGGCACGAGGTTGGGTTGGGTGACCAAATCTCCGCTATCGTTGGGCGTGAATTGATAGCGGAAGATTTTTGTATGTGTGTCGTCCACTGCCAAGCGCATGTGCATGACGATGTGTTCGCGTTGCGGGGATAAAAGGAGATTCGGGAAGATCACCGGATGACCGTCTTCCTCCTCCGCCTTGTCGCCGCCATAAACACGCTGCTTGCGAACGCCAACCCAGTTGGGCTCGTCCACCAACTCGAAATGCAGCTTTTCGATCGGTCGATAATAATAGGCGCCCGATTTGCCCTTATCCTTGAGAGTCAGCGTGTGCGCATGAAGATAGTAGGTATGGGCCGGATCGCAAGAATTCTCCATGATCTGCAGCCAATTGCATTCGATCACGGGGAGTATGAAGACTTTTCGCACGCCATCCGCTCTCAGAAGCTGTTCCCAACGCGGCAAGAGCGGGGCAGGCAATGGCCCCATGTAGGCCCAGATCATGCCGCCGAGCGCCTGCACAGGATAGGAGTGCTGATGAGCTTCCTTTTTGAGCGGACTGTCGCTCGGCTCGAAGGGCTGATCGATGCAATTGCCGGCGCAATCAAACTTCCAGCCATGGTACGGGCAGCGCAGGCCGTCCTGTTCGACGAACCCGTAGTAGAGTGACGCTGAACGGTGACAGCATTGTTCTTCGACCAGGCCAAGCCGACCCTCTCCGTCGCGAAACAACACCATGTCCTCGCCAAGTGCGCGGATACGGAGTTTCGGCGAATCATCGGTGAGTTCGGCCTCTGCGGCGATCGGTTGCCAATAACGACGTAGAAGCTCGCCAGCCGGCGTGCCTCGTCCGACGCGAGTGATCTCTTGGTTGGCTTCATTGGAAAGCATGGCATCCTCCGATCATCTGGCCGCGAGGCCGCTTCGGAAGGCCCCGACGGGAGAGACGATACATTGATTGAATCATCTGCGCCACAAACTGGCGCTGGTTATGGCGTGATCGAGACAAACTCTTTCAAGCGATTCTGTCTGCAAAAAACACCTCTGGCGCAATTCTGTTTTGCAACAGATGGAGAGTAAGCCTTCTCAAAGAGGCAACTCTTATAAAAGACCTGGCAAAGCTCATTTCATGCGTGCGTTGAAAAACTTAATTGGTTCCTGATGTTCGACAATGAAATGGGGATTTGATAGATTTCGGCGACTTAAAACGGGTTCGAAAAACGAACTCTGCATCAGGGAGCGAGGCATGTTTTTCCTCAAGACATTGATTATTGGCGCTTTTGGAATCGCGTCTCTGTCCTTCTCGGCGGCCGCGCAGGCGCCTGTTGATCTCAGCAACTGGGCGAGCGTGCTTGAAAAAGCCAAGCAAGAAGGGCTGGTCGTTGTTCACGGTGCTCCAGGGCAGCGCTACGCGGCTGTTCTGAAAGATGCCTTTCAAAAGAAATACCCCGAGATCAAAGTCGAATTTTCAGGCGCGGCGAACCGCACGGCTATTCCGCGTCTGCTGCGTGAGCGCCAAGCCGGAATCTATAACCAAGATGTCTGGTCATCGGGATCTTCGGCCATCTCGCAATTGAAACCAGCCGGCGTATTGCAGCCGCTGGCCCCGTTCCTCCGTGAGGAGATCAAGGCGGATCAAAATTGGTTCGGCGGCTTCGCGGCCGGCTTTACCGACACGGAACAAAAATTTTTCTATTCGTTTGACGGCACTGTGCAGAACCCGATTCATGTGAATTGGGACTTTGTGAAGAAGGCTCAGATTAAGTCGATCCAGGATCTATTAAAGCCTGAATTCGCAAATAAAATCGTATGGGACGATCCCCGTCGCGGCGGTTCCGGTAACGGTGCGTCGCTGACCATCCTCGAAAATTTTGGTGAAGAATTTTTGCGTAAGCTTTATGCGCAGAAGGCCGTGTTCACCACCAATCGCCGTCAAGGGGCGGAGTGGGTGGTTCGCGGACGCTATCCCATCGCCATCGGCCTGGATGATAGCGAATTGGAAGTTTTTGAGAACGCAGGTCTAGGCCGGAACGTACTGCCGCTTGATGACGGCATGTATAAGGTTGAGCAATTGTCACCGGGATTCGGCTCGGTCGGTGTTGTCGACAAAGCCCCGCATCCGAATGCGGCCGCGGTTTACATGAACTGGCTGTTGAGCCAGGAGGGGCAGCAGGAGTGGGTCACGGTGCCGCGCAATTCTCGCCGGGTCGATGTCAAGTCGGTGGAGAGTAAGATGTCGCCAAAACAAGGCATCCAATACTTCAACGGCCACCACGAAAAATATGCCGATGTTCGCGAAGGGCTGCAGGTAATCGCCAAGCAGGTGATCGCGGCGCCGATGGTCGACGATGGGAAGAAAGGCGCGGAGGAATAGAACCTCCGCGGCTATTTTTAGATGGCACAGTCGATCATTGAAATCCGGGGCGTGAGCAAAAGCTTCGGAAACGTCAGCGTATTGCGTGATGTCAACTTCAGCATTGCAAAAGGCGAAGTTTTTACGCTGCTGGGTCCGTCCGGTTGCGGCAAATCCACCACGCTTCGCATTATCGCCGGTTTGGAGGATGCCACCGCCGGCGAGGTGATCCTGAACGGGCGTACCGTCTACTCGTCGGACAAGCGCATCAACCTGCCGCCCGAAAAGCGCAATATGGGCATGGTATTCCAATCCTATGCGATTTGGCCCCATATGACGGTGGCCGAGAACGTCGCTTACCCGCTCACTCTGCGCAAGTTGTCGCGCGCGGTGATTGCCGAGCGCGTGATGGCGGCATTGCGGCTCGTCGATCTGGAGGCTCAGGCCGATCGCGACGCGCCCAAGCTCTCCGGAGGACAGCAACAGCGGGTTGCCCTGGCACGGGCGCTGGTCTATGAGCCCGAAGTTCTGCTACTCGACGAGCCGCTGTCGAACCTCGATGTAAAACTGCGCGAGCAGATGCGCTACGAGCTCAAGGTTCTGCAGGAGCGGCTTGGTCTCACGCTGATTTATGTCACGCACGACCAGGCCGAGGCTCTGAGCCTATCCAACCGCATCGCGTTGATGAGCCAGGGGCAAGTCGAGCAGATCGGCGTGCCGGATGAGCTCTATGACCGGCCGAAAACGGAATTCGTGCGCGACTTCCTCGGTAAAACCGTGACCATTCCAGGGCGCGTCGGCGCCGCCGAAGGCGGGTCGGCGCGGATCGCTCTCGGTAACGGCGCCGGCGACTTGTTGTGGACTCCGCCGCCAGGCGTGGCAATCCCCGCGCCGGGCAGCGAGATCAAGATCGCCATCCGGCCCGAGCGTATCGCGCTGTCCGCGACGAAAGCGGGCCGCGAGAACTGTCTCGCCGGCAAGATCGAAACCGTGCTGTACCAAGGCGACCGCACGGAGTGCGCGGTCCGCGTCGGAAATGATCTCATCACGATTTACGGCCCGCCGGAAGCACGCACGATGCGCGACCAAAACGTCACGCTCGTCTTGGCGCCGGAGGCTTTGACGCTATGGCCGAAATAGCTCTCGCGCATCCGTCAGGCAGCCGCGCCAGCCGTTTGTTCGAGCTGCGGACGGTGCTGTTCACGATCGTTATGCTGCTGACCATTTTTTTGGTGCTCTACCCGGTTTTGCTGATCGCGGTTTATTCGTTCGACGTCGGTGAATCGCGAGGCACATTCGAGTTCGGCCTGGGTTCTTGGCGTTACGCCTTGTCCGATCCGACGATGCTCGGCGCCATTGTAAATTCGCTCAAGCTTCTGGTCTCGATCCACGGCATCGCTCTGCCGATTGCTGTGGTGATCGCATGGGTGTTGGCGCGAACCGATATTCCCTATCGGCACGGGCTTGAGTTTATGTTCTGGATCTCTTTCTTCCTGCCCTCGCTATCTGTGACGCTGGGTTGGATCATGTGCCTTGATCCGGAATATGGCCTCTTTAACACCGCGATAAAGATGCTGCCTTTCGTCGATGAAGGGCCATTCAATATTTATTCATTTTGGGGCATCGTTTGGGCGCATCTCGGCGGAAATTCAATTGCCCTTAAAGTGATGCTGCTGACGCCGACGTTCCGCAACATCGATGCCTCCCTGGAGGAGGCGTCGCGGGTGGCCGGCGCGGGCCGAACCAAGACCGTGTTGCGCATCATCGTCCCGGCGATGATGCCGGCGCTGATCGCGATCATCCTGATGGCGATGATTCGGGCCATGCAGTCATTTGAAGTCGAATTGGTCCTCGGGCCGCCGTTCCAGTTCTACATTTATTCGACGATGGTTTACTCGCTCATCTCGCAGGAGCCGCCGCGCTTCGCTGCGGCCTCGGCTTTGGCCACCCTCGGGCTGGCCGCGATCCTGCCGTTGATTTTCATGCAGCGGAAACTCAGCCTCCGTCGGCAATATACAACCTTGACGGGAAAGCTGCAGACGCAGCCGGTTCGATTGGGCATATGGCGCCTGCCGATATTCCTTGGTGTGTTGCTGATCGTGTTGCTGCTGACGGTGATCCCGCTCATCTTCGTCGCGCTGGCCTCGGTTATGAAGCTGCTGGGCTTCTTCCATATCGAAGACGCCTACACATTCAGCCACTGGATCTCGGTGTTTAGCGACCCTATGTTCCTGAATGCGACATGGAATACGCTGATCATGGCGACGGGGGCGGGGCTATTCTCCGTGGTCCTATTCTCGCTGATCGCCTACTTCATCGTGCGGACCAAGTTCAGGGCGCGCGCGCTGCTCGATTTCATATCCTGGCTTCCATTCGCTGTCCCCGGACTTTTGTTCGGTCTCGGCCTTCTATACGTCTTTTTGGAAACGCCATTTTTCCGACCGCTCTACGGCTCTATGTTCCTGCTGATCTTAGCGACTGTCGTCAGTTCGATGACGCTCGGTACACAGATCATTAAATCAAACATGATGCAGCTTGGTCAGGAACTGGAGGAAGCATCGCGCATCGCTGGCGCGAGTTGGATCACGACCTTTGTTCGCGTGGTCCTGCCGATCATGATCCCGGTTCTCTTGCTGGTTGGTGTGATGAACTTCATCGGCGCAACTCGTGACGTCGCATCAGTGGCCCTGATCGCGACGGCCCAGACCAAAACGTTGGCGCTTATTCAACTCGATTACATGGTCGATGGCCGTTACGAAACGGCTGCGGTTGTGTCCTTAGTCGTGGTCTTTATGAGCACGGGAGTTGCAATCGTCGCTCGGCTGTTTGGTTTGCGGATTGGCATCCGCAATTAAGACGGGTAGCGTGAAATGGCCCGCGATAACTATTGCGAATCGGCTCGGCGAGAGCTTGCGGCTGTTATAACGGCGGCAATATGGGAAATTTCGGTGGATGGCGCGGGCCGGCGCTAAGCATTCTTTAGGCCACGGATTTAGACCGCAGAAAAAGAGCTATTCGCCTAATTTTGCTCGTCGAGCGGATCTTCATTTTCGACGAGGCGCATCTGCACGTGATAGCGGTCCGCCGGATAGAGCGCGACCATATACTCAACCGGTTGGTCTTCCGCGTCGTACGCGGTTTTTAGAATACGCAACAAAGGTGCGCCAACGGCGCTGTTCAGCTTGGCCGCGATGATGTTATCGGCCAGTGTTGCAGAAATCGTCTGATCAACCCGGTGGACTTCGATGCCGGCCTCGATGAACAGGGCGGCAAGCGACTTCTTGCCGAGCATGGCCATCGTGTAGGTCTGCCCGATGGCCGCGGGAATGAAGGTCGTCAAATGCGAGTAGGGCTCGCCGTTGCGGTGCCACATGCGCACAGCCTTCTGGACGACGGTGCCGCGTTCGAGCTGCAGTTCTTTGGCGACGTCGATGGGCGCCGGGATGTATTCGAACTCCAGCACTTTGACGATATTGCGCCCGCCGTTGACCATCTGGCTATTCAGCAGGCTGCGGACCGAGCCCTGCACGATGCGGTTATTGCTGTCGTAGGAAATGCGTGTGCCGCGACCGCGTTCACGCACGGCCAATCCTTGCGCGGCGATCTCGTTCAGGGCGCGCTTGGCGGTGATGCGCGAGACGTTGAATGCGCGGGCGAGCTCTTGCTCGCTCGGCAGGAACGCGCCGTTTTCGTATTCGCCCTCGAAGATCTTGTTGCGCAGGATGAGATAGATCTGGTGATAGAGCGGCGTCCGCACTTCTTCTTGCGCGATCTGCGGAGCGTTGTTCATCTGTGCATTGATTTGCCGCGCCATGTTCGCCGCTCTTCCTATGTGCCGGTTTATTCGGTCTTGAAGTGAAAGGTGACGCTCTTCGTCTGCAGGTAATTTAGGAAGCCCTCGACGCCTTTTTCGCGGTTGAAGCCGCTTTTCTTCATGCCGCCGAAGGGCACTTCGACGCTGCCGCCGGTGCCAAAGCCATTGATATAGATTTGTCCGGCTTGGACTTCATGGGCGAGGCGGACGGCGCGTTCGACGTCCTTGGTGAAGATCCCGGCATTCAGGCCGTAGTCGCAATCGTTGGCCAAGCCCACGGCTTCCGCCTCGTCACTAAAGCTGCTCACCGCGAGAACGGGGCCGAAGATCTCTTCGCGGAAGACCCTATGCTGCGGGCGGACGTTGTTTACCACCGTTGGCCGCACGAAAAAACCTTCACTTAGATTGCTATCTTCGGGCGTATGGCCATGGCGGCTCATGGTGGCGCCGTCCTGCGCGGCGCTCGTCAAGAACCCTTCGATCGCCTTCTGCTGCTTCGCAGAGATAACGGGGCCCATATCGGCGCCGCCAAGCGGATCGCCCATGCGGACTTGGTCGAACTTGGCTTGCACCTGTTCGAGCAAGGTTTCGTGGACGGCCTTATCGACCAGCAGTCGGGAGCAGCTGTTGCAGGTCTGTCCCGAGTTCAGCACGATGACGCGGGCGATCTGCGCCGCTGCGGCGGCGAGATCGGCGTCGGCAAAGACAATGTTCGGCGACTTGCCGCCCAGCTCCAGCGAGACCGGCTTGATGGTTTCCGCCGCCATTTTCATGATGGCGCTGCCTGTCGCGACGGAGCCGGTGAAGGTGACGTGCGCGACGAGTGGGTGGCGCACCAAGGCGGCACCGGCTTCCTGGCCGTAGCCCGTCACCACGTTGAAGGCGCCAGCGGGCAGCCCGGCGGCGTGGGCGATGCGCGCCAATTCGACCAGACTCAGCGAGGCGTCTTCCGCCGGTTTGGCGACGACGCAATTGCCGGCAGCGAGGGCGGGGGCGATGCCGCGCGCGCCCATCGAAAGAGGATAGTTCCACGGAATGATCTGCGCGCAAACGCCATAGGGCTCGCGCAGCGTCATGTCGAGTGCGCCCCAGCGCACCGGAATTGTGGTGCCGAGCACCTTGTCGACCATGCCGCCGTAATATTCGAAGTAGCGCGCCGTGGTGCGCACGTCGTTGCGCGCCTGCGCGATCGGCTTGCCGACATCCGTCGATTCGAGCGTGGCGAGATGTTCCTCGTTGGCGCGGATGGCTTCGGCGATCTTCAGCATGATCTGGCCGCGCTGCGCCGTCGGCATGCGGCGCCACGCCTTGCTCTCGAAAGTCTTGCGCGCCGACTGAACGGCGAAGTCAACCTCGGCCGCTTGCCCGCGGATCAGTTGCTTGATGGGCCGGGCGGTGGCGGGGTTGATGACGTCGATGGTCGCCAGGCTCGCATCGGCCATCACCTGTCCATTCACGAAGATGCCGAGATTATCGAGACTCATAAGGGGTTCTTTCTCATAGAAGGCGGGTGGACTTGAGCGCGCGCCGCGCGGCAGGCGCAGATGACGAGCACGCACAGGCTAGCGCGCTTTTCTCACCTGATTGATCAATATATCAACAATTATGAAATTCCAGATATATGTCATATGCGGTCTCACGATGGATAAAATCGGCCTCGGCGATTCGGCCTATTAAAAAATGCATATATTGTTTGAAGAAACTAGAGATTTTCACGAGCTAGACGTTTTCGGATCGTCAGCTGGTTGACTCTTTTTGGACGGCGTGAATATAACAATATACCAGGAATTATGTTGAACGAGGGGCACTGTGGACTACAAATACATCTCGGCCGACAACCATTTGGATGCCTATTGGCTGCCCAAGGATCTTTGGCAGAAGCGCCTCCCGGCGAACATGCGGGAGAACGGCCCGAAGGTGGTCGAAACGCCCGATGGCAGCTACTGGTACTGGGAAGGCAAGCGCCACTGGGACTCGGCCGATGGCTCGTCGAACGCCAAGATGCAGAAGAAATACTTCTCGCGCGCCAATTTGAAAGGCGGCGAGCGCCCACCGGCTGACCCGAAGATGCTGCTGGAGCACATGGATCTCGCCTCGATCTACTCAGGCATCTTCTTCGCCAATACGCGCAAATGGTCGGTGCAGGATCCCAAGCTGCGCGACGAGATTTTCCGTACCTATAACGATTTCATCATCGAAGAAATCAACGCCCATTCGCCGGACCGGATCTTGGCCTTGCCCAATTTGCCGACCTACGATCCGGCGGGCTGCGTCACGGAATTGCAGCGCCTGATCGACAAAGGCACGAAGGCCGTGGAATTCGGTCTCTTCGATCTCGGCAAGCCGCTGTACGACGAAGCCTGGGAGCCGGTGTTCGAACTGGCCGCCTCGGCGAACATCCCGCTTTGCACCCATATCGGCGACGGCGCCGGCAATCCCTATCCGCCGAACGTGCGCGGCTCTTCGCTGGCACATTTCTCGATCACGCCTTTCGCCGCCCTGAAGTTCATCCCGCAATTCGTGTTCTCCGGCGCCTTCGAGCGCTTCCCGAATTTGCGCGTTTGCATCGCTGAATGCCGCATCGGCTGGCTGCCCTTCCTGTTCAATTGGATGGACCGTCAGGCGGAAATCCGTCCGCCCGATCCGACGGTGCCGTTGAGCAAGATGCCGACCGACTACATTAAGGACAACATGGTCTTCACCTTCGAGGAAGACTACATCGGCGCCAAAATGCTCGACAAAGATTGGGCGCATCTCGCCGGTTGCGCCGTGTGGGGTTCGGACTATCCGCATGAACAGGGCACTTGGCCTGATCCGTCGGCCGCTATCGAAGAGATGTTCAAGGGCATTGATCCGAAGTTGAAGCACGAAATTGTCTACGAGCATTCGCGCCGCTTCTTCAACATCAAGGGCCCGCAGGCCGCCAAGAAGGCGTTGTCGGCGTAACGCTCGGGATCAATCGCTAGGGGGAGTTTCAGGCCATGTTCGTCGTCATCGTTAATCATTGGTGCAAGCCCGGAAAGGCCGATATCGCGCGAGCACGCATTGACCATAACGGTGAGGAGATGAAGGGCGCAGAAGGCTTCGTGTCCCGCTACCGGCTTGAAACACCGAGCGATCCCAATAAGGTCTCGACCGTCACGGTGTGGACGGAAGGCGCGCTCTATCACAAGTTCAAGGACGCGCAGCGCAAGCAGGCCGCCGCGGCCGCGCCGACCGAGAGCCCGTATGAGCGCGTCGTCAACGAGACGTTCGAGGTGATGAAAGAGCACCGTCGCTGAAAGGTCGCTAACGCGGGCCGCGGGGGCGGCCTGAGAGGGGGAGAGGGTGTCCAGTCAGTGGAAGCGTGAAGATTTAGTCGAGGACGAACGGGACCGTGGTTTCCCGGCCGTCACGAAATACGGTCCTTACATTTTTGTGTCAGGGTCGGAGGGCCATCGCGACCCGGCGACGGAACAGATTTCGGTCAAGTTCGCCGACGATGCGACGGCGCAATGCCGCAATTCCTACAGCCGTATCGCAACGCGCTTGGAGAAGGCCGGTTTCAGCGGCGACTGCGCCGTGTGGATCCAGAACTATACGAGCGGCCAGCAATGGCGGCTCGAGCGCATGGGTCTGTGGCCAGACTATTTCGGCGAAGAGAAGCACACGCTCGCCGTGAGCTTCGGCGCGCAATCGCGCATGCACGGCATTAACATGCTCACCACGATCGCTTTGGCGATCGATCCGTCGATTCCGCGCGAAGCCTTGGCGCCATCGCCGGGGCGCGGCCGCGCCTCGCGCATGACGCGCGTCGGGCCGTTTCTTTTCGTCATCGGCGTGCGCGGTCACGAGCAGCCCGGCAGCGGCAATAAATCGCCGCAGGAGAAACCGGAATCGTTTGGCGTCCAGCTGCAATATTGCTGGGAGACTATCGAGTCTTATCTCCGTAAGGCCGGCGCCTCGCTGAAACATTTCGTGCGCGTCGACACCGCGTTGCGCGGCGCGCGCTTCATTGCGGATTTCGATGAGGGCACCAAGGCCCTGTGCGGCGGAAAAATTCCGTTCGCCAGTACACCGTTCGGCGTGCCGCTTGGCGCCCGCTGCGAACAGGAAATCGGCGGCATCGCCGTGGTGCCCGGTGAGGCCACGACGGTGCGCTGGCTGCCGTGGGACGACGCGCAGGCCGAATCGGTGGAAGCCGGCGGGCTATTGTTCATGAGCAAGATTTCCGGCGTTGCCGACCCGAAGACGGGGACGGCAGCCGATGAGATGCTGTTGGACATGCCGGCGCAGGTCCGCAATGCGCTCGCGATTCTCCGCCAGGCGCTGGAGCGCGGCGGCAGCGCGCCGGAGCGACTGCTCCGCCTCGACGTCTATATCCGCGATATCTATGCGTTGGACGAGATTCTGCAGGAAATCAAAACCGTCCTGGGGAGCGCAACGCCGACCCTGAACTTCATCGGCGCGGATACGGCGAACTGCGCCGAGCTTGAAATCACCGCCATAGCCGGATCGAGGTAGTCATGTCCGATACGACAACGGTCGCCGAAGTTTTCGCCGACTCCGTGAATGGCGCGCTCATCGCCAAAAGCGTCGCCGCCACCGGGGCGACGCATATTATCTGTATTCCCGACACGAATCTGAAAACGGCGATCGAGGCTCTGCACGCGCCGGGCATGCCGAAGATGATTTACGCCTGCACGGAAGACGAGGCGGTCGGCATCAACGCCGGGCTCTATATGACCGGCCATCGGCCGATGATGCTGATTCAGAACAACGGCATGCTGGCCTGCCTCAACACGATCAAGGCTATCGCGCTCGACGCCAAAGTGCCGACTTTCATGCTGATCGGGCAGTACGGCCGCGACGTGAAATTGCCGATCGAGAAGAACAAGTTGCGCGTCGTCCGTTTGCTGGAGCCGACGCTCGACACTTGGGGCGTGCCCCATTGGCGTCTCGATGCCGAGAAGGACCTCGGAAACATCCAGATCGCCTGGGGCAGGGCTTGGGCCGATCTCGGACCGAGCGCAGCCATCGTCGGCGCCGCGAGCAATTGAGGGCCATGCCATGTTGAAGCACAAAGCCGTCGAGATCATTGCCGCCCATCGCAAGGACGCGATCAGCGTCGCGACGATGCAGGCCGCCGCCCCCTGGCATAAAGCCGGACAGGGTAAGGAGTTTCATGTCGACGCCTCGGCCTGCATGGGCAGCGCTTCGTCGCTCGGGCTGGGCATCGCTATCGGCGCGCCGCAGAAGACAGTTCTCGTGCTCGATGGCGACGGCAGTCTGCTGATGCAGCTGGGCTCGCTCGTGACGATCGGCGCACAAGCGCCGAAGAACTTCTTCCATATCGTCTTTTCGAATGGCCATTATGAAAGTTCGGGCAACCAGCCCGTTCCGGGCAATGGCGTGTTTAGTTTCGTCGCTTTGGCGAAAGCCGCCGGATATGCCGATGCTCAGGAATTCTCGCAAGCGGAGGATTTCGACAAGGCATTGCCGCAGCTTCTGACGCGGCAGGGGCCGATTCTTATCAACCTTGTGATCGAACGCGACGACGCGAAACCGGCGTGGCCGGGCATTCCGATGGCGCAAATGGTCGCGAAGTTACGCGCCGACATGGGCTTCTGAGTCCGAAAGGGAGGGGGATCATGAATCGCGCGCCGAACAATCTGGTTCCGCTCAACCGCGCGTCGTCCCCTGGGATGGGCATGAAGGGGAGCCAAGCCGCGCAACGCTCGCCAAAGGACCGCATCCTTCATATGGAAGGAATTCAGAAGGTCTACGGTACTAGCGTCGCAGTCGAGAATACGTCGCTCGAACTGTTCGCCGGCGAGATTCTGACCCTGTTGGGGCCTTCAGGCTGTGGCAAGACGACGACTTTGCGCCTTGCCATCGGTCTTGAGCGGGCGACCAAAGGCCGTATCTGGTTCAAGGACCGGCTTGTCGATGCCCCGGAAGATCGCGTCTTCGTCGCGCCGGATAAGCGCGACATGGGCATGGTGTTTCAATCCTACGCCATCTGGCCGCATATGGATGTATTCGGCAACGTTGCCTATCCGCTGCGCGTGCGGCGGCGTAAGGCCGACGAAATTCGTCGCGAGGTCGAAAAGGCTCTCGATCTGGTTGGGCTGGCCGGCTTCGAGAACCGCCCTGGCACCAAGCTGTCGGGTGGCCAAATGCAACGCGTCGCCGTTGCGCGCGGGCTGGTATTCGGCCCCGACCTGCTGCTGATGGACGAGCCTTTTTCCAATCTCGACGCCAAGCTGCGCGATCAGATGCGGTCCGAGCTCAAGCTGCTGCAGCGCCGCTTGGGCATTTCGGTTTTGTTCGTGACGCACGATCAGTCGGAAGCCCTTGCTTTGTCAGATCGCATTGCCGTCATGCAGTCCGGGCGCATCGAGCAGAGCGGCGATCCCAAGGAACTCTACTTCTATCCGCAAACCCCGGCGGTGCGCGATTTCCTCGGCCGCACGCTGAATTTCGATGGCCGCATTGTGGCGCGCGCTCATGGCAATTTGACGACAGTCGAACTTGCCGGCGGCATGATTTGCGATGTGGCCGGCGCCGACCACACGAACAGTTCCGCTATTCACAGCCGCTGCGTCGCCTCGATCCGGCCGGAACATGTGAAGGTCACGCCGCGCGGCAATGATCCGCTTCACGCGACCGGTTATCTGGCCGGCGATATTCTCACGCTGTTGTTCATCGGCGATCGCTACGAAGCCTCGATTCGCTTGAGCACCGGCATGGTCGTGACGGTTTTCCTGCCCTGTGACGAAAACTGGGAGGAAGGTCAGGCGGTCAAGCTGATGCTGCCGTCCGAACGCTTACAGCTCTGGAAGAGCGAGGGGGCGCAATGAGCGTCCTGACCGTCGATCGCGGCGCGGTCGGAACGGGCGACCGGCTTCAGCTGGGCGTCTTTCTCTACGTGCTCTTGATCGCGGTCATCGGCTTCTTGGTGATCTATCCGCTTTTCACCCTGGTGATGACGAGCTTCCAGGTCGGCGCGCTCGGTCGCGAGACAGTGACGGGCATCGGCAATTGGTATGAGGCCTTCCGCAACGAGCAATTGTCGTCGGCATTCTGGAGCACGATGTCGCTAACCTTCGCGCGGCAACTCATCTCGCTGGTGCTCGGCGTGGCGATCGCCTGGGTCATCGCGCGTACCAATTTGCCGGGCCGCGGTTGGCTCGAAGTCGGCTTCTGGGTCGCGCTCTTCATGCCGGCGCTGCCGGTCACCATGGCGTGGATCCTGCTTGCTGGCGGCAAGACCGGGCTCATCAACATTTGGCTCCAGGACCTGTTTCCCTTCATCAAGGAGCCCGTCTTCGACGTGTTCTCTTGGTGGGGTATCGTCTGGGTGCATGTCGTCAGCTCGACTTTGCCGGTGAAGGTTTTTCTGCTGGCGCCGGCCCTGCGGAGCATCGATTCCTCGCTCGAGGAAAGCTCGCGTGCCTGCGGCGCCAGCATGATCGGTACGCTAAATCGCATCGTCGTGCCGATCATGATTCCCACTATCGTGATGGTGCTGCTACTCGGCGTGATCCGTTCGATGCAGGCCTTCGAGATTGAATTGATCCTCGGTCCCGGCGAGCGCATCGACGTTTATTCGACGCTCATTTATCGCCTCGTGAAGCAAGAGCCGCCGCTCTATGGCGTAGCCAG
>CANJIM010000021.1 GCA_947474495.1 Rhodospirillaceae bacterium
ACGCGCAGCCCGGGCGTCGACAAGATCGGCTTCACCGGCTCGATCCCCTCGGCTGCCAAGATCATGGCCAACGCGGCCGAGACGATCAAAGGCATTACCTTGGAGCTCGGCGGCAACGATCCGGCGATTTTGCTGGAGGATGCCGATCTTGGCCCTGAGGCGATGGAGCGCATGGCCGGCGCGGTTTACCGCATGACTGGCCAAGTCTGCATGGCGATCAAGCGCGTCTATGTGCCCGAAGCCATTGCCGACAAGTTCGTTGAGGCGTTCACCGGCGTCGTCAATAAAATGGTGGTCGGCGACGGTCTCGCCCCCGGCGTCGCCATGGGCCCGATGCACACGGCGCGCGCCTTCGAGCGCGCCAAGGAGCTGGTCGCGGAAACGGAAAAGTCCGGCGCCAAGGTGCAGCGTCTCGGCACGATGCGTGACGAGGCCAAGGACGGCGGCTATTTCCTGCCGCCGATGATCGCCACCGGCGTGAAGGAGGATTCGCGCCTGATGCGCGAGGAGCAGTTCTGCCCGCTGCTGCCGATCGTCACCTACAAGACGCTCGACGACGCCATCGCCCGCGCCAACGACACGATCTACGGCCTCGGCGGCTCGGTGTGGAGCAAGAACGTCGACGCCGCGCTCGATGTCGCGCGCCGCATCGAGGCGGGTTCGGTCTTCGTCAACACGCATGGCACGCAAAGCGTCAACCGCCGCGCGCCCTACGGCGGCGTCAAGCAGAGCGGCATCGGCCGCCGCGCCGGCGTCGAGGGCGTGCGCGAATATATGCAGATCCAGACGCTGACGACCTTCGAGTAGCGCGCTTCGAATGATCGGGCGGCGGCCTTACAGAACCGTGGTGGGGCCGCCGCCCTGATACTTGCCTTGGCCGGCGCCGCCGCCGGCCGCGTCGAGCCGCTCGCAGGCCGTCTTGTAAGTCGCGGCGTCGAGCGGTCCCTTGGCGGCATAGGCGATGTCGGCGGCCAGATGCGCCTCGTCGGTCGTCGCCACCAGGGCGACATCGACGTTCGGATTGCTCAGCACGAAGCGGATCATGAATTCGATGCGGGGCATGCCGTCCAGCAGCTCGTCGAGCTTGGCCTTTTCCCACAGCGATTTCACTTCGCCGTCGGCGGTGCCGATCGGGCGGGTGGCCCAGCCTTTGGCCGGCGCGCCGCGCCCGGTGACGCCGCGGCAGACCACGGCTTTGCCGGCCTTGGCGAGCGCGGCGATGGCGTCTTCGTTGGTGCGCTGCAGGGCGGAGTAGGGCACCTGCACGATGCTGAAGGCCTCGACGTCGATATATTGCGCGAGATGGGGCAGGCGCTGCGAGATGCCGAGCTGGCGCACCTTGCCGTCCTTTTGCAGCTTCAGCATGGCCTCGATGACGCCGCCGTCTTCCAGCTCCTGGCGCGTCGGATTGCCATGCACTTGGACAAGATCAAGATGGTCGGTCTGCAACCGGCGCAGGCTCTGCTCGACGCCGGCGATGACGTTCTCGCCGGTGAAGGTATGGGACTCGCCCTTTTCCTCCGGCGCCACGCCGACGGCGCAGCCGCATTTCGAGGCGAGGTAGAAGTCGCCGCGCCGCTTGGCGAGGGCCTTGCCGATCAGCATCTCGCTGAGGCCGTAATCGATCGAGGTGTCGATGTAATTGATGCCGAGATCGACCACGCGGTTGATGAAGCGGATCGCTTCGGCCTCGCCGAGATCGCGCGCGCGGCCCGCGCCAGCCAATTCCATGGACCCGTAGCCGAGCCGGCTCGCCGTGATGCCGGTCTTGCCCATCGCCCGCGCCCCGCCTGCCAACGCCATCCCGCTCATGCCGCACAACCCCATTTGTTTGAATCGATGGCCGTCTTTATCGCGGGACGCTGCAGGTCCGGCAAGGGCCTCGATATCGTCATATCTAAAAAAATTCATAGCGCTTGGCGACCGACGGGAGCCGTTGTATCCTTGTGAATATAACGCATCTGTTGAGAGACGATCTATGCAACGCCGCAGGTTTTGCCGCTCGGCTGTCATCGCCGTTGTCGGCCTCTTTGCCGTTCAGCTGGCGCCGGTCCAGCCGGCTTTGGCGCAATCGGGCGAACTGCTGGTCTTCGCCGCGGCGAGCATGAAGACCGCCCTCGACGACATCGCCAGGCAGTGGCAGTCCGAAACCGGCAAGACCGTGAAGGTCTCCTATGCCGCTTCGTCGGCGCTCGCCAAGCAGATCGAGGCGGGCGCGCCTGCCGATCTATTCATCTCGGCCGACAGCGATTGGATGACGTATGTCGCGGGCAAGAACTTGATCAAGCCGGCGACCCGCGTCGATCTGCTCGGCAACCGCATCGTTCTCGTCGCCGCGAAAGACGACAAGACCGCGCTGAAGATCGCGCCGGGCTTCAATCTCGCCGGCGTGCTCGGCAATGATCGTTTGGCGATGGCCAACGTCGAGTCGGTGCCGGCCGGCAAATATGGCAAGGCGGCGCTCGAGAAACTCGGCGTCTGGCCGTCGGTCGCGGCCAAGGTCGCCCAGGCCGACGACGTGCGTGCCGCGCTGCTGCTCGTGTCGCGCGGCGAAGCGCCGCTCGGCATCGTCTATGCCACCGACGCCGCCGCCGATCCGACCGTGCGCATCGTCGATAGCTTCCCGCTGACCGCACATCCGGCGATCATCTATCCGGGCGCCGTGCTGGCCGAATCGAAGAACCCCAATGCCGAGGCCTTTCTCGCCTACCTGCGCTCGGCCAAGGCCAAGCCGCTGTTCGAGAAGCAGGGCTTCAGCGTTTTAGATTAAATGGGTCTCGATTGGTCAGCTGTCGGTTAGATTGGCGTCATGATGCAGTGGTTGACGCCTGAAGAATGGCAGGTCGTGGGCTTGAGCCTGCGCGTCGCCCTATGGGCGACCGTGGGCAGCCTACCTGTCGGCCTGGCCGTCGCCTGGATCCTGGCACGCAAGCGCTTCTGGGGCCATGCGCTGCTCAACGGCATCGTGCATCTGCCGCTGATCATGCCGCCGGTCGTCACCGGCTATCTGTTGCTCATCCTGTTCGGCCGGCGTGGCGTCCTCGGCGCGGCGCTGGCGGACATCGGCATCGTCTTCGCCTTCCGCTGGACCGGCGCGGCGCTGGCCTGCGCCGTCATGGGCTTTCCGCTCATGGTGCGCGCTATTCGGCTCTCGATCGAGGCGGTGGACCGCCGCCTGGAAGCCGCCGCCGGCACGCTCGGCGCCAGCCCGCTCATGGTGTTCCTCACCGTCACCCTGCCGCTGATTCTGCCCGGCGTCGTGGCCGGCGCGATCTTGGCGTTTGCCAAGGCGATGGGTGAGTTCGGCGCCACCATCACCTTCGTGTCGAACATTCCCGGCGAGACGCGCACCTTGCCGACGGCGATCTACACCTATCTCAACGTGCCGGGCGGCGATGCCGGCGCGATCCGTCTGACGTTGATCTCGATCGCGCTGTCGCTCGCCGCATTGCTCGTCTCCGAGTGGCTGGCGCGCCGCGCCGCGCGCAATATCGGAGGCGTGTGATGCTCGACGTCGCCATAAATCATCATCAGGGCGATTTCCACCTGCAGGCGAGCTTCACGGCGGTCGCCGGTCTCACGGCGCTGTTCGGCCGCTCCGGCTCGGGCAAGACGACGCTGGTCAATGTCATCGCCGGCCTGGTCAAGCCGCAGCAGGGCCGCGTCACGGTGGACGGCCAAACGCTGATCGACACGGCGGCCCATCGCTTCGTGCCGCCGCACCGCCGCCGCGTCGGCTATGTCTTTCAGGAAGGCCGGCTGTTTCCGCATCTCACGGTGCGGCAGAACCTGCGCTACGGCCGCTGGTTCACGCCCGCGCCAGAACGACGCGCCAGATTCGACGACGTCGTGGCGCTGCTCGGCATCGGCGGCTTGCTCGATCGTCATCCGGCGTCGTTGTCGGGCGGCGAGAAGCAGCGCGTCGCCATCGGCCGCGCGCTGCTCGCCAGCCCGCGCATTCTGCTGATGGACGAGCCGCTCGCCGCGCTCGACGACGCCCGCAAGGCCGAAATCCTGCCCTACATCGAGCGGCTGCGCGACGAGGCCGGCATCCCCATCGTCTATGTCAGCCATGCGGTGGCCGAAGTCGTGCGCCTCGCCACCACGGTGGTGATGATGGAGGGCGGCAGGGTCGCCGCCGCCGGACCGGCCGCCGAGGTGATGGCGCGCTTGGACGGCCTGCCGCTGACGCGCGCCGAGGCGGGCGCCTTGTTGGACGCGCAAGTGCGCGAAGCGGACGACGGTTATGGCCTGAGTTTGATCGCCACGCCCGCCGGCGATTTGCGGGTGCCCAATGTGGGCCTGCAGGTGGGCGCGCGGCTGCGCGTGCAGATCCTGGCGCGCGACGTGATGATCGCGCGCACGCCGCCAGAAGGAGTCAGCGCCCTCAACATGCTGCAGGGCCGCATCGCCGAGATCGGCGAGCCCCTGGGCGCCAGCGTCGTCTTGCGATTGGACTGCTTCGGCCTGCCGGTGCTGGCGCAGATCACGCGCCGCTCGCTGGAGACGCTGAACCTGCAAGTCGGCGAAGCCGTCACCGCCGTCATCAAGAGCGTGACCTTCGCCGGACGCTAGGGTGCCGGACGCTAGGCGTTCGGCTTGCCGAGCGCCTTGTCCAACGCCTGCAGATCGTCGGCCACCGCCTCGGTCGCCTTGCGCTCCATGGCGCGGTACAGCGCCGCCAGCTTGCGGCCGAAGTCGGTGACTGCGGCGCCGCCGCCCTTGGCGCCACCGCGCAACGTTTCCGTCACCGGCTCGGCGAAGGCCTGGTTCATGCTGTCGACCAGCAGCCAGGCTTGTCTGTACGACATGCCCATGGCGCGGCCGGCGGCGCTGATCGAGCCGTTCTCCTCGATCAATTCGAGCAGGCGCACCTTGCCCGGCCCGATCGCCTCGGCAGAACCGTCCGGAGCGGCGCGGCCGAGATCGACTCGCAGCGTCAGCGCCGGCGTCTTGGCGGGCGTGATCTCCGGCGGGGTGGCGGCCTTGCGGGTGACGCGGCCGGCGCTGCGGGCGGTGCGGGACATGGCCCCACTATAACCACAACGGAAACAATGGCCTAGAGGCGGGGCGTCAATCGCCTGTGGGAAACTCTTGCAGCCGAGGGGCGGCGGCCTAAAATGGCGGGTAACAAGCAGCTGCACCCAACCAGCGTTTTTCCGGAGGTTTGTCCCATGACCGCGCCCAGCGATACCGCCGTGCTTCCGCCGACCACCGAACTGCGGAGCTACAAGAAATCCGACGTCGCCACGCCGGTCGAGAAGAAGCTCAGCTTCTACAAGCTCAAGGCGCAGATGCTGGAAGAGGGCCGCACCAACACGCGCCTCGGCCGCTGCGACAATATGTGGGCAGTGCTCAAGGTCTACGCCTCGGGCGGCGAGAACGGCCTGCACACCCATCCCAGCGAAGACCATACCTTCCTCGTGCTGCAGGGCCGCGCCCGCTACCACGATGAAGACGGCAACACCCAGGAAGTCGGCAAGTTCGAAGGCGTGATGATCCCCGCCGGCGCCTACTACTGGTTCGAATCGATCGCCGAGGAAGAGCTGGTGCTGTTCCGCGTCGGCGCCGGCAGCCATCCGGGCGCCAACCCGTCGCACCGCCTCAACATCCGCGGCGAAGACATGCCGGGCGACTCGCCCGAGAACAAGCAGGGCAATCTCGTCTTCAAGAAGGACAAGTTTTTCGGCTAGACGAGACGCATCGCGAATCGAAAGGGCGGGACCATCGGTCCCGCCCTTTTCGTTTGTGCGGCGCGTTAGTCCTTCTCTGGACGTGGCGGTCGATCGGTCACTGTCTTCTTCGCCGGATTGAACGTATGGCGCCAGACGCTGTCCATGTCGTCGGAGACGACGCGGATCAGGATTGAGGGCTCGGCGGGATGCGCCGTTTCGTGGATGGCGCCGACGCCGAACAATTCGGCCTCGCCGGCCTTCACGCGATATTCGCGCGTCGCCGCCAGGTCGGCATAGCCCGGCTGCGAACCGTCGTCGCGCCGCTGGTAGTCGATCATGTCGGTGTGGCCGGTGAGGTTGCCATACACGATCCAGCAGGGGCCGTGGTCGTGCGGCTTGCTGACGCCCGCCGCATCATAGACATGCACGAACACATGCATGCCGGTGGACGGCTCATGATGCAGCGTGCGGCGGCCGGGGGCGGGGCCGAGAAAGGCGTGGATCAGCTTGGGGTGGCGCAGCAGCTGCAGCAGATGGCGGCGCACCGCGCTCTGGCCGTCCGGGCCGGCATCCGCCAATAAGCTGGCGCGGCAATCGTCGAAGAAGGTCTCTAGGCTGTAGCTATGGGCCACGATGGACATAGCAGGCTCCGATTCGGAAGGGGCGTTCTCATTTGACGGCCCCATGATATATCCTGGCCGCCATGACAGGCCAGAGCCCAGACCCTAGCGCGAAAGCCAGTTCCGGCGCCGGAACGCCAGCTGACACGCCTGCCGCCACGCCCGATCAGCGCCTCGATCTCAGCGGCTTGAAATGCCCGCTGCCGGTGCTGCGCGCCAACAAGGCGCTGCGCGGCCTGGCCACGGGCGCGGTGATCGAGGTGACGGCGGACGATCCCGCCAGCGCCAAGGATTTCCCGGTTTATTGCGACACGGCGGGCCATAAATTGCTGGCGGCGGAGTCCGCGGAGAATGGCCGCTTCGTCTTTCGCATCCGCAAAGGCGGCTGATCGCTCCGCCGCGAAAAAGGCCGCTCGGCGAACCACTGTCCGATTTCGTACAATAGGCGTGATCGACGCGCGCGCCGCCACGGGGCTGCTGCAACCAGCGGAGCGCAGAAGGATAGGGGCGGTATTATGACCACGGCGCTCTTCACCCATCCGGCCTGTCTGGCGCATGACCCCGGCCCCGGCCATCCCGAATCGCCGGCGCGCTTGCAAGCGGTGCTCGCCGCGTTGGATGCGCCGGAATTCGCCGGCCTCGCGCGATACGAGGCGCCGCTCGCGACCGAAGACCAAATCCTCCGCGTCCATCCCGTTGACCTCATCCATCATCTGCTCGGCGCCGTGCCGCAGGAAGGTTTCGCCAGGATCGACGGCGACACCATCCTGTCGCCCGGTTCGGCCGAGGCCGCTTTGCGCGCCGCCGGGGCGCTCTGCGCGGCGGTCGATGCGGTGATGGCGGGGGAGGTGCAAAACGCTTTCTGCGCCGTGCGCCCGCCCGGCCATCACGCCGAGCCCGAGACGGCGATGGGCTTCTGCCTGTTCAACAATGTCGCCATCGGCGCGCTGCACGCGCGGGCCGCGCACGGCCTCACGCGAATCGCCGTGGTCGACTTCGACGTGCATCACGGCAACGGTACCCAAGCCGCCTTCGAGCAGGACCCCGATCTGTTCTTCGCCTCGTCCCACCAGTCGCCGCTCTATCCCGGCAGCGGCAGCATCGTCGAGCGTGGCGTCGGCAACATCTTCAATGCGCCGCTGCCGCCGGGATCGGGCAGCGCGGAATTCCGCACCGCCTGGCGCGAGCGCCTGCTGCCGGCGCTGCGCGACTTCAAACCGGAGTTCATTTTGATTTCCGCCGGATTCGACGCCCACGCCGACGACCCGCTGGCGAATCTAAACCTGACGGAAGACGACTATGCCTGGATCACGCGCGAGATTATGGCGATTGCCGAGGAGTGTTGTGCAGGTCGCGTCGTCTCAACGCTGGAAGGCGGCTATGATTTGGAGGCACTGGCGCGGAGCGTGAGGGCGCATATATCGCAATTAGGCATAGCTAATTTCTAACGCTTCTGTAGGGAATTGATGAAGTTCTAATCGCAATCACTTCGTTCTGAAGGTACGCGCGCCGGCAATCTGCTGCAAATTTTTCGGCTATTTTGGGATCATTCGCAGGACCACACACGATTTCTTTTATTGAAGAAGCCGCTACTTTCTTCCAATTAAACTCTTGGTCTCTAACAAGAGCATAAGGTCGAGTGCGAAATAGTAATTCAGGCAACTGTGCGGTGATTGGGTAGCTTTGTAAAAAACGATACTCTTGTTCATTTACATAAGCTTCGTGTTTAAAGCATAACGACAAAAGTATGCAGGATGCAGCTAAGCGAGCAGAGAGGGCGGCTAAAAAATTTGCTATTTCTTGTGGGGGCAAATCCTTTCCGCGAGGAGTCTCTATAAAAGAGATCGTTTCTTTGGTGAGATTCTCGAGCAGTTCACAAATTTTTTTGTCGTCATATTTTACTGGAAAAGTTGAATGGTTAGCGTCTTCTGCTCGCGCTGTTATGAAGGCATTTTCTAAAACCTTCGCATCAAATCCTATGGCGTAACCTTTTCCATCGTCTCCGTAAGCGCGCCATTGACCTAAATCTTTGTCAGTCCGGCTAAAGCAACAAACAAACCATTGCGCTGCTGCCGTTAATTTACCACTCATCGCCTCGACGAAGCTGTCTGAAAAAAACTTGAATTCAGGTCTCTTGTTCAACTTGGGCAATCAGAATTTTGAACGCGTGCTTCATTCCATGATCAAGTTCCGATGGATCGTTCAAACTAAATAAATCGGTAAACCATAACTTACCTGTTTCAGGTATGCCCTTAAGGCCTTTGTCATCTGTATAATGATAAATTACGCTGGGCTTTGGAGCGTTTAAAAGTTCACCAGTGAAATTATCGCATATGGCACTTGATTGTGCGCTGTGACGTTCAAGTGCCTCGATCAACGCTTTTGTTGTATCCACAGATGCCATTTGCTTATTGCCCCCAGAAATAATATTCACCAATACCTAAATAAACTCCGCGCGCAATCAAGGATTTGACCATGGCCAAGACCGCGTCCGCCGACACTGAAATCTCCCCCGACATCGCCGCGCTGTCCTTTGAGGATGCGCTGGCTGAGTTGGAGAAGATCGTCGGCGATTTGGAGCGCGGCAAGGTCAAGCTCGACGATGCCATCGCCGCCTACACGCGCGGCGCGCAGCTCAAGCGCCATTGCGAGATGAAGCTCGCCGCCGCCAAGGCCAAGGTCGAGAAGATCGTCGTGCGGCCGGACGGCAGCGTTTCGGCCGAAGAGACCGAACTCAACTAACTTCCCAGTTCCCACCGCGCGTCCCGGGACATGACGCGGCGGCTCCGCGCGGCTATGCTGCGGCCCTGCGTGGCAACTGCGCCGCGCCTGATGAATGTTCAGGCCCTTGCGATGACCAACACCTCGCCCGGCAACGCGCCGGATATTGCCGGCGCTTTGGCGTCCGCCGCCGTCGCGGTCGAGGGCGTGCTCGACGCCGTGCTGCCGCGCGCCGCCAGCCGGCCCGAGCATGCGCTGCCCGAGGACGTGCTGTTCGATGCCATGCGCTATGCCGTGATGAACGGCGGCAAGCGCTTCCGCCCGGCCTTGTCGCTCGCCTGCGCCCGGCTGTTCGACCTGCCCGATACGTCGGTGCTGCGCGCCGCCGCCGCCGTCGAACTGGTCCATTGCTATTCGCTGGTGCATGACGACCTGCCGGCGATGGACGACGACGACATGCGGCGCGGCCAGCCGTCCTGCCATGCCAAGTTCGGCGAGGCGACCGCGATCCTGGCGGGCGACGCGCTGATGACGCTGGCCTTCGAGGTGCTGGCCGATCCCGCCACCCATCCGGATGCGGCGCGGCGCACCGAGCTGATCCTCGCCCTGGCGCGCGCCGCCGGGCCCCAGGGCATGGTGGCCGGGCAGATGATCGACCTCGCCGCCGAGGGCAAGACCGCCATGGGAGCAGGGGCGCCTCGTTCGCTCGATGCCGACGGTATTGCCCGCATGGAAGAATTGAAGACCGCCGCCCTGATTTCGGCGGCCTGCGAGGCGCCGGCCATCCTCGCCGGAGCCTCCGCCGAGGCGCGCGGCAAGCTCGCTGCCTATGCCCGCGCGCTCGGCCTGGCCTATCAGGTGACCGACGATCTGCTCGACGCCGAGGGCGGCTCGGCCGAGATCGGCAAGACCGCCGGCAAGGACGCCGCCGCCGGCAAGGCGACCTTCGTCGCCACCCTGGGGCTGGCGGGAGCAAGGGCCGAGGCCGAGCGTTTACTGCGGGACGCCGGTCAAAGCCTTGATTTCTTCGGGGAAAAGGCCGAATTTCTGCGCCACTTGACGCGGTTCGTTCTCGAACGGCGTAAGTGATTGGAATAAAATAAGAAGTTTCCGGGGCCCCGACCATCAGGGTGGGCCACCGAGGCTTTCGGACCGTATACCCCCGTATGACCAGCGAATTACCCCCGAGCAAGACGCCGCTGTTGGACGAAGTCCACTTCCCGGCGGACCTGCGCCAGCTGCCCGAAAAAGACCTCCGCCAGCTCGCCGACGAGCTGCGCGCGGAGATGATCGAAGCCGTCTCGATCACCGGCGGCCATTTGGGCGCCGGGCTCGGTGTCGTCGAGCTGACGGTGGCGCTGCATTACGTGTTCAACACGCCGGACGACAAGCTGATCTGGGACGTCGGCCACCAGGCCTATCCGCATAAGATCCTCACCGGCCGGCGCGAGCGCATCCGCACCCTGCGTCAGGGTGGCGGCCTGTCCGGCTTCACGCGCCGCAGCGAGAGCGAATATGACCCGTTCGGCGCGGCGCATAGCTCGACCTCGATTTCCGCCGCGCTCGGCATGGCCGTGGCGCGCGATCTCAAGGGCGAGAGCCGCAACGTCATCGCCGTGATCGGCGACGGCGCCATGAGCGCCGGCATGGCCTATGAGGCGATGAACAACGCCGGCTCGATGAAGTCGCGCCTCGTCGTCATCCTCAACGACAACGACATGTCGATCGCGCCGCCGGTCGGCGCCATGAGCGCCTATCTGTCGCGCCTGATCTCGTCGAAGTCCTATCGCGCCGCGCGCAGCGCCGCCAAGGCGGTGACCGAGAAGCTGCCGCGCCCGCTGAAGAACGCGGCCAAGCGCGCCGAGGAATATGCCCGCGGCATGGTCACCGGCGGCACGCTGTTCGAGGAGCTCGGCTTCTATTACGTCGGCCCGATCGACGGCCACAATCTTGAGCATCTGCTGCCGGTGCTGAAGAACGTGCGCGATATGAAAGAGCCGCGCCCGGTGCTGGTCCATGTGGTCACGCAAAAGGGCCATGGCTACGCGCCGGCCGAGGCCGCCGAGGACAAATATCACGGCGTCGGCAAGTTCGATGTCGTCACCGGCGCGCAAGCCAAGGTCAAGGCCGCCGCGCCGAGTTACACGCGCGTCTTCGCCGACGCCTTGATCGCCGAGGCCGAGAAGGACGAGCGCATCATCGCGCTGACGGCCGCCATGCCGTCGGGCACCGGCATCGATCTGTTCGCCAAGCGCTTTCCCGAGCGTTCGTTCGATGTCGGCATCGCCGAGCAGCATGCCGTCACCTTCGCCGCCGGTCTGGCGACCGAGGGCTTCAAGCCCTTCGCGACGATCTATTCGACCTTCCTGCAGCGCGCCTATGACCAGGTGGTGCATGACGTCGCCATCCAGCAGCTGCCGGTGCGCTTCGCGCTCGACCGCGCCGGTCTGGTCGGCGCCGACGGCGCCACCCATGCCGGCGCCTTCGATGTCGCGTATCTCGGTTGCCTGCCGGGCTTCGTCATCATGGCCGCCGCCGACGAGGCCGAGCTGGTGCATATGGTGGCGACGCAGGTCGCCATCGACGACCGCCCGAGCGCGCTCCGTTATCCGCGCGGCGAGGGCTTCGGCGTGCAACTGCCGACCCAGGGCGTGCAACTGCAACTCGGCAAGGGCCGCATTCTGCGCGAAGGCACTTCGGTCGCCATCGTCAGCTTTGGCGCGCGCCTCCATGAAGCGCTCGCCGCCGCCGACATGCTGGCGACCTTCGGCCTGTCCGCCACTGTCGCCGATGCGCGCTTCGCCAAGCCGCTGGATACCGACATGATGCGCCGCCTGGCGCGCGAGCATGAGGTGATGATCACCATCGAGGAGGGCAGCATCGGCGGCTTCGGCACGCAGGTGATGCAGTATCTCGCTCTCGAAGGCGCCCTCGACACTGGCGTGAAGTTCCGCCCGATGACGCTGCCCGACGTCTTCCTCGAGCATGATTCGCCGGCCAAGCAATATGCCGAGGCCGGCCTCGACGCGGCGCATATCGTCGCCACGGCGATGGCGGCGCTCGGACGCAACGGCGATTACCTCGCCAGCGCGGCCGTCAGCGGTCTCAAGCGACCGTAGCCGCCCCATTACTGCTCTAGGGCGGGCTCTTTTATAAAGAGCCGCAATTCGGCCTTTGTCCCGTTTTTGTCGCGCCGCGCAGCCAGACTGCGCTGTGTTCCCATTTTGAGATTGCTTGCGATGTCCGCCGCCCTGTCCTCCGTATCTACCGTCTCACGCGGCGCCCTGTGGCGCGCCGAAGTGAAGGCCATGCTCGCGCTCGGCGTGCCGCTGGCGCTCAGCCAATTGGCGCAGATCGCGATTCAGACCACCGACGTGGTGCTGCTCGGCTGGCTCGGCCCCGAGTCGCTGGCCGCGGCCGGCTTGGCGACCAACATCTGGGTCATCATGTTCCTGTTCGGGCTCGGCGTGGTCAGCGCCGTTTCGCCCATCGTGTCGCAGATCGTCGGCCGGCCGGAAAAGCGCGGCAAGGTGCGCGCCATCCGCCGCATCGTGCGCCAGGGCTTCTGGGCCGCTGGTTTGCTCTCCGTGCCCTTCATGCTGGTGTGCTGGCACATCCAGGCGATCCTGCTGCTGTTCGGCCAGGACCCTTTGCTGGCCGCCGCCGCCGAGCCGTTCCTGCGCGCGCTGATGTGGGCGACCCTGCCGGCCCTGTGGTTCGTCGTGCTGCGCTGCTTCGTCTCGGCCTTCGAGCGCACCCGCGCCGTGCTGATCGTCACCGTCTGCGGTATCCTGTTCAACGCGCTGATCAATTACGGCCTGATCTTCGGGCACTTTGGGTTGCCTCGCCTCGAACTGCTCGGCGCCGGCATCGGTTCGGCGATCACCCACAGCAGCATGACCGTCATCATGTTGGCCTATGTGCTGCGCGACAAACGCTTCCGCCGCTACTACATCCTCGGCCGCTTGTGGCGCGCCGACTGGTCGCGCCTGGGCGAAATTTTCCGCATCGGCCTGCCGATCGGCAGCATGTGGGTGCTCGAGGTCGGCGTCTTCACCGCCGCTTTGCTGCTGATGGGCTTGATCGGCACCACCGCCATCGCCGCCCATCAGATCGCCCTGCAATGCGCCGCGATTACTTTTATGGTGCCGCTCGGCATGGCGATGGCCGCCACCGTGCGCGTCGGCGTCGCCATCGGCGGCGACGACATGGCGGGCGCCCGCCGCGCCGGCTTCACGGCGCAAGCGCTCGGCGTCGGCTTCATGGGCCTCAGCGCCTTGACCTTCCTGTTCGCCGGGCCGCATCTCGTCGGCCTGTTTCTCGATGCCGAACGGCCCGATACGTTGCCGGTCTCGCTGCTCGCCGCGCAATTGCTGGTCGTCGCCGGCATCTTCCAGATGTTCGACGGCGCCCAGAGCGTCGCCGCCGGGGCGCTGCGCGGCTTGAAAGACACGCGCTGGCCGCTCGCCATCGCGCTGGTCGCCTATTGGCTGATCGCCTTTCCGCTCGGCGTGCTGTTCGGTTTTCCGTTCAAGCTGGGCGCGGTCGGCATTTGGATCGGCCTCGTCGCCGGCCTCGCCATCGCCGCCGTGCTGCTGACCCTGCGCTTCCATTGGCTAACCAAGCGGCGGGCGTCATGAGCGAAAAGAAAGCGCCGAAGATTCGTCTCGATCAGCTATTGGTCGATCGCGGCCTCGCTGAAACGCGCACCAAGGCGCAGGCGGTGATTCTCGCCGGCCAGGTCTTCAGCGGCGAGCGCCGCTTGGAGAAACCCGGCCAGCCGGTCGCCGCCGATCTCGAAGTGACCCTGCGCGGCGCGCCGCATCCCTGGGTGTCGCGCGGCGCGCTGAAATTGGTCGGCGCGCTCGATCAATTCGCGCTCGACGTGACGGGTAAGATCGCCATCGACGTCGGCTCCTCGACCGGCGGCTTCACCGAGGTGCTGCTGTCGCGCGGCGCGGCCAAGGTCTTTGCCGTCGATGTCGGCAAGGGCCAACTCGCCTGGGCTTTGCGCAACGATCCGCGCGTCGTCGTCATGGAGGGCACCAATGCCCGGCATCTGACGGCGGACGACTTACCGGAGGCGCCCGAGGTGGTGGTGTGCGACGCCAGCTTCATCGGCCTCGCCACCGTATTGCCCGCCGTGCTGGGCCTCGCCAAGCCTGGCGCGTTGCTGGTGGCGTTGATCAAGCCGCAGTTCGAGGTCGGCAAGGGCCGGGTCGGCAAGGGCGGCATCGTCCGCGAGCCGGAACTCCACGCCGAGGTGTGCGACCGGATTCAAGACTGGCTGGCGAACGAAATGCGCTGGTCCGTGATCGGCCTGACCGACAGCCCAATCACCGGCCAGGACGGCAATCGCGAATTTCTCATCGCAGCGACCAAGCCCCAGGTCGCTTAGCGTGTTAGGATCAATCTATGTCTGATGAACTCGAACTGACCGTGCAGAGCCTGGGCGCCGAGGGCGACGGCATCGCCACGCTCGCCCATGGCGGCACCGACGGCGCGCGGGTCTATGTGCCCTTCGCCCTGCCGGGCGAGGTGGTGCGGGCGCGCGTGACGCCGACGCCGGACGGCTTGCAGGGCACGGTGGTCGAAATTCTCAAAGCCTCGCCGGACCGCATTGCGCCGGCTTGCCCGAATTTCAAGCGCTGCGGCGGCTGCGTCATGGAGCATCTCGCGCCCAAGCCCTATGCGGTCTGGAAGCGGGGCCTGGTCGTCGAGGCGCTGGCTCATGTCGGCTTAGGCGACGCGCCGATCGGCGATCTGGCCAGCGTGCCGCCGCAGTCTCGCCGCCGCGCCACCTTCTTCGCCCATCGCCAGCCGCAAAGCGAAAGCGGCAGCGGCGCAGTGCGTCTCGGCTTTCAGGCGCGCAGCAGCCATGACGTGATCGACTTCAACGACTGCGCCGCGCTGTCGCCGGCCTTGCTCGCCCTGCTGCCACCGCTGCGCGATCTGTTCGCGCGCATTCTGCCGCCGGGTGGCCGCGCCGAGGCGATGGTCAACCAGCTCGACGACGGCCTTGATCTCGTGATGCGCACGCCGGGCAAGCTGCCGGCGCCGATTCGCCAGATGTTCGCCGAGTTCGCCGGCGCCCGCAATTTGCAGCGCCTATCCTGGCAATCGCTTGTCCATAACGGCCCGCCGACCACGCCGGAGACAGTCGTTTCACGCCGTCCGGCACAAGTCACGTTCGGCAAGGCGCAAGTCGCGCTGCCGCCCGGCGCTTTCTTGCAAGCGACCAAAGAGGGCGAGCGCTTGCTCGTCGAGGCGGTGCTCGCCGCCTTCAAAGGCGCGAAGGTCAAGCGCATCGCCGATCTGTTCTGCGGCGCGGGGGCGTTCAGCTTTCCGCTGATCTCCGTCGGTTCGGTCCATGCCATCGACGGCGATGCGGCGCTGGTCGGCGCATTGCGCAAGGGCGCCGACGCGTCGGGCATCGGTAACAAGCTGTCGACCGAAACGCGCGACCTGATGAAGCGCCCGCTGATCGCCGACGATCTCAAGAAGTTCGATGCGGTGGTGTTCGATCCACCGCGCGCCGGCGCGTCGTCCCAGGCCGGGCGCCTGGCGGCCTCGAAGATTCCGCTGGTCGTCGCGGTCTCGTGCAATCCGGCGAGCTTCGCGCGCGACGCCAAATTGCTGGTCGACGGCGGCTACCGGCTGGAATCGGTCCTGCCGATCGACCAGTTCCTGTGGACGCCGCATCTCGAAGTGGTCGGCGTGTTCCGGCGCGGCAAAGCCTGACCGTTGACGGGCCCCGTCCGGCCCGATATGCACGGCAGTAAGACCAAAAAGCCAGGGAGACTAACATGCGGATTTGCATCTTCGGCGCGGGCGCCATCGGCGGCTTCATGGGTGCCGAATTGGCTTTGGCCGGCGCCGATGTCACGCTGATCGCGCGTGGGCCGCATCTGGCGGCCATGCAGAAGGACGGCCTCAAGCTCATGCGCGGCGGCGAGGAAAAGATCGCCAAGGTGCGCGCCTACGAGACCGCTGCCGAGGCCGGACCGCAGGATTTCGTCGTTATCACCTTGAAGGCCCATTCGGTGCCCGGTGTCGTGCCGGCGCTGCAGCCGCTGCTCGGGCCGGACACCGCCATCGTCTGGGGCGTCAATGGCGTGCCCTGGTGGTATTTCTACGGCCTCGACTCGCCCCATAAGGACGCGCGGCTCGCCAGCGTCGATCCCGGCGACGTGCAGTGGAACGGCCTCGGCCCGGAGCGCATGATCGGCTGCGTCGTCTATCCCGCCTGCGAAGTGATCGCGCCCGGCGTCGTCCAGCATGTCGAAGGCGACCGCTTCACCCTCGGCGAGCCGTCCGGCGAAAAGACGGCTCGCGTCACGGCGCTGTCCGAGGCTTTGATGAAGGCCGGCCTGAAGGCGCCGGTGCGGCCGCGCATTCGCGACGAAATCTGGATCAAGCTGTGGGGTAACCTCTGCTTCAATCCGATTAGCGCATTGACCCACGCGACGCTCGACGTCATCGCTACCGAGCCCGGCACGCGCGCCGTGGCGCGCGCCATGATGCTGGAGGCGCAGGCCATCGGCGAAAAACTCGGTGTGAAATTCGGCATCGACGTCGACAAGCGCATCGCCGGCGCGGCCGGCGTCGGCGCGCACAAGACCTCGATGCTGCAAGATCTGGAGCGCGGGCGGCCGATGGAGATCGACGCCCTGGTCACGGCGGTGCAGGAGATGGGCCGTCTGGTCGAACTGCCGACGCCGACCGTCGATACCGTGCTGGCGCTGATCCGCCAGCGCGCGGTGGCCGCCGGGCTTTACCATAGCTAAGCCGCATTTTTAGGGCCGGAACGCTGGCCGAAAAACGCCGCACCGTGCTAACAATACAGGAACGAAGACCCCGGCTCCGGGGCGCATCATCGTAAGGGAGATTGCCATGGCCACAGCCGTTCAGACTGGCGTGCAGGACAAGTTCGTCACCATCGACGGGCTGAAGATCCGCTACATCGAAGAAGGCGCGGGCCATCCGGTCATCCTGTTACACGGCGCATCGCTCGGTTCGTCGGCCGATGTGTTCCGCCGCAACCTCGGCCCGTTATCGCGCGGTGGTTTCCGCGTCATCGCCTTCGATCAGCCGGGCTTCGGCTTGTCGGACAATCCGGCCGATCACGGCGCCGGCTTGCGCAAGAAGATGATCCCGAAATTCATCGACGCCCTCGGTCTCGGCAAGGTCGCCGTCATCGCCCATTCGCAGGCCGGCAGCACCGCCGTCTCGCTCGCGCTCGCCGAGCCGGAGCGTTACAGCCATATCGCCGTGCTCGGCACCGGCAGCCTGCTGCCGCCGCTGGAGGAAAAGCCCGATGCCGGCGCCGACCGCCAGGCCGCCGTGCAGCAGCGCCTGGAGCGCCGCATGGCCGCCTCCGAGCCGACCATCGACGACACACGCAAGTTGCTCGAGGCGAACCTGTTCCACCATGAGCTGATCACGCCCGACGAATTGGCGCTGCGCCATCAGAACAGCACCGGCAAGAACTTCGAGGCCTTCGTCGCGCGCAACGAGCTCAGCGAGTCGAACAAGGCGAAGCCGAAGGACAAGACCGGTCCCGAGCAGTGGGAGACGCTGACCGATCTGAAGATGCCGCTGCTGATGATCTACGGCAAAAACGACCGCGCCAATGCCTTCGAAAAGGCGACGCTTTTGAAGGAGCGCCGCCCGCAGCTCGATCTGCATATCGTCGACGGCTGCAAGCATCTGGTGCCGTGGGACGCCGCCGACGAGGTCCATCGCCTCGCCGTGCCCTTCCTGAAGCGTTGAGGGTCGCATGACGCTTTGGCTGCGTTTCGCTCGGGAAGACGGCCGCACGGGCTTCGGCATTCTCGAGGGCGACAGTATCTCCGTTCACGAGGGCGATCTGTTCGGCGCCAACGTGCCGGCGGGCGAGAGCCTCCCCTTGGCGGGCGTGACCTTGCTGACGCCCTGCGAACCGCAGAAGATGGTCTGCTTGTGGAACAACTCGCGCGCCGTGGCGGCGAAGAACAATCTGACGGAGCCGGCGGAGCCGCTTTACTTTCTCAAGGCGCCGAGCGCCTATCTCGCCAGCGGCCATGTCATTCCGCGCCCGCTCTCTTATGAAGGCCGGGTGATCTATGAGGGCGAGCTCGGCGTCGTCATCGGCAAGCGTTGCAGCGGCGTCGACGAAGCAGCGGCGGCCGATCACATCTTCGGTTTCACCTGCGTCAACGACGTTACTGCGCTTGAACTGCTGTTCAAGGATCCGTCCTTTCCGCAATGGACGCGGGCCAAGAACTTCGACGGGTTCGGCGCCTTCGGTCCGGTCGTCGCCACGGGCCTCGATCCGGCAGCGCTCACGGTCAAGGCCTTGCTCGACGGTCGCGAACGGCAGAGTCAGTCGATGGACGACATGTTCTTCTCGCCGGCCAAGCTGGTCAGTCTGATCTCGCGCGATATGACGCTGCTGCCCGGCGATGTCATCGCCTGCGGCACCACGGTGGGCGCCTTGCCGATGAAGCCCGGCGCCAAGATCGAGATTGTCGTCGAGGGCGTGGGCACGCTGTCGAACGTCATGGGCTGAAGAGCCGCAGTTTCGACAGTCCCTGCGTCATGGCCGCGACGACTGCGGGCATGACGGCTGTTTGGTGCTAGGGGCGGCGCTACGCGCCGATCTTGCCGCCGGCGTGATCGCCGACTTGGGCGCGCTGGCGCAGATAATGGTCGGCCAACACGCAGGCCAGCATGGCTTCGCCGACCGGCACGGCGCGGATGCCGACGCAGGGGTCATGGCGGCCCTTGGTGACGACTTCGGTGTCGTTGCCGTGGATGTCGACCGTGCGGCGCGGCATCAGGATCGAGCTGGTCGGCTTGACCGCGAAACGCACGACGACGTCCTGGCCGGTCGAGATACCGCCGAGGATGCCGCCTGCCTTGTTCGACAGAAAATCGACTTTGCCGTCCTTCATGCGCATTTCGTCGGCATTCTCGTCGCCCATCAGCGAAGCGGCGGCCATGCCTGCACCGATCTCGACGCCCTTCACGGCGTTGATGCTCATCATGGCGGCGGCGAGGTCGGCGTCGAGCTTGCCGTAGATCGGCGCGCCGAGGCCGGCCGGCACGCCGGATGCGACCAGTTCGATGATGGCGCCGACCGAATTGCCCGATTTGCGCACGCCGTCGAGATAGCTTTCCCAGGTCTGCGCCGCTTGGCGGTCGGGGCACCAGAAGGGATTGTCCTGCGTCGCGTCCCACTCCCAACGCGCGCGGTCGATCACTTGCGTGCCCATTTGCACCATGGCGCCGCGGATGACGAAACCGTCGCCGAACGCCTGCTTGAGGATTTGCCGCGCTACGCCGCCGGCGGCGACGCGCATGGCGGTCTCGCGCGCCGAGGAGCGCCCGCCGCCGCGATAGTCGCGGATGCCGTATTTCTGATGGTAGGTCAGGTCGGCGTGGCCGGGGCGGAACTTGTCCTTGATGTCGCCGTAGTCCTTCGAGCGCTGATCCTCGTTCTGGATCAGCAGGCCGATGGAGGTGCCGGTGGTTTTGCCCTCGAAGACGCCCGACAGGATCTGCACGGTGTCGCTTTCCTGGCGCTGGGTGACGAAGCGCGACGTGCCGGGCTTGCGCGCTTCCATCCAGACCTGGATGTCGTCTTCTTTCAGCGCGATGCCCGGCGGGCAGCCGTCGACCACGCAGCCGATCGCCGGCCCGTGGCTTTCGCCCCAGGTTGTGACGCGGAACAGATGGCCGAAGGTGTTGTGCGACATGATCCGCCTGCGGCCTTAGACCGTGGCGATGTCGGGTGCGTCGACGGCCTTCATGCCGACGACATGGTAGCCGCAGTCGACATGCAGCACTTCGCCGGTGACGCCGCTGCCGAGGTCGCTCAGCAGGAACAGGCCCGACTTGCCGACGTCCTCGATGGTGACGTTGCGCTTGAGCGGCGAGTTGTATTCGTTCCACTTCAGAATGTAGCGGAAGTCGCCGATACCCGAAGCGGCCAGCGTCTTGATCGGGCCGGCCGAGATGGCGTTGACGCGAATGTTGCGGCCGCCGAGATCGACGGCGAGATAGCGCACGCTGGCTTCCAGCGCGGCCTTGGCAACGCCCATCACGTTGTAATGTGGCGTGACTTTCTCGGCGCCATAATAGCTCAGCGTCACCAGGCTGCCGCCCGACGACATCAGGGGCGCGGCCTTCTGCGCAATGGCGGTGAAGGAGTAGCAGGAAATGTTCAGGCTGTTGGCGAAGTTGGCGGCTGACGTGTCGATGTAGCCGCCCTTCAGCTCTTCCTTGTCGGAATAGGCGATGGCATGGACGAGAAAATCGAGCTGGCCCCAGCGTTTGCCGAGTTCGGCAAAGACGGCGTCGATGCTCGCGGTGTCGGTCACGTCGCAGGGCAGCAGAATGTCGGAGCCGATGCTCTGGGCGAGCGGCGCCACGCGCTTTTGCAGCGCCTCGCCCTGATAGGTGAAGGCCAGTTCCGCGCCATGGTCGGCCACGCTCTTGGCAATGCCCCAGGCGATCGACCGATCGTTGGCGACGCCCATGATCAGGCCCTTTTTACCGGCCATGAGGCCGCTGCTGCTCGTCATAGATTCCTCATACGGACTGGGCCGCCCGGCAGGGGTGAGTGAAGGGGCGCCGGCGACGGGCCGTATGCTACACGAATCGCCGGAAAATCAAAAGGTTGGGAGGGGTTCTAGGCCCATTGAAAAGGCTCTAAAAAGAGCGAAAAGGCCCCCCGGGAGGCGCCTATGCCTATGAGGGCTGATCGAGCTCGGCCAAGAGGGCGGCGATGCGGCCGCGTGCTGGCTCGGGGAGGTCGTGGGTCGCTTCCAGCACCTTGCGCATGGTGATGTGCAGGGCATTGAGCTGATCGACCAGGCTGAGCACGACGGGAATCGCTTCCTCGCCGATCGCCAATTCACGCGTCAGTTCGACGATGAAGCCGACGCGGGCGGCGTCGACGTCATCGAAACTGTAGGCATCGCCATCGCGCGCCGGCGCGACCCAGCCTTCCTCGATCCAGGCGATCAGAACGTGGCGTTCGAGTTGTGCCTGCGCGAGCATGTCGTCGAAACTGAGCGTCATGGCGGCCTCCTTACTTCGCGGCCTGTTTGGCCCAGTCTTCCAGCACGCGCCGCAAGGACTCGTCGCTGTCGCCGGGGGTGGGCAGGGAGATCATCAGGCGGACGAACTGATCGCCGCGTTCGCCCTTCTTGCCGTGCGGCACACCCTTGCCTTTGAGGCGTAACATCGTGCCGCTGCTGGCGCCCTTCGGCACTTTCATCGACACCGGGCCGTCCAGCGTTTCGACCGCGATCGAGCCGCCGAGCACGGCGTCGCGCAGCGGCACCTTCACCTCGGAATGGATGTCGTTGTCCTTGCGGGTGAACAGCGGATCGGGCTCGACGGTAATTTCGACATAGGCGTCACCAGCGCCGCCGCCGCGCTCGCCGGGCTGGCCCTGGCCCTTCAGTCGCATTTTCTGGCCGTCGTTCGTGCCGGGCGGGATCGTCAGGTCGAGCGTCTTGCCACTGGCGAGCCGCACGCTCTTCTTGGCGCCGAGCGCCGCTTCGCGAAAGCCGATGGGCAGCTTGTAGTTGACGTCAGCGCCCTGGAAGCCGGGCGCGGCGCGGCCGCGCCGGCTACCGAACAGCTCCGAGAAGATGTCGTCGCCCGAGAACATGTCGTCCATCTTGAAGCCACTTTGGTATTTCTTGCCGGCATCGCCTTTGCCCGCTTGCGACCAATAGTTGCCACGCCCGCGCATTTCAGCGCCGCTGGCATCAATCTCGCCGCGATCAAAGCGGGCGCGTTTGTCGGCGTCTGATAGGAAGTCGTAAGCCGCCGAAACCTCGGAAAACTGCTCGGCCTTCTTGGCGTTGCCTGGATTGAGATCCGGGTGGAGCGTCTTGGCGAGCTTGCGATAGGCTTTTTTGATGTCGTCGGCGCTCGCCGACTTGGCCACGCCGAGCACCTGATAGGGATCTTTCATTGCCGCACATCCTTAACATCCGTCCACGTCGGCGGGACGGTCTTCCCATTCTGGCACAAAAGCAAAAGGCCCGGCAGTCGCCTGCCGGGCCTAATGGGCGCGCGCCAGGGGCGCAAGTCTATTTAGTCGTTACTTAATGACTTTCCAGGTGCCGTCGGGCTGGCGACAGGCGGTGCCATAGGCGCTCTCGGCCTTGCCGCCGATGCTCACGGTCTGCTGGAATTCGCGGCAATAGGCGCCCGAGGTGTCGCTGCCTTCGCGCACCGGCGTGATGGTGCCGTAATTGCCGCTCGATGGATTGCTCCATTGGATGTTCTGGCCGATCGGCGCCGCCTGCGCCTGCTGATTGGCGCGGTTGGCATATTCCAGATCGGCTTTGTCGAGCGACTTGCCGACCTCGCCGCCGACCAGGGCGCCGAGCAGGGCGCCTGCGGCGGTCGCCGCCAAGCGGCCCGTGCCGCTGCCGAACTGGGCGCCGGCGACGGCGCCGCCGACGCCACCAAGCAGGGTGCCGCCAGTCTGCTTCTGGCCGCCTAAGCTTTCGCAGGCGACGAGCGACAGGCCCATGAGGGCTGCCAGGGAAACGCTGAGAATCTTATTGGTCATGCCGGTCTTCTTTGCGGTTTGAATGTCGGTCGTCTGGAGCGAGTTCATGTCGTCACCTTGTGAATTCTGGTCACAACCGATCGGGGTGACCGCCCCCGGAGCCAGCAGGCGCTGCCCCAGTCGCCTGAAGAGATAATAGCAATTTGCGGCGAAAAAAGGGCCGAAGTCGTGCTAAAGCAAAGCGTTAACGCCAGCCATTCTCAAATGGTTCCGCCATAAGGACCGCGCCATGACCACCTTGGAAGATTCCGATCCATTTACCTTGTTCGATAGCTGGTACGGCGAAGCCAAGACCGGTGAGGTGAACGATCCCAATGCCATGTCGCTGGCGACCGCGACGGCGGATGGCAAGCCGTCGGTCCGCATGGTGCTGCTTAAGGACGTCGATCGGCGAGGCTTCGTCTTCTATACGAATTTCCACAGCCGCAAAGGCGGCGAGCTGGCCGCCAACGGTCAGGCGGCGCTGCTGTTCCATTGGAAGTCGCTGCGCCGACAGGTCCGCATCGAAGGGCGGATCGTCGAGGTGACGCCAGCCGAAGCCGACGCCTATTTCCACTCGCGGCCGCGCGACAGCCAGATCGGCGCCTGGGCCTCGCTGCAGTCCGAGCCGATGGCCGAGCGTTTCGAACTCGAGCGGCGCATGGCCAACTATACGGCGCAATACGCGGGCAAGCCGGTACCGCGGCCGCCCCATTGGTCGGGCTACCGGGTGATCCCGGATATTTTCGAATTCTGGCTCGACCGGCCCTTCCGGTTGCATGAGCGCGTCACCTTCGCGCGTGCGGGAGACGGCTGGCGGGCCGGGCGCCTCTATCCGTGATCTCGCGTTTAGTGGTTTGATCCAGAGCAATTTTTTCCTATCGACGCGGGGGTAATGTGGAACACGGTCGTCGCCCGCCCGTTTAGTTCTGGAACCGTCTGTTCTTTCAGAACGCTTGAGAGGGCCGGCTTCGGCTCGGCGCGCAAACCTTTGCGCCGCCATTCAGGCAAGGGAGATTTCCATGACGATCAAAAGCATCCTCGTTCCGCTATCGGATGCCCGTTCCGGCAAGAACGCGCTCAAGGCTGGTGTGGGACTGGCGAAGATGTTTGGCGCCCATCTGACGGCGCTGCATGTGGAAGCCGACCCGCGCGCCATCGCCGTCGACTATGTCGGCGAGGCGGTATCCGGCGCGATGATCGAAGAGATGATGAAGACGGCGCAGCAGCGCTCGGACGCCGATACCAAGAGTTCGCGCAAATTGTTCGACGCGGCTTGCGCTGCCGGCGGCTTGAAGCTCAGCGAGCGCCCGACCAGCGCGAACGCACCGACCGCGTCCTGGCGCAAGGAAACCGGCTATGAAGACGGTTGGCTGCAGACTTACGGCCGTTTCGCGGACTTGATCGTGGTCGGCCGCGCCATCGACGACAAGGACCTGACGGCCAAGCTGTCCCTTGAGACGGCGCTGATCGAGACGGGCCGCCCCATCCTGCTGGCGCCGCCGACGCTGCCGAGCAAGATCGGCGTCAATATCGCCATTGCCTGGAAGGCGACTGCTGAGGCGGCGCGCTCTATCGAGGCGGCCAAGGCCTTCTTCCCGACGGCCAAGAAAGTCACGATCTTGACGGCCAAGGAAACCGACTCGGATCAGCGGCCGGACGAATTGGTCGCCTATCTTGCTTGGCACGGCATCAAAGCGACGGTTTCGAAGCTGCGCGCCAGCGACAACATCGGCGCCTCGCTGCTGTCGGCGGCGGGCAAGGCCGGCGCCGACATGCTGGTCATGGGCGCCTACGGCCATAGCCGCATGCGAGAGATGATCTTCGGCGGCGTCACCAAGCATGTGATCGCCAAGTCGAGCCTGCCCGTCCTCATGACCCATTAAGGGAGGCGATCATGTTGAAGAAGATCCGCCTCGAATTGGGCCGCACGCCGGATCGCCCCGAGGGCGATCCGAACGTCGCCTACGAAATCGTCGCCCCGCTTGACCGCAGTGGCCACCTCGACGCCGAGGCGTGGAAGGCGCACCGCGCCGACTGCAGCGTCGCCCATTTGCGGCCCGGCTTGCCGGTCGAGAAGGGCACCCTGCTGCATCGCGCCGGTAATGTTTGGGCGTTTTCCTATCGCCCGGGCCCGGATGACGACGAGCCGCTGTTCAAGCTGGCCAGCCACCAGTTTCTGGCCGGAGAGTATGTCTCGATCACCGGTCATGACGGGCAGCAGCAACCGTACAAGGTCGTCAGCGTCACCAACGCCTGACGACCTTCGCGACGCGCCGCTGGATTGCCGGCGCATCCTTCGCTAACGTCGCGGGATGAACGCTTCCCAAGACATTGCCGCGCCTCCCCCCAACGTTTTGCCGACGGTCATCCTGACCGGGGCGAGCCGCGGCATCGGCCATGCCACCGTCAAACGCTTCAGTGAGGCGGGCTGGCGCGTCATCACCTGTTCCCGCGAGGAAGTGCCGGACGATTGCCGGCGCGATCCCAACTGGCATGCCCATATCACCGCCGACCTCGCCGAGCCAGACGAACAGGCGCGGTTTATCGAGCAGGCCATGGCGATCCTCGGCGACGGGCCGTTGCAGGCGCTGGTCAACAACGCCGGCGTGTCGCCGAAAACGCCTTATCAGGAACGTCTCGGCGTGCTCAATGGCGATCTCGGCGCTTGGCGCGAGGTGTTCGAACTAAATTTGTTCGCCCCGCTGCGCTTGTCGCGCGGGTTGGCGAGCGCCTTGCACAAAGGCGCCGGCGCCGTGGTCAACGTCACCTCGATCGCCGGCCATGCCATTCATCCCTTCGCCGGGTCGGCCTACAGCATATCCAAGGCGGCGCTGTCGTCTCTGACGCGCGAAATGGCGGCGGAGTTTGCCGAATTGGGCGTGCGCGTCAACGCCGTGGCGCCGGGCGAGATCGAAACGGTGATGCTGTCGCCGGCCACCGAATCGTTGCTGCCACGCATTCCTCTGAAGCGGCTCGGCAAGCCTGAGGACGTCGCTTCAGTGATCCTGTTTCTCTGCTCCGCCGACGCGGCTTACGTCAGCGGAGCGGAGATTTTCGTCACCGGTGGGCAGCACCTCTATTAGAGGTTAAGCGAGGCCTTCCGCCTTGAGGGCTTCCTGCACCTTCGGACGCGCGGCGACGCGGTCGAAATATTTCAGCAGGGCGTCGGGCATCGCCACTTCGAACTTCTTGCCCCAACGCATGACGGTGAAGAGGTAGGCATCAGCCACCGAGAAGCTCTTGCCCATCAGGTAGTCCTGGCTGCCGAGCTTCTTTTCGACCAGCGCGAAGCGGCCGGCGATCTTGTCCTTGGTCGCTGCCTTGATGGCATCCGGCATGTTCGGGTTGAACAGATTGCTGAACTGCTTGTGCAGTTCGGTGCCGATGAAGGTCAGCCATTCCTGCAGGCGATAGCGCTCTAGGCTGCCGTTGGCCGGCGCCAGATGGCTGGCCGGCGCCTTGTCGGCCAGGAACTGTACGATGGCGGGCCCCTCGGTCAGCACGGCGCCGTCGTCCATCTCCAGCGCCGGCACATAGCCCTTTGGGTTGACGGCGCTGTAGTCGGCGCCGGTCTCGGTTTTCTTTTCTTTCAAGTCGACCTTCACCATGCTGTGCGGCAGACCGGCTTCGCAAAGCACGATATGCGGCGAGAGCGAGCAAGCGCCGGGGCTGTAATACAGTTTCATGGAAAACTCCTACTGATAGGGGACGGGAAGCGGACGATTACTGCGGCAAAGCAGCCAGAGTGGTGTCCGTAGGGGCGGGAAGGCCGGCGATTTCGCGAATCAGTTTGCTGCGCACGGCGTTGGCGAAATCTTCGAAGCCTTCGGCCGGAATTGAGAAGGCGCCGGGGCCGCCGATCACATCTCGCGCGTAAAATTCCTCAAGGTAGGGTTCGCCGAGGATCGGCAAGCCGTTGATGACGATACCCTGCGCGACGACATAATCGCGGGCCGGTGCGGCCGGCATGCCGTTTCGCGTGCGACCGTCGCCCGAGAGATCGATGACGCGGCGCGCGGCCTCGAAACCGTTGTTATTAAATAGGCCGGCAGCGTGATAGAGCGCTTCGCCGACGGCGGTGCCGCCGCCGAAGAAATAGGCGCGCGGCAGCGTCAGCAGTTTTTCTGCGAAGGCATTGGCGCTCGCTTCGCTGTCGATCAGCGTCCAGTCGATCACGACTTGCTGCATGTTGGCGGCAGCCCATTCGACGAAGACGACGGCGATGCGTTGCATACCGCCGCTGCGGATAGCATTGATCACGCGCTTGTCCTGGAATGCGGTGGCGTAGCCCCGCCGTTGCAGGATGAATTCCTGATCGTCGACGCTGCGTGAGACGTCGGTGCTGAGCACCAACGCGAGATCAACGGGTTTGTCTGCGGCTTGGGCCGGCAAGGCCAGCCCTACGCCGAAGAAGGCCAACAGCGCGACGAGAGCAGCCATGCGGCGCAGCGGCATGATCTATCCGACGCTGCGAGGAATGGCGGCGAGTGTGTCGCCGAGCGCTTCGAACCAGGCCAGGCGTTCCTCGGCCTGGGCGATATCATGATCGAGCCAGTCGGCGAAGGCGCTGCCCTTCGCGGCGGCCTGCTGGTTGCAGAGGCCGATGAGACGGGCGAGTTCGGCACGCGACGCTTCAGCGAGCAGAATAGCCTGTTCGCGTTGCGCTGCCGGCGAGAGCAGCGGCAGGAAGCGCATCTTGAGCGCGACGACGAGCTTGTTGAGATCGTTGAAGGGCGAGCGCACGGTCGCTTGCATGAGCGCGTCCAGCTCCTCGCGTCCCTTGGCGGTGATGACGAGCTTATCATCGCTCCCATTCGCTTGCTGATCGGCGAGGCCCTCGTAGCGCAGCAGTTCGAGCGATGCGCCCATGGCTTCGGGCGAAGGGCCCATGATGTGCGAGACGAAAGCGCGCAGATCGCGCGCCAGATCGCCGTACGTCGCCGGCGCTTCGGCCAACATGCCGAGAGCGGCCAGGCGCAGCGCTTCGCGGGGCATCAAGGAGTGATCTGGGAACATCGCTTGGCCCTGCCTTTTCCTATGCCGCGCGTCGGATTTCGAGGCGGGCCCAAACTTCGGCGAGAGCGTCGACGAGACGATCCATCATCTCGTCGCTGTGCTGCGGCGTCGGCGTGATGCGCAGGCGCTCGGCGCCACGCGGCACGGTCGGATAATTGATTGGCTGGATGTAGATGTTGTGGCGTTCGAGCAATTCGTCGCAAGCCAGCTTGCAGAGGCGCGCATCGCCGACCAGCACCGGCACGATATGGCTTTCCGACGGCATGACGGGCAGGCCGGCGTCGGCGAGCAGACGCTTCAGCCGCGCGGCACGCTCTTGCTGGCGCTGGCGCTCCGCATCGCTGGCCTTGAGATGCCGGATGCTGGCGAGCGCGCCGGCGGCGACGGCGGGCGGCATCGAAGAGGTGAAAATGAAGCCGGGCGCGAAGCTCCGCACCACGTCGATGAGCGCAGAGCTGGCGGCGATGTAGCCGCCGTGCGCGCCGATGGCTTTGGCGAGGGTGCCTTCGATGACAGTCAGACGGTGAGAGAGACCATCGCGGTCGCAGATGCCGCCGCCGCGCGGGCCATACATGCCGACGGCATGGACCTCGTCGATATAGGTCATGGCGCCGTATTTATCGGCGACGTCGCAGATCGCTGCGATGGGCGCGATGTCGCCGTCCATCGAATAGACCGACTCGAAGGCGATCAGCTTGGGCGCCTTGGGATCGGAGGCGCGCAGCAGCTGTTCGAGATGGGCGACGTCGTTATGGCGGAAGATCTGCTTCTCGGCTCCGGAATGACGGATGCCCTGGATTATCGAGGCGTGGTTGAGGGCGTCGGAGAAGACAATGCAGCCGGGCAACAGACGGGCGAGGGTGCTGAGCGTCGCTTCGTTGGACACATAGCCAGAGGTGAAGATCAGCGCGGATTCCTTGCCATGCAGGTCCGCCAGTTCGCGTTCCAGCAGCACATGATAATGGTTGGTGCCGGAGATATTGCGCGTGCCGCCGGCGCCGGCGCCGCAGCCGCGCACGGCCTCGACCATCGCGTCGAGCACGGCGGGATGCTGGCCCATGCCGAGATAGTCGTTGCTGCACCAGACGACGACGTCGCCCTTGGCGCCGCCGTTATGGTGGCGCGCGCTCGGAAAGGCGCCCGCACGGCGCTCGAGATCGGCGAAGACGCGGTAACGCCCCTCGGCTTTCAGCCGGGCGATCGCATCAGCGAAGAAGGCATTGTAATCCATGGGCGGTGACGCTCGGGGTGCTCGACAGGGCGGCGCAACCATTGGCGGCGCGGCTAGCGAAATAGTAGCAGGGCGGCCCTGCCGCCGCCACCCTATCCACAGGCCCCGCGAGATCGAGTTTCTTCAGGGAAACCCGTGACTTAGCGGAATATTTTTTTTAAGAGGCCTAGGTCCCGGCGGTCAATTCCGCATGGGCGCCGTCCAATGCCGCGCCGAAGCGCTCCAGCAGGCTGGCGATCTCGGCCGCCTGGATGATCAACGGCGGTGAAAAGGCGATGGTATCGCCGAGCGCCCGGGTGATCAGGCCCTTGGCCTGGGCATGGCGGATCAGGGCGGCGCCGGCTTTGCCGTAGGGCTCGAACGGTGTTTTCTTGGCCTTGTCCGCGACCAGTTCGACGCCGGCGACGAGGCCGATACCCCGCACCTCGCCGACCAGCGGGTGATCGGCGAATTTGCGGAGGCCCTCCTGCAGCAGCGGGCTCATCTTGCGGACATGGCCGAGGATGTCGCGTTCCTGATAGATGCGCAGGGTTTCGAGGGCGACGGCGGCGGGCACCGGATGGGCCGAGTAGGTGAAGCCGTGGCCGAAGGTGCCGATCTTGCCGCTTTCGGAGACGAAGGCCTTGTAGAGCTTGTCATTGATCATCACTGCCGAGATCGGCATGTAGCCGGACGACAGGGCTTTCGCCAACGTAATCATGTCGGGCTGCAGATCGAAGGTGGTGCTGCCGAACATATTGCCGGTGCGGCAGAAGCCGGTGATGACCTCATCGACGACGAACAGGATGTCGTACTTGCGCAGCAGCGCCTGGATCTTGGCGAAATAAGTGCGCGGCGGCACGATGACGCCGCCGGCGCCCTGCACAGGCTCGGCGATGAAAGCGGCGACCGTGTCGGGGCCTTCTTTCAGAATTTGCGCTTCGAGATTGGCGACCAGGCGGTCGGCGAATTGCTCTTCGCTCTCGCCCGGGAGGCCATAGCGGTAATAGTGCGGACAGTCGGTCTGCAGGAAGCCTTCGCGCGGCAAATCGAAGCTGCGGTGATTGGCCGGCAGCGCGGTCAGGCTGGCGGCGGCGACGGTGACGCCATGATAGCCCTTCAGGCGGCTGATGATCTTCTTCTTGGCCGGGCGGCCGACGGCGTTGTTGTAGTACCAGACGAACTTGATCGCCGTATCGACCGCTTCCGAGCCCGAGTCGGCGAAGAAGACATGCGACATCGGCACCGGGGACATGGCGATCAGCGTTTCGGCCAGCTCGATGGCGCGGTCGTGCGACTTGCCGCCGAACAGATGGTAGTAGGGCAGGCGGGTCATCTGCTTGGCGGCGGCATCGGCTAGGCGCTTTTCGCTAAAGCCGAGGCTGGCGCACCACAGGCCGGACATCGCTTCGATATAGCGCTTGCCCTGCTCGTCGATGACATGCACGCCGTCGCCACCGGTGATCACCAGCGGACCGATCTTCTCGTGCAGTTCGAGATTGGTATAGGGATGCAGCACGGCGGCAATGTCGCGCGCGGCGAAGCTGTTGACGCCATGCGGCGGGATCGATTGGTCGGCCATGGAGAATCCTGCGCGAGACTGGACGAAATGCGTTTCGCGCAGAGTGTCGCTAACAGGCGGATCGTGCAAGCCGCTAATCGGCGAAACGTTTGTTCCGGACCCTGAAACTCAGGCTTTAAGAGCGGCCGTAGGTATCTTCTATGCGGACGATGTCGTCCTCGCCGAGATAGCCGCCCGATTGCACCTCGATCAGATGCAGCGGCACTTTGCCGGGATTTTCCAGGCGATGCTGCGTGCCGATCGGGATGTAGATCGACTCGTTCTCGTTGAGCATGAGGACCTCTTCGCCCTTCGTCACCTGGGCGCGACCGCTGACAACCACCCAGTGCTCGGCGCGGTGATGGTGCCATTGCAGCGAAAGCTTTCCGCCCGGCTTGACCATGATGTGCTTGACCTGGTGGCGCTCGCCGATGTCGATGCCGCGATAGCTGCCCCAGGGGCGAAACACCGTGGTGTGGCTGCGCGGCTCTTCGCGGCCCTGGCGGTTTAGCGTGTCGACGACTTTCTTGACGTCTTGCGCCTTGTCCATGCTGGTGACCAGCACGGCATCGTCGGTGACGACAACAACGAGATTGTCGACGCCGACCGTGGCGAGCAAGGTGCCGCCTTCGCTCCGCAGATAGCTGTTCTGACTGTCGATGGCGACGACGTCGCCGAGCACGACGTTGCCGTCGGCATCTTTCTTGCCGATCTGCCACAACGCATCCCATGCGCCGACGTCGTTCCAGCCAATGTCGGCCGGCACCACGCCGGCGTCCTTGGTGTGCTCCATCACCGCATAGTCGATGGAGATCGAGGGTGCGAGGCTGAAGGCCTCCTTGTCGAGGCGGAAGAAGTCGAGATCGTTGGCGCCCCTGGCGATGGCCGCTTCGCAGGCCTCGGCGATCGCTGGCTGCAGCCGCGCCAGTTCGGCGAGGTAGCGGTCGGCGCGGAACAGGAACATGCCGCTGTTCCAGTCGTAGCCGCCGTCCTTTAAATAGGATTCGGCGGTGGCGGCGTCGGGCTTTTCGACGAAACGGTCGACGGCGTAGCAGCCATCATGACCTTTGAGCGCGGCGCCCCGATGGATGTAACCGTAGCCGGTTTCGGCGCGTGACGGCGGAATGCCGAAGGTCATCAGTTTGCCGGCGATGGCCGCGGGCAGGGCGCTCGCGATGGCCGCTTGGAATTTGCCGCCGGCGGCGATCACATGGTCGGCCGGCAGGAGCAGCAGCGGCGTGGCCGGATCGTCCTTGGCGGCGATCAAGGCGGCGACAGCGACCGCCGGGGCGGTATTGCGCGCGACCGGCTCGAGGACGATGGCTTCCGGCTTGATGCCGATGGCGCGCATCTGCTCGGCCACGATGAAGCGGTATTCCTCGTTGCACAGCACGATCGGCGGTAGGAAATGGGTTGTGTCGTCGACGCGGCCGACGGTTTCGGCCAGCATGGTTTTGGCGCCGGCCAGGGGCATGAATTGCTTGGGCGAGAGGAGGCGGGACATCGGCCAGAGGCGCGTGCCGGTGCCCCCTGCGAGGATGACAGGTCGAATCTTCGAATGCGTCGCCATACTTTTCCCTGCGAAAGGCGTCTGCCGTCCCCGAACTATAAAGTAGCTAGCTTAATTTCCACGGGTCGCCAAACGGAAAAGCGGTGACTTCGGGGCGGTGGCGAGGGGACCTATGTTGCGGTATAATCAGAAAAAAGCCGCTTTAGGCCGCATGGTTTAAGGCGGGCGGACAGCGACGTAGGCGGATACTCAAGACAAAGCGGCCAAATATGGCCCAGAACTTGGCAGCGCGGAGGTAGCTCATGGACTACAAGGACATCCTGGTCCATCTCGACAGTTCGCCCTCTTGTCCGGCGCGCATCGACGTCGCCATTTCCTATGCTCGCGCGTTCGGCGCGCGATTGACCGGCCTTTATGTCGTCGGGCTCGCGCCGATGCATCAATATGCCGAAGCCGATCTCGGCCCCGAGCTGGTCGAGGCCCATGACAAATACATGCGCGAAGCCTCGCATGAGGCCGAACGCCTGTTCACTGAACGCACGCGCAGCGCCGGAGTGGCTGCCGAATGGCGCCAGGTCGAAGGCGCCTTGCCCGATCTGGTGATGCTGCATGCGCGTTTCGCCGATCTGGTGATTGCCGGCCAGCGCAATCCCGAGCGGCTCGATCCCGGCACGGCGCCGGAATTGCCCGAGCAACTGGTTCTGGATGTTGGCCGTCCGGTTCTCATCGTCCCCCATGCCGGCACTTTCCCGACAGTCGGCGAGAAGATCATGATTCTGTGGAAAACCAGCCGTGGCGCCGCGCGCGCGGTGAACGACGCGCTGCCGTTCTTGGTCAAGGCCAAGGAAGTCTGCGTCGTCGCGATCAATCCCGAAGCCGGCATTTCAGGTCAGGGCGACAATCCGGCGGCGGACGTGGTGACGCACTTGTCGCGCCACGGCATCACGGCGACGGCGCGTAGCGCCAAGGCCGAGCGCGGTACCATGGGTAAAACCATGCGCGACATCGCCGCCGATTTCGGTGCCGACATGATCGTCATGGGGGCCTTCGGCCGGGCGCGCTGGCGCGAGATGATTCTCGGCGGCATGACGCGCAACATGCTCGCCACCATGCCGCTGCCGATTCTCATGTCGCGCTGATTACTCGGACCGAGGGTCTAGTGCGTCCTGTAATCCATCGCCGAGGAAGTTGAAGGCGATGACGGTGGCGAAGATCAACAGCCCCGGATAGATCGCGAGCAGCGGCGCGCTCCAGATCGTTTCTTGGGCATTGGTCAGCATGTTGCCCCAGCTCGCTGCCGGCGGCTGGATGCCAAGGCCGAGAAAGCTCAACACCGATTCCAACAGGATGACGTTGCCGACCGAGAGCGTCGTCGCCACCACGATGGGCGACACGGCGTTGGGCAGGATATGCACCGTCATGATGCGCCAGGGACCGGCGCCGATGGCGACGGCGGCGCGCACGAAATCGCGTTCGCGCAAGGTCAGGGTCGCGCCGCGCACCAGGCGGGCAACTGTCGTCCAGCCGACCAGAGAAATAATGGCGATGATGCGATAGAGGCTGACGCTTTCATCGTTGGCGATACCCGGCGGCACGCCCAATTTGTTCAGATCGACGGCGGCCAGTACGATCAGCAGCGGCAGCAGCGGCAGGGCGATGACCCCGTCGGTCAGGCGCATCAGCAACCCGTCGAGCTTGCCGCCGAAGTAGCCGGCGACGATGCCGAAGGCGGTGCCGATGACGGCGGAGACGAGCGCTGCGGCGAGGCCGACGGCGAGCGATACACGCCCGCCGTAGAGCAGGCGCAACAACAGGTCGCGGCCGAGTTCATCGGTGCCGAGCGGATGGGCAAGCGACATGGGCTGCAGTCGTTCCAACAGATCGGCGGCATTCGGGTCATGACCGAGCAGAGCGGCGACCAGCGGCGCAGTGAGTGTTGCCAAAGCAAAGATGATGAGCAGGAGCAGGCTGGCTACGGCGAGGCGATGGCGCAAGAAGCGCTGCCAGAACACCTGGACCGGGCGCTGCGGCGGCTGCAGGGCAAGCTGGGCGCTCATCGTCATCGGCGTGCCTCGCCGGACAGGTACGAGATACGCGGGTCGAGCCAGACATAGGCGAGATCGGAGATCAGATTACCGAGCAGAGTCACTAGGGTCGCGAAGAGCAGGCCGATGAGCGCAAGGTTGTAATCGTTGCCCATGATCGCGTCGTAGATCATCTTGCCCATGCCGGGATATGCGAACATGGTTTCGGTCACCAGCGCGCCCGAGAACAGACTGCCGAAGCTCAAGGCGAGCACGGTGACGACGGGGATGAGAGCGTTGCGCAGCGCATGGCCCCACACGACACGGGTCGGGCTCGCGCCTTTGGCACGGGCGGTGCGGATGTAATCCTGTCGCAGCGTCTCGATCATCGCGGCGCGCACGAAGCGCGTGTAATGGCCGACGCTGGACAGGGTCAGCGTGGCGACCGGCAAGATCAGATGCAGCAAGCGGTCATTGAATCCGCCTTCGCCCGGCGTGGCGACGCCACCGGCGGGCAGAATGCCGAGCGTGACGGAGAAGGCCATCATCAGCATCAGGGCCAGCCAGAAGACCGGGAGTGATATTCCGGCGAAGCACAGAAGGTTGATCGCATGGTCGAGCTTGGCGTGCGGCTTGATGGCAGCATAGACGCCGGCCGGCAGGGCGATTGCGACGGAGAGTAGAAAGCTTGTTCCCATCAATAGCAGGCTGTTGGCGAGGAAAGGTCCCATCACGTCGAGCACCGGGCGCAGGTGCAAGCGCGAGTTACCGAAGTTGCCGCCGAGCGCCGAGGACAGCCAGGCGGCATAGCGGGAATAGAGCGGCTGATCGAGGCCGTAGAGCGCCTTGATGCGGGCGACATCGGCCGAGGTGATGCGCGGATCGCCGGCAATCATCATGTCCGCAGGATCGCCCGGCATCAGGCCGATCAGCAGATAGATCACAAAGGACATGACCAACAGGACGACGAGAGACTCGCCGAGCCGCAGGGCGATATAGCGCGTCATGGCGTGCGGGCTCTGCGAAGTCCGCGGGGCCGTGCGACGCCGATCACCGGTTTCTTCTCAATTTTTCTTGGTAGCTTTCGCCTGTTCGTGGCGCTCATAGGCAGCGAGGAGAAGCGGGTTTGATTGACGCTTGTCTGACGATTGGACGCCGCCGAAGGCGGATTGCTCCACCTCGAGGGCCCGCAGCAGCGTATCCGCGACATCCAGGCGGCCTTCGTCGCAGGCCTGGCCGTGGGCTTGAATGATCTTGTCGCTGAGGCGGCGCGTGTAGTCCATGAACGTCCCCGGTGTTGATATGGTCGATAGTGGCTGTCCAGTTTAGCGTCTTTTTGGGCCTGCTGCAGCAACGGCACGCAGTTGGCTATTGCCCCGTCCAGTTTTCGACCCAGAGCGGTGAAATATCCTGATGGCCTGTCGGCTCGATGCCTTTCAGCCATTTCGGGAAGATGAAGGCGTCGGAGCGGAAGAACAGCGGGATGGTCGGCAGTTCGGTGGCATAGGTCGCCTGAAGCTTGCTCCACAGCGCCTTGCGCTTGTCGCGGTCGAGTTCGACCTCGATGGCGTCGATCAGATTGTCCACCTCGGCGTTTTTGAATCCGGGGTAGTTCTGGCCGGCATAATTGTTCTCCGGCGTAGTGATCTGCGACGAATGCAGCGTCGTGCGCGGCACGCTCTCCGGGGCGGAGAACCAGGCGTACATGCCCATGGCGCCGTATTTTCGTTTGGTCATGGTCTCGCCGAAGAAGACGCGCGCCGGCTCGTTGCGGATACGCACGTCGACGCCGAGCTGGCGCCATTGGCTCTGCAGCACCTGCTGGACCTGTTCGCGTGTCTTGTTGCCCGCCGTCGTCATGAATTCGAGCATCAAGGGCTCGCCCTTGGCGTTGCTGCGCATGGCGCCGCGCGTCTTGGCGGTCCAGCCCGCCTCGTCGAGCAGGGCGGCCGCTTTGACCGTGTCGCGCTTGTAGCTTGGCGTCGCCGGATCGAACACCCAGTCGAGCGGATTGACCATGCTGCTGGCGACGAGCTGGCGGCCTTCGAACAATTGCTTGCCGATGGCATCGCGATCAATGGCGTAGATCAGCGCCTGGCGCACCCGCTTATCTTGCAGGATCGGGTTGTCGAGATTGAAGTCGATATGCTCGTAGGTCAGGCTCGGCTTGTAGACGATGTCGTAATTCTTGCCGTAGCGCTTTTCGAAGGCGAGCGCCTGGTCGAGCGTGAATCCAAGCTCGCCGGCGACGTAATCGACGCCGCCTGACAGCAGGTTGGCCTCGAGCGCCGCGGTGTTCTCGATGGCCCGCACGACGATACGCTTGAAGTAGGGCGGCTTGCCCCACCAAGTCGGGTTCGGCGCCAGTACGATATGCGAGCCAACGACCTTCTCGACGATCTTATAGGGACCGTAAAACAAGCCGGGATTCGTCGTGTCGGTGTCGTAGCCGTTGCGCATGCGATAGGCGCTGGGCTCGGCGAAGCGCGCGCGTTCGAGATGCTCGGGCAGCACGTTGAAGTCGTTGATCGCAGCATAGTCGAAGGTCAGCCGGTCCATGTGCAGGGTGAAGGTCTTGTCGTCCTTCACGTCGATTTTGAGGATGCGGCGGTACATCTCGCCCGACGTCACGCCGCTCTGCGGATGCTTGCCGACCTCGTAGGTGAAGAGCACGTCCTTGGTGGTGACGGGCACGCCGTCGCCCCAGGCCGCCTTGGGCTGGATTGTATAGGTGACGGCAATGCCTTTCTTGCCGTCCGGCAGGTCTTCCGGCACGGCCATGCCGTTCTCGATGGTCGGCAGCGTGACACAGAGCATGCAGATGAGCTGCCAGTCCTTGTCATAGGCGGTAAAGGGCCGCCGCGTCATGTCGAGCACATACGTCTTCGCCAGCATCGATTCGATACTTGGATGCAGCGTTGCCGGATATTGCGTGAAGCCGATGGTGAGATCGTCCTTCGCTGCGGCGGCGCGCGGCGCGACGGCGGCACTGGCAAGAAGAACAGCCGCGACCGCGGCCAGGGCGAAACGTTTCGTGACGACCATTGAAACCTCCTTCAGACGCAGGCAGCGGGAAACTCTAGCAAAGATCGTCGAGCCGCCGAGAGAAATCGCGTCTTTTCATGCCCTTGTGATTGCGTCCTATGGCCAAAGTGCTAGGAGAGAGGCATGGAACCGCTCGTTATGATGAAGCAGACGCCAAGAGTCTGGGTTTTGACCGATCCGGTCGTCGGCCATGCCAGCCAGAGCCTCGGTGTTGCCGAAGCCTTGGATGTCCCGTTCGAAACGCGCGCGCTGTCCTATAGCCCATTGGGCGTTCTGCCGGGCCTCCTGGGTCCACGCCTTTTATGCGGCCTTGACGCGGCGAGCCGCGCGAAGCTGACCCCGCCATGGCCGGATATCGTCATCGCCACCGGGCGGCGGCTTGGCGGCGTCGCGCGCTGGATCAAACGCCGCGCCGCCGATGACGGCCAGCGGGTTTTTCTCGCCCAGATGATGGATCCCCAACGGGGCCGCGCCGAGTTTGATCTGATCGCCGCGCCGGCGCATGACAGATTGGCGCCCCAGCCGAATGTTCTCGCAACGCTGGGCGCGCCGACGCGGGTGACGCCCGAGCGCCTCGCCGGCGCGGCCGATGCCTGGCGTGCGCGCTTGGTCCATCTACCGTCGCCGCGCATCGCGCTGCTGGTCGGCGGTTCCGCGGGCCGGCGGAGCTTTACGCCGCAGCAAGCCGCTGAGCTCGGCCGCCGCGCGTCCGCCCTCGCGCAGGCGCACGGCGGCAGCTTGATGGTGACGACGAGCCGCCGCACCGACGATGCGGCAGCCGCCGCGCTGCTCGCCGCCATCACGCTGCCGGTCTATGCGCATCGCTGGTCGCAGGCCGGCGAGAATCCCTATTACGCGTTCCTTGGACTTTGCGATGCCGCGATCGTGACGGGCGAATCGGTGTCGATGGCGTCGGAAGCGGCGGCGGCGGGTAAACCCTTGTTCATCTACGCGCCGCCCGCGCTGATCAAGCCGGCCTTCGCACGCTTTCATGCGGCGCTCCATGCTCAAGGCCTGGCGCAATTGTTGAGCGACAATCCGGACTTTACAACAAACGCCAAGCCTGGCCCACGTACGGCGATGATCATCGCCGAGGCGATTCGGGCGCGCTTGAAGTAGGCGCAATTCGCGACGAATTGCGCGGAAGTTTAAAGAGCGCTTAACCGAGCTCTGCCAAACTCCTCGCATGGTGACGACTTTTCTCATGGCGCGCTTGCGGCGCTTGGCACGAGACCGCGATGGATCGGCGGCTCTTGAGTTCGCCTATGCCTTTCCCATCATTGTCTTGGCCGTCGTCGGCTTGCTTGAGCTGTCGATGATCATGTTCGTTTCGGCGATGATGGAAGGTGGACTGCGGGATGCGTCGCGGTTCGCCATCACGGGCAATGTCCCGGTCGACGCCAACGGCGTGCCGACGACGACGCGCGAGCAGATCATTCTGGATGTGGTCAACGACCGCACGCTCGGCCTGCTCAATCTGACGCTCAGCGATATCCATATGCGCGTTTACGACAGCTTCGGCCAAGTCGGCCAGCCAGAGCCTTTAATCGTTGACCTCAACGGCAATGGCCGCTTCGACCTCGGCGACAGCTATACCGATATCAATGGCAACGGCCAATGGGATGAAGATATGGCGGCGGTCGGCACGGCCGGCGCTTCTGGCGACGTGGTCGCATATGATCTCGTCGTCGATTGGCCGCTACTGACGCCGTTGCTGGCGCCCTTTATCGGCCAGAACGGCTTGATCAAATTGGGCGCCTCCGTGGCCGTCCGAAACGAGCCTTATTGATGATCGCCGCCGACTTCATACGCCGTTGGCGCGGGTTTATGGCCGACCACCGCGCCATGGTTCTGGTCGAAATGGCGATGACCATGCCGATCGTCATCGTTATCGCGCTCGGCGGCTTCGAGGTGGCCCGCTACACGTTGTTGCAGCAAAAACTCGACCGCCTATCCGTCACCGTGGCCGATCTGGTGTCGCAGTCGACCTCGATTTCGACGACGCAGCTGACGCAGATTTTCGCTGCGACCGGTCCGATCATGACTCCGTTTGGATTTGGCGGCGACGGTGTGGTGATCGTCTCCTCGGTGAGCGCCAGCAATGGATCCGGCGCCCGCGTCGCCTGGCAACGCAATGGCGGCGGTATGATGGTGCAAACGAGCGCCATCGGCGTCACCTCGCAGCTGGCAACCTTGCCGACCGGCTTCGTCGTGCGCGACGGCGAGAATGTCATTGTCGCCGAGACTTATTACAATTATGTGCCGATGTTCGTGCCGGACTTGGTGCCGCCACGGCAACTTTATCACCGCGCCATGTTCCGGCCGCGCTTCGGCTCGCTGGCGGCGCTCGGCAACTAAGGCCGCCTACTTCGACAAGCGCAGTTCCGAAAGGTTGTTCGCCACTTCGCGGAACACCGTCTGCAAGGCTGCCGCGTCAGGCGCGTAGTTGTAGAACGGCCTATCCGGCGTCGTCGCGACCTGCTTCAACAGCGTCTGCATCGATGAATTGTTGTTGGCGAATTGGATCACGTAAAGCGTGATGCCGGCGGCCTTGATGTTGGCGGCCAATAGCCGCGTGCGGGCGTCCATGCTCGCCTGCGCCGCCGAATTAATACCGAACATGGCTTTATAGCCGTCGCCGTAACCGCCGACGTTCTCGCCGTCGGTCAGCAGCACGATGGCCTGTTGACGGGGCGAGGGCGGTGTCGGATTGGCTTCGGTCCAAGGCGCGGCCGGCGTCAGCACGCGCCAGGCCCAGGCGAGACCGGCGGGTACGTTGGTATTGCCGTCCGGCGTGGTCAATTGGTTGATCGCGTTGGTGATGCCGGTTTTGGTGTTCTGCAGCGAAGTGATGCCGCGCGTGAAGCAGGCGCTGCACTCCTGACCCGACGGCGCAGAGGAGCAGCGTGTGCTGCCCGACGAAGTCGGTTCGCCTTCGGCGCCGATCGGCTCCCAGCCCATCCAGTCGCCGGTCGGATCGAGCAAGGCGGCCTCGACGATGTCTCCGTCGTTGGTCGTATTGGCATCATTCTTGTAGCGGTCGTAGACGCAGCCTCTCCAGCCGCTCGGCGGTGCGCTGAGGAGCGGCACCGGCGAGTTGTTGGCATAATAGAGCCGAGTCTGGCTGACGCCGGTCAGCGGATTTTTGAACGTGGGAACCGTTTGAAACGTCGTCAGCGCGGAATTGAACGTCGTACCGTTGCGCGTCACGTTGACCTTACTGTTCCACGGCACGAGGCCGATATTGAGCAGGGTGCTCGACGCGGCATCGCCGAACAGAATGCCGACCAGGGTATTGGCGGCCGAACGGGCAGCTTGGATACGCGTTTGGCCACCGCCAGCCGAACTGCCCATGGAGCCCGAAACGTCGATGGCGAGCACCACGTCGAGCAATTGTTGCTCGCGTGTCACCTCGACCTCGGAATTGACGGTCATCGTTTCGATGCCGAGCACGCGCAGGAAAGTGGTGCCGATCACGGCGCTCGCCGTCAGCGTCAGTTTTTCGTTGTTGGTGCCGGCGGGTACGAGGAAGGGGCCGGTGATCGTCGCGCCCATGTAGTTGGCCGGAAAATTCGCCGAGAAATACATCTGAATATCGGCGTCGCGGCTGGCGGAGAAGATGACACGCCCGCCAGCGAGGCCGGCGGCATCGAGCGCCTGCGATAGGCGCGACTTCACGAGATAACCGCGTGTGGTATCGACGGCGAGGCCGAGGAAGCCGACGAGCGGCACGATGGCGGTGGCGAGGAACACAGCAACCCCGCCGCGCTTGTCGCGCGCGATCGCGTCGAGGCCGCGGCGCAGCGTGCGCCAGAAGATGTGCGTGATAAATCGGGTCATGGCGTTGCTCTTCATGCGCGAACAAAGGAACCGTCTCGCCAAAAGATGCCAAAGACGCCTTACCAAGCCGTGAAGAATAGACCAAGTAAAACGCGTATTTTATCTATCGCGCCGCCGGCGCTGGTAAAACGCGCCGCTTGCATAAAATGCCATAGATAATAGCAAGATCAGCATATGCCACCGTAGCTGGCGACCTTATCTCATGCATTTTAGAAAAATGAATTTTGTATTCGTCAAAAATACTGAAGTCATAGTGATTTTATATTCTTAGAATTATCGAAAATACTCCGCTTTATGCTGTCATTTATTTTCGAAACTCAAAAGTATTTCTTTGATCTTTACTATCCATTAAGAGCGGCAGCGCAAAGATTGCCTCACTGCGATCCCATCTTTTTGGAGGAGACAACACATGCTGATCACCAACCTGCGTAATTTGATTGCCGATGAATCCGGCGCCACGGCCATCGAATATGGTCTCATCGCCGCGCTCGTGTCGGTTGCCGCCATCGGCGCGCTTCAGGCCATGGGCACTTCGTTGACCACCATGTTCACCAACGTGTCGACCGCGCTGACCTCTGCGGTGACCGGGCCGTAAGTCCGTCGCCGCTCTAGAGCTTCGGGGTCGCGGCGGGCCGTCCGGTCAGCGGATACGGCCCTGATCTGCCCCCTTCAGAGTGGTCCATCGACTATTTTAGTGTGGACCCTGAAGGAGAGAGAAAATGGGCAAGAGACACGGGCCTGAAGAGATCATCGGCAAGCTGCGCGAGGCAGAGATCGTACTGGCGCAAGGCGGCACGGCGAGCG